>CAZXTJ010000423.1:0-7179 GCA_964643655.1 uncultured bacterium
AGTAAAGTCCTCATCATAGAGACAAATCTGATGGATTTGCTAGATTAGATCCAGGGGCAGCTTATGCCCGTGGGGAAAATGTTGGCTACTGCGTATCCCAGTATTATCCCCAGCAGAGAACCGACGATGATGTCAGAGGGAAAGTGGCGTCGGAGGACAATCCGCGTACCAGTAATGATGGATGCAATCAAGACAAAGACATACCAATAGCTTGGGACCCCAAAAGACCAGATAGTGGCCAGAGTCCAAGTACGCAGGCTATGGGCAGAGGGGAAAGACCAGATATTCCACTGGTCGAAGCCAAGGGGAGCTTTTGTAAAGGGAGTAGGCCTTTCCCGTTTGAATGCATATCTGAAGGGGACGATGACAATCAGGTGACCAGGAACGTCTGCCAACAATGACAAACCAAACCAAGGGCTGAGCATTGGTCCTGCAAAAAACCAGCCCAATATCTCAGCAGGCAGGGTGAAAACTGCGCTGCCAAAGGCTGTAATGCCTAGAGCAAGGTATTTCAAAAGACCTGTGGGAGAGGGGACGCGGTTCATTGCGTCGTGATCCCAGCGATTTATGGTGGCTATTAAGCCCTTCTTCTCATCTGTAGACATAAGGGTGGTGTATCATGACAATAGGATGAATGCAAATGCCACGATGTCGAAGATGAGGTGACAGCAGTGGGTAGCCGCTCGAGAAGAGACAAAGACAGAGAAAAAGATAGTCCAAAGACTGACGAGAAAAGTCTACTTTGGAAAACAATCAAACTCGTTGTCGACCAGCTTGACACAGAGAGCGTGGAAGACAAGATTTCTCGATTACGTGAGGAAAACACGGGTTATGAAAATACTGACCTTGTTGGAGTACTCATTCGAGAAAAAGCCCTACGCAGTGGTCTCATTGGTGGTTTGACAGCTCTACCTGCCAATATTCCCATTCTGGGGACCATTGCAACTCTGACTATTGGGACAGCCGTTGATTTGGCAACTTTGCTACGTTACCAATGCATTCTAGTTGTGGAAGTCGGCGCAGTTTATGGCCGCTTGGGTGGCAGTTTCCAAAGCATGATAGACATTCTATCGGTGCTCAGCGTCGTCTCAGGAGATAGGCGCTCGAGAAGAGATCTAGAGAGAATTAAACTCTCCAATGTAGGTGACCGCTGTATGAACACGGCAACTCGCCAGCTGCTCAACAAAGTTGCCACCCGCATAGGTCTCAAGCTCGTTCAAAAGAGTACGGCACGCTCTGTTCCCATTATTGGAGCCATAGTTGGTGCCGGTATCAACTATTCAGCAATTGATGATGTTGGTCGCACTTCCGAGCGTTATTACACTGGAAAAGGCAAAAGAAGATAAAAGACCGGGCTCAACGAGCCCGGTCTCTAATGACAATAGGTCTTAACGGCGACCTCTTTTTACTCTTCGTTTTTTCGCTACCAGTCGGCGGAGTTTTTTCCACTCAGGTTTTGGTTTTTCGATTTTGATGAAACCAAGAGATTTGCGTGCGTTCTCCAAGTGTTTGAGTGAGCTCTGCAGTCTCTTCAAGTTTTTAGCAGCACCGGCACCAACTTTTTTGATGAAAGCCATGCGATTTTTGTAGCTCAAGATGGCGGCATCAATATTTTTGATTTGGTCGTTGGCTTGGGCCAAATCACCTTCGAGTTCAGCAATACAGTCGAGAATTGGCTGAGAAGGATTAGAGATACCCCTGAGTACATTGAGCTCTTCTTGAATGGAATTGCGCTGAGCAACGAGAGTTGCTTTCTCCTTCAGCAGAGCAGTTACTCTCTGATTCATTTTGGTAATGCGCTGTTTGTAACCTTTGAGCAAAGTCTGCTGATCTTTGATTTCGCCTTTTACCTTTTTGATAGCTTCTTCTACAGCTTTTCTCGCTGCCGCTAGGTTCATGCCGCCAACGAGGTTCATAGGTTTGATTTCTACGGGTTTGATTACCAAACGAGGAGATTGGCGACGTTTGAATTGAGAAGCTTTAGTGATCTTTTTGATTCTGATTGGACGTGCTTCCAGGAGGCCTGTAGCAGAAACAAAGAGTAGTAGTCCGAGTAGTAGGCAGAATGTTCTTGTTCGCATGTTTGATACCTTTCAATAGTGTGAAAAATCAATGTGACTACGACTGCACGAAGAGCAACAACGGTGCTTGCCCTCCTTTCGCCCTTTTACCCCAACTCGTGGCAGTCATCCCCCTGCAATTTAGAAGACAGATAATCTAACTCCACTTGGTTGTTTTTGTTATGAAAAAGTTTTGGGTAAAGAGAAAAAAATTTGGTCAATCTTCGTAACGGGCGTAAATACGGGTTATTGCCCTAGGTCTGTATTGTGGAGCTTTTTTCCCCAGGGCGCGATAGCGCAGTTTTATCCGACCTTTCCGGTCAGATTTTGCGACATGTATCCCCTTGTCGAGCTTTAGGTTTTTGCCACTTTGATAATTTTGCCCATCAACAATGATTGAAGCATTTCTCACGCTGTGTTCGAGAAGAAAATTACCAGAACAATGAAGCTCGAATTTCTCGGCCACCGACTTGTCTCTCAGAACAATCTCAGCTCCAGCTACAAAGATGTTTCCCCAGTCGTGGACAAAATGTTCGTTCAGCCAGTTTTTCTCTTTTTGAGGTAGATTGTTTGATCGGTAGTTGAGAATGTGTACTTTGCACTCATTACGTTTCAAGATTTCGATGAGGTCAGGCAAAAGGCCTTGGCCATAAGCAATCAAATCTCTGACAAAAAGGTCTCGATAACTTCTTGGTCTCGTTGGCACAGTTCCAACACCATCGAAAAAGGCATCATCGGGTTCAGTCGTCTCTTCGACCCAGGTAATGGTTGCCAATTGGTAATCCATCAAAGCTTGCCCATGCCAGTATGTTTTGAAGCGCCAAAGGGCTGGGCAGATGAATAGTAGGACAACTGCCAAAAGAGCTATATATTCGCCTTTTTGGGGGCCTAACTTGCTTTTTAGTAAAACCAAGAGATCAGCAAAGAGGAAGGAAGCTAAAAGAGCGCAAGTGGGTAAAAGCTTGAGGTAATAGTAGGGCCATTTACTGCCATGGTTGAGAGTGAGGGCAAAGAGAAGCACCGAAACGATGATGAGCCCCAAAGATCTCGCTTTTCTTTTCCACTCAGAAAACAAACCCAAAAGAGCCGCCAACCAAAAAGCGGGGCTGCGAAGGAATTCTGTCATGCTGTATTTGTAGTTGGAGTAAAATTGTGATACTCCAACCTTGGCCGCTCGAAAGTTTATGGCAATACACTGCCATCCCAGACCACAAAGAGTGAAAAAGAGCAGATACAAAGCAAAGGTGATGGTCATACCAGTTGCAAACTCAGCTAGAGCTCTTTTTTTCGAACATTCAGATTTTAGGAAACAGAGAAGAAAACCTGCAAAAGCGAAATACACAGCCTTTTGTGTGAACAAAAACCCGCAGGCCAATAATATGGAGGCCTTCAAAAAAGACCACTTTTTACCTTTGGCGAGAAGGAAATAAAGAGCCCAAGCCCAAAATGTCGTCGACACCAGATCTGTACGCATTCGAAAAGAGCGGTCAATGAAGGTCGTACAGCAACAGAGGAAGATGAGAGCAAAAAAAGCAGCATCTCTTCCTCGAAGCTCAAGGGCCGTTTTCCAAACAGCAATCAGTAACAAAAGAGCGATTGGCAACATGGACAAACGAGCCAACAAGACGATAGAAGGGCCATCGCTGAACAAAATGGGAGGAAGGGCTAGGTAAAAAGAGAGACCAGGTGTTTTTTCATAGGTCCAAGCGGCCGAATAGGGCAATTCACCACGAGAAATCCGCGCTCCCAAGTGGATTTCAGTGAATTCATCTGAAATGAGAGGCACATTTGTGGCCAAATAAGGTTTAGATAGGAGAGTGAGAAGGATGACCAACATTGCCAAAAGACTCAAAGCTGAAGTGTTCTTCCGCAGCGTTTCCCAGTTCATCTTTTCCTCCGAGGAAAGAGAAAAGGGTCTCTGACGAGACCCTTTATTGCCGGAGGTGGGACTCGAACCCACACGAGCGAAAAGCTCACTGGATTTTGAGTCCCTATCAGGCAGTATTGCTCGTTGTTGGTCTCTGTTGACACCCTCATTATAAGCCAATCTCGTGAATATTCAAGCTTTTGAATGTTGCGCATTGTTGGGGGCAATTGACGCAATCGAATCCAGAAGAAGGGCCAGCATGAAAGAGAAACCAGAAAGTCCCAATCCACATCAGCTTCTAACCATCCAAGAGGTGGCAGATCTGCTGAGGGTTTCCAGAATGACGGCTTATACGATTGTTAAGCAGGGCCACATTCCCAAACTCAGCATAGCGCGTGGCAGATATCGCCTTTCTGATGTGCTGGCTTACATAGATAGTCAGGAGGACAAGCATGACAAAGAAGACTGAGCAGATCCCTTACCAGCTACTGTCCATCAAAGAAGTGGCTGCAATGCTTAAGGTCACAAAGCCAAAGGCCCTAGAAATCGTCAAAGAGGGCAAAATACCAATGCTCCAGATTGACAAGGGAAGATTCAGGTTGTCAGACGTGCTTGCCTATATCGAAGGGCAGGAGCTGCCAGCCGAGCACACAGAGACCAAGATGCCCCAACTCTTGAACATTAGACAGGTTTGCAAGATTTTGCAGTGCAGCCGAATCACTATTCACCGACTGGCGAATTCTGGGCAACTACGCAAGATCAAAGTAGGCAGAGCTGTCCGCTTCTCTGCAGATGATGTAAAGAGCTGTATTAAAGCGATGACGAAGGGTTGAGGAAATAATGAAGATGGGTGACAAGCAAGATATCAGTCAGCATAGGTTGCTCACGATTCAAGAAGTGGCAGATATACTTCATGTGTCTCGAATGACTATATGGCGACTGACCAAACAGGGTCTTCTTCCTAAACTCAACATTGCTCGAGGTAGATACAAGCTTAGTGATGTATTGGCATATATAGAGAAGCGGTACAGCTGAAGGCCTTGAAAGTGGCTCTAGAACAGAAAGAGCTTGACAGAGTCATGGCTGGCTGATACCATGACAGTACAATCGGAGCGCCCTTGCTCCACAAGCGAGCCCCTGCCACGGCAGGTAATTAAGTAACAAGCGGTTTAATACTTCTCACCCAAAACAGACGACCGTTGCGCGCATAATTTTATCTATACGTCTCAAAGTATTTGCCCGTTCGTCCAACCATGACGGGCTGCAAGATATCTCCTTTTGCTCATTGGGCGCTTTGAAGTTGGACGCAAGGTGCCCAGTGGGCAGCTCTTAAGAGAGACATGGCGGAAATCAAAACAGCTTCCATGCTGTTCAGCTCGATCATTTCCCTACTCGAAAAGGCTGAGAGCACTCTCGCCTTGGTTGCTTTGGTGAGCTTCCCCGAGGTTGGCAGGATGTGAGAGTGGGGCTGGACCTAATCAGCTGCCAAGATGAGCTGGCCAAATTCTACAAGAACAACAGAGATAGCTGGTTCTTCTTTAGCAAACACCAGTTTTGCTCAAATGGTACCTTCGAGTCCTTCACTATTCACCTAAAGGCAGCTCTTTGTGCTCCACCTTCTTTTATTCCTGCCACCAGCAAAGAGGATTGCAAACATATTCATCGATTGCTGCTGGTTGCCAACGGTGTACAGGCAGATGGCCAAACAATACAGATCACTCCACAAGATGTGACTACTCAAATATTCAAGAGGCTTTTTTCTGACCTATGCTCGAGAGAGGCCACCATTCAGAGAGCTATTGCTAACCAAATACCCTGCCTGCATCGATTTGACCCACCTTTAGAGCAAGAGTCCATCGAGTCACCTCGCTTCCTTTGGCGCAAAGTTGAAGATGGCTGGCTGATCATTTGGCAAGGCCAGGAGATCCAAGCCAATAATCCCAATTTGATTGGCTACCAGCTCATTGGGGCCTTGTTGAGCAAACCTGATTATCATTTTTCCCCTATCTCTTTGCGAGACTATGCCCACGAACTCTTCAATAACCCCTCCTTGGCCAAACCATCCAGCAAAAGACCTACCGAAGCCATTGATCGAATTCTAGGCATTGGCGGTCCATTGGTCCTAACTGGTCCGGCTGCCAACGACCTGCAGAGACACCTAAATGCCTCACTGAAGCGAGCAACAAAGCCACTTTATGACCGGCAGAACAATCTAGTTGATGGAGAGCTGCCAAATTGGGAGGTGGGGCTGTGAACAGTCAGTCAGAACTTGATCAAATGGTAAGGAAGGATTGGCTTGCAGGCTCCAGCTCAACGAAAGGCTTCTCTCAAAGGCCTGTGCGCAAGAAGATTGAACTCTCAGCCAGTGACCCCGCCCCAATCTCAAAGAGTATTGAGGATATATGGATCGCAAACAGGGCGTCACTTAGGCAGCTTGTCGCTAGACGTCTTCACCTTGAAGGAGTCGTCGTCCCTGAATGCACTGGCGAAAGACCAAAACACACAATGTGTGGGTTATGTGGCCACAGATTTAAGAGCAATAGAGCCAAATGTCCTCAGTGCAATTGGTTCTATCCAACCATTACGTACAAAAGTGCAGATCTAATGGTTGAGGAAATCCTCTCTATTGTTTCAGAGGCTCTACACAAAGCACTTCGCTCAGGCGTAGTGATAGAAAATGAGAGAGCATGGTTGCGAAAAGTTGCTTCGAACAAGGTCGCAGATCTGTGGAGAAAGAGAGATAGGTCGGAGCTATCTGACACTATGGACGATTTCGATGCAACGAGTAAAACAGTACTCTATTGCTCGAGGGGTCAAAGACCAAAGCATGTTCAAGGTGAGAAGAAGACTCGGTTGCGCAGTGACATCTATGCTGACCACTTACCTCCTATTTCCCACAAGACCGGTAGGTCGGGCTCAAGACACAAGGTCAGGTATTATGGCGACCCCACTCTCCAAGAAGTCTGTCGGCGACTGAAGAGAGCCAAGGTCGAGGCCGCGATCTACTCCCTCGATGACGAGAACTATCAAGTCATCAAAGGAGTCATTGTTGACGGTAAAACACAGAGGGCGATCTCAAGGGAAACAGGCAAAAGCGCGGGACAGACAGCACGGCAACTCAAAAGGGCAAAGGTGGAATTGTCGAACAAACTTCATCGTTTGGCCGCATGACCATGGATTGCACTACATGTACCGCCAATTGACCCGTGGATTGTACCGCTTCTCAAGCGACTAATTAGTGAGGCCCGGCGG
>CAZXTJ010000424.1:0-7167 GCA_964643655.1 uncultured bacterium
ACCAAAGAGAGTGCCTCCAGCCAGGTCGCCACCAAAGATGACTACAGTCTCGTTGTTTTCTTTCCTTACTGCGTCCACTACGGTTTTGACTCTAGCGACTCCACCGCGAATAGATAACTCGTCTTTTACAGGGGCCAACTGATGAGCATCATTGAAATATAAGATTGTGGCTGAACGAGTTTTGAATTTCACCAAAGAATCAGGAGACGATTTTATTTTTGCTACTCCCAGAGTGTCATCAACCAACTTGATGGCTTTTCTATACTCTTTGTCCAGAAGGCGGCAGGCGAGGGTTTTGTGGCGAGAGAACTTTACGTAAATTCGGTAAAATTCTTTGAGATTTAGTGAATGCTTTTCGCGCATGTTTTTCGGAGTCTTTTTATAGAAACCCCTGAGAACATTAAAGCGTTTTCTGAAGGTCACAGCCGTAGTTGGAGTGCCAGCTACTTCGTCGTATGTTTCTCGCAAGATGAATGTGAAATATATCCAGTCACCAAACTGCGTTCTTTCTTTGTCGCTGACAGATGGGTCTTCGGAGAGGCTTTTATTTATTACCTTGGCGGCTTCCTCTTTTTTACCTTCTTTGAAGAGTTTTTGTCCTTGGCTTATTGCATCTTCCAGTTTGAGTTCTGTTGCAAAACAAGCAGATAGGAAAGAGAAAAGGCAAAAAATCACTATGGTCAATCTCCAGTGACCCATTTGGGAACCTCCTGGCCACAAAGTAACAGTGGTAACTCAGAAACGCGTTCTACATGTAGTGATGGTGGACTTTTACTGTAGAGGCCTTCGAATATGGGATCTCTCACACGGCAGGTGTACATCCCCAGGGCTGCAGCGCCATCAATGTCGGCAAAAGGATCGTTTCCTACATATAAAGCCTCATTGGCTTTTACATCAGCGAGCTCCAGTGCCTTCTGAAAGATCTCTTTGGAGGGTTTACGAAAGCCAACTTCTGACGAGAGGAGTTCGGGGTAAAAGAGCCCTTCCAGTTCAAGCAGTTGTAGCTCAGATCGAGTGAAAAGCTCTTGAGCATTAGAGACCAAACCCACGGCAAAACGGTTTTTCAGTTCAAGCAGAGCAGCCAATGTGCCTGGATAAAGTGCTAACTGCCGTCGCGAAGCTGCGCGGAATGCAACTCCACATTCTCGAAGTTCCCACTCTGAAGGAGTTCTATTCAAAAGGTAAGCCAGATGGTCTTCTAACAAAGGACGTAAATTGGGTTCTTTTTCATCTGGTAAACCAACTCCCATTTTTTGCATCTTTTTAAAAAGGGGTGATGACAACTCACGTTTTTCCACATCATCACCAAAACGAGCCGCCATCGAGGCAGCAAAAGCTATGGTCGTTCGCTCATCACCTTCGTTGGTTTCGATTTCAACGAGAGTTCCATATAGATCAAATAAGATGCAGCGCAACATAGGGGCAGTTTAGCAGGCACAAAAGCCATGGCGCAGCCACCTCTTTCTACATAAACCCGACAAAATAAGTCGAGAATATAGTAATAGCGATAAACACTATAGGAACAGGCGGAATACTTGGGCATTGTCCCATAGCCGCAGTAGTACTGCTTTTTACATAATGTTCTCAAAATCAATACTGAGAAGGGTTTTTGGTAGGACAATTAAGACATGGTTATTTTGGTACATCTCTTGCCTTTTGGCAGAAGGAATAACAATCACTTGCTGGGAAAGGGAGAGTTGAATGCTTGGAAACACAAACATCAAACGAGGCATCGGTATTGGCTTCTCTGTCGTCTTGTTCTTGATGCTCGTCATCACAGGCGTGGCTTACTACGGCTTGGGTGAACTGGTGTCTAGTTCAGAGCGAGCTGGTGAGGTTAAGCAGATTAGGGCCTCCCTCATTCAACGTGAAGTTGATCATTTGAATTGGGCCAACAAGGTGAGTGGTCTTATCAATGATGATAAGGTAACTGAATTGGCTGTTCAGACAGATCCCCATAAATGCGCTTTTGGCAAGTGGTATTACAGTGATGAGCGTAAAAGAGCCGAAGACAAACTCCCTGGTATCTCAGATGTATTGGCTGGTTTAGAAGAGCCCCATGCTCAATTGCACAAGTCGGCAATCGATATCAAAGAGTGTTTTTGTCAAGCAGACGAGACCTTGCCAGCATTTTTATCAAAGATGGAAGTTGCTCACCTCAATTGGGCCAACAAGTGTTTTGATCTCTTTGCATCAAATCGCGAAAAACTGGAGGTGCAAACAGATGATCACAAATGTTCATTAGGTAAGTTTCTTTATGGAGTCAAGGGCCAGCAAGTTGCGGCTTCCGATCCAGAACTGGGTAGACTCCTGGATGCGCTGAAAGAGCCCCATCATCGTCTTCATTCATCAGTTATCGAGATTAAGGACAATTGGAAACAATCCAATGGAGATTTGCACGAACATCTCCTTCAGGGATTGAATGCGCACAATGCTTGGGCCGTAAAGGTCTCCAAAGCTCTCATCAATGGCAAAAAGGAGCTAGGAGTACAGCTGGACCACACCAAATGCGGTTTTGGCCGTATGGTTGCTAAGCTGTTTGCTTCTGGAGAGATTAAGAAAGATAGTGAGTTGGGGCAGATTCTGCTGGCCTGCCACGAACCTCATGAAAAACTGCACAGTTCAGCAAAGAGCATCGAAGAGGCTCTAGCACTCGAAGAGAGAGACAAAGCTCTAAACATTTTCCGTAAAGAGACTGAAAACTCTCTCCATAAAGTCAAGAAGCACATTGCGAGTGCAATTGAGCTCGAAGGCAAACATGGTGAGTTGATAAACTCCCTTCACAAAAAGTTCGTCAAAGAGACTCTGCCTGCGTTGGCTGATACGAGAAAAGCTCTCTACGCAGTAAATGACCGAGCTGAGAAGATGTTGGCAGGAATGAAAAAGGCCAAGTCGATTTTTGAAGGTTCCACTAAAGCGAACCTCGAGAAGGTGCAGAAAGGGCTTGGTCAGCTGAACAACAAAGCCTTTGATATTGCCAAAAAACAAGACGAAGAGACAAAGCAGGCCATGGGCTCTATCCAAATGACCATTATCGGATTTAGCTTTATCGCAGCTCTGGCTGGTATCTTCTTGGCTATAGTCATTGGTCGTTCAATCATCATGAGATTGTCAGACGTAATCGATAGTCTCTCCAAAGCCTCCGAGCAAACTACATCTGCTTCTGGTCAGGTATCATCTGCTAGTCAACAGATGGCTGAAGGTGCAAGTGAGCAAGCTTCGTCACTAGAAGAGATTTCCTCTTCCCTCGAAGAGATGACCTCTATGACCAAACAGAATGCAGATAACTCACAAAGAGCAACAGACCTTGCAGGTGATGCCAGTCAGGCTGCTGGTCGCGGTACTAATGCCATGGTCCGTATGGCAGAGACAATTGAACGCATCAAACATTCATCAGATGAAACGGCCAAGATTGTAAAAACTATTGATGAGATTGCCTTCCAAACAAACCTTTTGGCTCTCAATGCTGCTGTTGAAGCTGCTCGAGCAGGTGAAGCTGGAAAAGGATTTGCAGTCGTTGCTGAAGAGGTACGTAACTTGGCTCAACGGAGTGCTGAAGCTGCTAAAAATACTGCAGAGCTCATCGAAGGCGCATTGAAAAATGCTGATGCAGGTGTGACTGCCTCTAGTGACGTTGAAAAGGCTCTCAGTGAAATTACTCAACAAGTTGGTCAGGTCGTTGATGTGATAAGCGAAGTATCTGCCGCTAGTAAAGAGCAAGCCCAAGGAATTGAACAGGTCAATAGCGCTGTCGCTCAGATGGATACGGTTACTCAGTCAAATGCATCCAATGCTGAAGAAACGGCCTCAGCCTCAGAAGAGCTGTCAGCACAAGCAGTCGAACTCGATAGACTCGTTGGTGAGTTGTCAGAATTAGTCGGAGGAGAGAATAATAGCTTCAGAAGCCGGAATGAAAACAAATCACCCATCCAACGACCATCTGTAGAGGCCTATGGCCATGAACGGCGCCATATATCTCAAAGCTTTGCTCCACCTGCGCCACGAGAGAGGAAAGAGGAAAATCAATTCATGCCCCCTCAAATCTTTGCTCTCGACGACGATGAATTAGCAGACTTCTAAAAGCCTCCCCTGGGTCAGTAGTGCCTATGTGCACTGCTGGCCTTTTTTTGCGCTTGCTTGTGCTTGTAAAACTACAGGGGCCAATTTACGAGCAAGCAACTGTAGAGCTTGCCTATCATCAGGTGTAAAGGGACCTGATTTTTTGTTCAAGACCTCTATGACTCCAACAGTGACTTTGTTTTCGTCTTTCATGGGAACACAGAGTATGTTTTTAGTTTTGAAGTCGATGATTGAAGCCAGTAACCAGGCGTGCCTGGGATCTCCCTCAGGGTCGTTGACTACTAAAGGTGCACCGCTCTCGGCTACCCAACCGGCAATACCTTCACCCATCTCGAGATGAACTCCTTCGACGAGCTCAGATTTATCACCTGTAGCTATTTTGAAGTAGACGGTGTTTGTCTCTTCTTCAACGAGCAGCAGTGAGCTAGCTTCAGCGTCAAAAACCTCATTCGTTGCATCCATAATTGTATCGAGCAACTGATAGAGCTCCTCTGGTGAGCCTACCAAGGCACCTGACTCGACAAGACTCTTAAAAATGGATAACTCTAGAATGGCGCTCTGATCGTCCATAACTCTCCCCATGAGAATCAGATCCCCAAAGAATCAAAGATGCGTCTGCCAGACTCTCTCAGAGTTGACAATAGGCCTTCTAGACCACTCTGGTTCTGTTTCAATCGCTGTTCCATTTGAGTGTTGTTCGCCTCTGCTTGGATAACGTCTTCGAGGGCACGTACAGCTTTTGTCGTGGCATTTGTGAGACGCCAGCACATCACGCTGTTGAGGTTGTGCAATACAGTCGTGTAAACGTCTATTGAGCCTTCCTCCAAAGATGCAAACTTTTCTGCAGGCAATTTCCACAACACAGTAGGCAGGCGTGTGACAGCACTGGCTGAACGAGGTGCTTCGCTGATGAGTGACATTTCTCCGAAGACTTCGCCCTCTTTGAGGTCAACTAGTGCTATGTCTGAGTCGAAGCGTCCCTTGCGGCGCAGTCGAACCATTCCCTGGGCGATGAAATAGAGGGCTCTTCCTTGGCCACCTTCATCAAAGACATTTTGCTCTTTTTCGAATTCAACCTCTTCCAAGAGGGGCAACAAGACGTCAAAGGCTTTTTCGTCCAAATCGCGAAAGAGCGAACATTTACGTAGTGTCTTGAATGTCATTTCCATTTGTTCACTCCTCCTCATCTTTGCATATTGGTCGCTCGAGGCCAGTGACCACTTTCTCGAGCCCTGCTTTACTCTGCTGAAGTTTTTCTTCCAAGCCTTTTTTCTCGCTAGCTGCAACTTTTAAATCGAAGACCAAGTTGCACACTTCCCCAGTTGTTCGCGAGAGGCGTTTACACACTGTGCGGCCGAGATTTCGCAATATTTGCGCATAAGCAGTAGGAGTCGCATCGCGTAGTTTATCAAAGGCTTCTCTGGGCAATCGCCACAGTCTTCCTGCTGTCTCGAATTCACAGTCAGTAGAGCGTGGAGCATGAGTGACAAGAGCCATTTCTCCAAAAACGTCACCAGCTCCTAATTGAGCAACAACAGCTTGATGGCCATCAGGCATTCTTTTGGTTACTCTAACGCTGCCTTCAGCGATGATAAACAGTGCCAGACCCTTTTCTCCTTCGAGGAAGACGTGTCCGCCTGCTTCAAAAGGAAGACATTCCAATGATGGTGTCACATCAGAAAGAGCAACGTTTCCTATTCCCTCGAACAAGGTGCAATTTTCCAAGATTGCTCTGTCTCGTTCTATTGAGCAATTGTCTGTTGTCATCAATACCCCCTTTTAGGTTGTAGAGATTTTAACACTATAATGAAATTTGGGAGGTAAAAAATGGCTTCACTTTTGTGGCGTTTACTGCGCGATTATGGTGCCGACTTTGCTTTGTCAGCTGTAGGATGGGCACTAGGCTTTGCTTTGCTGGGTTTGGTCGTCAGTTTTTTGTTTTACAAAGTCTCATCTCACAGAGGGTGGCTGGATTTCGGTTTTTCTTGGGATCAGTGGCTCAAGAGCGCCATAGCTCTTCTTTGGATAGTTGCAGGGGCTTTGGCTTTTGGTTCAGCCGGAGGAATGGTGGGCCTCGAGCGTTCTCTCGTCCACATGCTGAAACGAGAGAAGGTCATCCAGACGGCGGCCAAAGGTGCTGGAGATGTTTTGGCTCCCACGCTCCTCGAAGTTTTGGTAGAACAACTGGGCCAGAATGTGGCCCAAAAGACTAAGGGCATTTATAGAGTTTCCATGAAAGACGTGAAAAGTCTTGAAGGGAAAGCAACTGAACTGCTCAAAAGGGCACAACAAAGATTGGCAGGTCAGGGTGCTAACGGTAAACCAGACTTGTCGACAGTTGGTGTTTTTCGCCAGCTCATAGTCGATTCTGCTTTCGGAGCTGCTGCGAAACTGGGTGGAAGTCGCAAAGCCAAGATGGTCAATGAGTTCATCAAAGATCTGGGTAAAAGGCAGAGAAAAGATGGGACAGTGGGAGTGGAGGACTTTGCCGTCTCGCTCAGTGACAGGTTCTTGGAACCATTTGCCGAAAAGGTCTTACGTAAGTCATTTTTTTGGAGTGAAGTGGGTACGAGCGCCATTACTTTGTTGGTGTGGTTGTTGACTTTGCTTCTAGCCAGAGTTGTTCGGATTTTCACTATGAATGCGCCAAAGACTGAGCAGGCCGTTACCTAAAGGAAGACTATGGGAGACGAAGCCTTATATAAACGTTTATTAAAAGAGCTCAATCCCTTTCAAGACGATAGAGTCAAACATCCTTGGCAACCTGTTGATGATGTGCCTTCCATTCAAGGCGTTGCCCGCAGTGGTCTTCGCGATATTTATGATGAGGTCGAGCTCCGCTGTGAGAGCCAATGTGTCGTTCTCCGTGGACCGCGAGGGAGTGGCTTGACTCACGTCATTGCTACCTTGGCACAGAGTTTGGGTGTTGAAGGTCTTCTCGTTTATATAGATCAAATCACCAATCCGCAAAAACCTTTTCGCTCAATCCTGCATCACCTCGTTTCATCTTTGGATGAACGAAGGGGTGCTGGAGGACCATCAGCCTTGCGTCGTTTTGCCTGCCACATCGTTGCAACGGCTATGGCC
>CAZXTJ010000425.1:0-7163 GCA_964643655.1 uncultured bacterium
GGTTATGTGTGCCGTACAGTATCAATCAAAGCTCGTTATCCTGATTTTGTCACACACACTAGGTCTATGAGTCTGACGGCACCAACGGCTAGGACTCATGACATCCGCCAAGCAGCTAGAGTCCTGCTTGATGAACGTCTAAAGCGGGCTGGACGTGCTCTTCGCCTTTTAGGCGTCCAAGTTTCCAACTTAATCAAGACAAAAACAGGACAGTTGGCACTTTTTCAAAGCAAAGAAGATGATTTACACGACAAACTCGACGAAGTACGTGATCATATCACAAAAAAGTTTGGTAAAGGCTCAATTGCCTGGGCAAATTTGGTAAAAAAGAAGGACGAATGACTATTTATTTGCTTCTTTGACCCTTTTTCGCAAACGATTGAGTCGTTTTTCACGCATTTTATCCCGTTTCACCTCGTTGTTGGAAATGCGCTCAAAGGTCTCTTTTATACATTTTGAGACTGCCAGACCAATTTCTTTTTCATGCTTGGAAGCGCCCACTTCTTTGTAAATGAGGACCGCTCCTTTGACTTCAGTGGCATATTGTGTCGTTATCCCTGCCTGGTCAGTGACGGGTTCGAAGGAGCCGCCGAGCATGTCTTTGGCAGTGACAGGTATTTTCAGTTCTATGGATTGGTGTCCACCTTTGAGTCCATAAGAAGGCAGCACAGGCCACTCGAAGGTGGCCTCTGTGTGATCCATGAAGGTAACGGTCAGTTTCAGATTGCGATACTCTTTGTTGTTTGTATTGGTCAAATCGACGACTACATCCAGTCGCCTAGTCTCTCCATCAGGGCGCAGGCGACTAGAGGCGACGATGTAGCTTACGTGTGGCGGTTGTCCACTACCACCGCAACCTGTCATCATTGTCGCCAAGAGTACTGTTACGAGTACGATTAGGACGTACGAGCTGCTGTTGACTGACATGTTCCTTCTCTATTATAATGCGGCGTCCCTAGCCTTCAAGGAATTTCAAGAGGAGACCGCGTTAATGACCTCTGATTTGGCACAGCGGTTGTCAGAGTTGCGCCAAGAACTTAACACCTTTGGCCCCCCTGGGCCAACACTTGTTGCTGTCTCCAAAACGGTGACTGCCGATGTCATCCGTACTGCCTACGAAACTGGGCAAAGGGATTTTGGCGAAAATCGAGTGCAAGATTTGCTCACAAAAATGGATGCGCTCCAAGATTTATCTGACATTCGCTGGCATTTCATTGGCCGTCTGCAGCGCAACAAGGTGCGAAAGATAGTTGGCCGCGTTGCTCTGATTCATTCAGTTGACTCCCTTCGTCTAGCCCAAGCTATCTCTCGTGTTGCCTCTGAAGAGAATATCGGCTCAGTAGAGGTTCTGCTGGAAGTAAACGTTACTGGCGAAGAGAGTAAGGCTGGTTTCACAGCAAGTTCAGTTAAAGAAGAGATAAAAGAATTGATAGCTCTACCAAGTTTGAAGATTGGTGGTTTGATGACAATGGCACCTTTTGTTGATGATGAAAAGGTTCTCAGCCACTGTTTTTCCAATCTCCGCCTTCTGGCTGAGGAGTTGTCACAGGAATACGGTAGTGGCACATCGTTGTCCATGGGCATGTCCAATGATTATCCAATAGCCCTTCGTGAAGGGGCTACAATCGTGCGGGTAGGCTCTCGTATCTTTCACGGAGGGTAGGAAGCGAAAATGCATTTTTTGATTCCTTTTGGCGATGGACCTGGAGCTTGGTTGTTAAGACTACTGCTCAACGCTTTCCAGGTATGTTTATTGGCCAGAATGGTACTTTCCTGGCTCTATCCAAGATCCAAACACCCGGTGATTACGCTACTCGAGTTGATTACTGAACCTCTGCTCAAGCAGGTTCGCCAAGTAGTTCCTCCTGTTGGCCAACTAGATGTGTCTGCCGCATTTGTCTTTCTCCTCATCGATATCATCAAGTGGCTCCTTGGTTCGAGCTGCTTCGTCTTCTAGACTGGAACACAATGGCAACACTGCACATCACACCACTAGACATCCAGCAGCGCCGCTTCAAAAAAGTCAAATTGGGCGGCTTGGACAATGATGACGTTTACGGCTTCTTGCAAAAGGTGGGGCGCGAATTCGAGCTGCTCTTTACGGAAAACCGTAATTTGAAAGAGCAGGTTCTCCGGCTTCAGAAGCAAATGAAGGACTATATCGAGCTCGAACGAACGCTCAAACAAACTTTGGTATCTGCCCAAAAAACTTCTGGCGAAATGAAAATCAACGCCGAAAAAGAAGCAGAGCTCATCATTAAAGAAGCAGAGCTCAACGGTGAAAAAATTCTCGACGAAGCAAGGGCAGAAGTCCGCAACTTGATGGCTGAAATCCGCCAGTTGAAGACAGCCAAACGTAAATTGCGTATTGAATTGAAAAATGTCTTGGATACTTTCAATGACATGCTCAAAGAAGAAGTGAAGGAAGACTGATGGCAGAGAAGATAGTTCCGCTCAAGTGGGAAGACAATCAGTTGCTCGTATTAGATCAGTTGAAGCTACCTGGTGAAACCACTTGGATCCCCTGCACTACTGCTGAACAAGTTGCAGACACAATTCGTGACATGAACGTTCGCGGTGCACCAGCCATCGGTGTGGCAGCAGGATATGGTGTTGCATTGGGATTACGTGGCAAAGGCAGTGGTGCCAGAGAAGCCTTTCCAGCTGTCCGCGAAATGTTGGCAGCAACACGACCAACAGCTGTAAATCTCTTCTGGGCTCTCGACAGAATGGAAAGACTGCTCAACGAGTTGGACAATTTTGATGAACTCGATGAGCGACTCGTCCAAGAAGCTTGCGCTATCCGCGATGAGGATGAAGCCTATTGCCGCTCCATCGGCGAACATGGAGCAACTCTGGTATCAGAAAAAGCCAAAATCATCACTCACTGTAATGCTGGGGCTCTGGCCACGGCAGCTTATGGAACAGCCCTTGGTGTCATTAGAGCTGCTCACGAACAGGGCAAAGTGGAGATAGTTTACTGTGATGAAACGCGCCCTTATTTGCAGGGTGCACGTTTGACTGCTTGGGAACTCCATGAAGAGGAGATTCCTTGCCGCCTCATTTGTGACAATATGCCTGGTTCACTCATGGCCCGCGGTATGGTCGATTTGGTCGTTGTTGGTGCAGACCGGATTGCAGCCAATGGTGACGTGGCCAATAAGATTGGCACTTACCAATTGGCCATCCTCTGTAAACACCACAACATTCCTTTCTACGTTGCAGCGCCAGTTTCAACAATTGATTTGGAAATAAAAGATGGCAGCCAAATCCCCATTGAAGAGCGCTCGAGCGAAGAAGTGACTGCCATCAAGGGTGTTCAGATAGCCCCCAAAGGTGTGCAAGCCCTTCACCCAGCCTTTGATGTGACGCCAGCTGATATGATAACGGCCATCATCACTGACAAAGGCGTATTGAAGGCTCCTTATGAGAAAGGACTCCGTGAGGTAGTCGGATGTTGACGAGTAGTCTGCTAAACGAATTCAAACGATGCGGAGAAGATCTCTTCCGCCAGGGAATCAATAACAGTCACTCGGGAAACATGAGTGTCTGTGACGGAGCGACCATCTGTATCACCAAATCTGGCTCACAGTTGGGCCGGATAACTTGGGATTCTCTCGTCGAAACTTCTCTGCATTATGTTGATGCAGCTGCGAGGCAGGCTTCTGTAGAATTAGTCGTCCATCGAGCCATTTATCAACAGACGTCAGCCAAAGCCATCGTCCACGCTCATCCACCTCATGCCGTGGCTATTTCTTTCATGACAGACGAGATTGTTCCAGTGGATGCAGAAGGCCAATATTATATGCCCGAAGTACCTGTGCTCGTTGTTGATGAGGCCATATCTTCCGAGGAAGTGGCTGCTAAACTGCCTTCTTTGCTACGCAAGAACCCAATTGTTGTCATACGTGGACATGGTAGTTTTGCCATTGGTGCCAATATTGAGAGATGCCTTTTATTGACCAGCAGTTTGGAAAATGCCTGCAAGGTTAAATTGCTGTCCGATCAAGCTATGGGCGGAGTCGGCCGATGATTAATATGGGGACTCAGCCGAGGAGGAATAAATAATGCATAACCAGGACTTCACACCCGGTAAAGATCAGCCTCAGGGGAATACTCTGAAGCTTGTCGGGTTTTATCTCGGTCCTGAAGAGTACGCCGTCGATATCTTGAAGATCAAAGAGATCAAGCTCATGCAAGAGATAACGAACGTACCCAAAGCACCAGATTTTGTGGAAGGTGTCATCAACCTTCGTGGTGACATTGTTCCCATCATTGATTTGAAGAAAAAGCTCAATTTGGGCGCTGCAGACTTGAATGAAGAGTCAAAAATCATCGTCGTAGAGATAGATACTAAGATGGTAGGCGTCATTGTTGATGAGGTTTCTGAGGTCATTGAGATTGAGGACTCGAAACTATCTCCTCCACCGCCTATAATCGGTGGTATAGAAGCTGAGTATCTCAAGGGAGTGGGTAAGCTCGGTGATAGACTACTCATTCTCCTGGATTTGGACAAAATACTGACACTTGAAGAGAAAAATCAGCTCGTATAACAGTGGAAATTGATCTTAGCGAATATATAGGCGAGTATTGCGCAGAGCTCTTTGAGCAACTCGAAGAGCTCCAAGCCGACCTGCTCGAACTCGAGCAGGATTCGACCAATAAAGAGATAATCAACGAAATCTTCCGTATTGCCCATACCATCAAAGGTTCTGCAGCAACGATGGGTTTTGATCATATCTCTTCAGTTGCTCATGCCTTTGAGGACTTGTTGGGTGAAGTTCGTGATGGCAACATCCTCATCAACGATCCTGTCTTCAAGAGTTTTCTCGACGCCTATGACGTCATTCGGGTGTTGGCTGATTGTGTTCAAGGTGAAGAGGAAGTTCCTGCCAATCTAGATATAAAGGGTACTGAGCAGAAACTTCGCTCCTTCTTGGAAGTAGAACAAGCTCCTCCTCCCAAAGTTGCTCAGCCTACTGCACCAGTTAATGTGATGCAGCGACTCGACGGTTTTACGCAAGAGACACAGCTATCTGCCGAAGACCAACTACGAGCAGAGCTGGGAATACCAGGTGCTGCTCCTGCAGCGCCAATGCCTGCAGCCGATGGAAGCAATTATTACCGCATTAGAATGACCTTCGATCCAGACATAGACATGAAGTCTGTGCGAGCCTTCCTCGTTCTCAATCATTTGCGGGATATTGGTGACCTTGTTGAAACACGCCCTTCTGAGAAAGATATTGAAGAAGATCGTTTTGACGATGTCTTGGAGCTCATCTTTGCCACACCAACTCCTATCACAGAGGTTGAGTCAATTTTGGCTTTTGGCGAAGCAAGAGAAATTGAACTAACACCAATAGCTCCAGGATCACATCTCGGAGATTCGCCTGCAGCTATTGCTCCGCCAATTACAGCGCAGGCTCCAGGGGTTGCTCCAGCTCCTGTCCAACCACAGGTTGCTCCCCCTCCCGTGCAACCTGCTCCTACACTGCAGCAACCTGCTCAGCAGCCCGTAACGCAAGTTCCACCAACTTTGCAGCAACCTGCTCAACAAACTATTCCTCAGACAACCCAGCCACAGGCAGCTACGCCCATGACGCCCCAGCGCGACGTTCAGACCGATGAGGAAGAATTCCTCAAAAAGCTTCTGGGCAGCGTTGATGAGCCAGCAAAAACTGCTGCTCCTGCACCAGCTACGCCCAAAGTCGAAGCGCAGCTCGTAGAGGAAGATCCAGAAGAGGGTGGCCGACTAGTCGAACACCTCAATGAGGATCAGAAAAACACAGTCATAGAGTCAATCAATCAAGACCTGAATGTCTTTGAGATTCGGGTTCAGTTCACCAACGCTGAAGCGCAGTCAATGTTACGTTCGCTCACGGTGATGAACTACATGGGCGAAATGAGCCGTATAGTCCTCTCTAGCCCAACAAAAGATGAATTGGAAGAAGGTGAATTCCAGGGCACACTCCAGTTGGTCATCGCTACAGAGAAAGAGATCAACCAGCTCCGTGAGTTGTTGTTGGCCGAGGAAATCTCCAAAACATCCTTCTGGCCCATTTCCCTGGATGGTCTTGATATCGTCTCCTTGGAAACTGAACCACCTACTCTCGATAGGACTGTGGAAACGGCTTCGGCGATTTTGCCGCCTTCCAAGCCGCGCACACCAGAAGAGCGCAAGGCTGGCATTCCCACAGTCCGAGTCACCGTGGACAGGCTTGATTCTTTGATGAACTTGGTTGGAGAACTCGTCATCAAAAAGACGCAGCTCAACCAGGTCTACAGCGAATTCGAGCAAAACAGTGATATAGAGAGCCTCCGTTTGGGCATTCAAGAGCTCAATCAAGGACTCGACAGAATTACTTCTGATTTGCAGGCAGGCATCATGAAGGTGCGTATGGTGCAAATTGGCCAGGTATTCTATCGTTTCTCTCGCCTCGTTCGTGATCTCTCGAAAAATTTGGGTAAAAAGGTCGAGTTCCTCATTGAAGGTGCAGAGACTGAGTTGGACAAGACAGTTATCGATGAGATTGGCGATCCACTAATGCACCTCATTAGAAACTGTCTCGACCACGGTATTGAATCGCCAGAACTGCGCAAAAGGTTGGGTAAAGCCGAAAAGGGCATTCTCCTACTCAGGGCGCAACATGCTGGTAACCACATTATCGTCGAGACAGCTGATGATGGTGCTGGTATCGATACAGAGCGGGTCAAAAGAAAAGCAATTCAAAAGGGTCTCATCGATCCAATGACTGCTTCCAAATTGACACCTGCTGAAATCAACAGTTTCATCTTTATGCCCGGTTTCTCCACTTCAGGATCAGTGACAAATGTTTCTGGCCGTGGTGTGGGTATGGACGTAGTCAAAGAGACCATTGAAAAATTGCAGGGTGACATTCAGATCAAATCTGAAAAAAATGTGGGCACGACAATACAAATCAAGCTGCCCCTTACCTTGGCCATCATTCAAGGTTTGCTCGTCCGTGTCTGTGATGAGAAATTCACAATTCCTCTGTCTACAGTGGCAGAAACGGTGACTCTCAAAGACACACAAATTCATACGATTAACAACCAACGCGTCGTCACAATTCGTGATGAAGTAGTACCTCTGATCTACCTGGAAGAGTTTTTTGGACTGACTTCCCGGCCCGAAGATAACAAAT
>CAZXTJ010000426.1:0-7157 GCA_964643655.1 uncultured bacterium
GGTTTGACCCGTGTGAATGTTCACCATGAGGGGGATGGTCGTTGATTTTCTCTCGATGGTGCCTATTTCTAGGGTGACGCTGTACCAACCATCACCGGCATCTGCTTTTTCGGTTACACGATAGACTTCAGCAATTTCGCGGTTCAAAGAAGCGTTTTTGAGAGCTTTCTCTTCTGCGATATAACCGGCGCCTTTGGCTCCGTAGAGCTGTTCGAGGATGTGTCGGAGCTGTCCTTGGGGGCCTTCCTCTTCTTTTTGCGTATCTGATTGTTTTTCAGAGCTTGGCGCTGCCCAATCGATGGGATGTCCATTTTTATGGAGAAAGGCGATGGCATTTGCTGCAGAAAAGTCGAAAGAGTCTAGGGCTTTGTTCAAGATGGCCATGACTTCTGGAGTGGGTTCAGCCGAAGAGGGACCACGGTTTTCGTCATAAGAACGAATGTAACCTTTGCGCAGCAACAAATCATAAGCTTTTTGTGTACGTGACTGAGAGGCAATAGCTGAGCTTCCCAGGGAGATGACAACAAACAAGATACAAGGAATGACAAATGAGCGATATTGCATGGTAGTTCCCTCCATTTTTTTCTTTGGGGAGGCTATTGCATTTTGTGTGCCAAAATCCTGGTTTGGCTCAGGGAGCTGAGGGCTGCATTGTGAGCTGTTTAATTTTGTTTACAGTTGTTTACGCTGACGACACACTGTTTCTTTTCGAGACATCTGTTCCAAGGTGATATTAGTGGTGTTCCACCATGTAACGTTTTATCCCTAAGTGGGAGTCAACTATTTCACGAAAAGCCAAAACCTCGCCAGTGTCTGCATTGACCAAGGGTGTGATGTCAACAGTACCTACTCCTTCTAGGAGTTCAAAGGAATAGCGATAGATGCCTGCCAACTTGCGATCATAAACAATGGCCTCAGCAGTAATTACCCAACCAAGGTCTTTCTCCTCTTTCACCTGAAGTGGATTGAGGCGAAAACGGATGGGAAAGCGCTCACCTGTCGGTAGTTTCGTGGCCAGAGCCCTTTCTAGGGGGAGGAGTTCACGTCTACTGACATAGTGGTTTTGAAAACTGTTGATGATGATACGAACTAGCCGTGCCGCCTCTTTTTGTGTAGGTCTTCTTTTCCAGGCAAAAAGCGAGTAGAGGGCAGGGCCTGCTCTTTCTGTGTCATAAATAGTGGTCAGTCCGCTGAGAGAGTGGATAGTGTGGGCTTTACCACCCAATTTGCGTCGCACGAGAGCGCTGACGAACTTGTGGTCTGGCCAGAGAGTGAGAAATGGGCAGGCTTTGAGGAGGGGAAGTTTGTATTTTTCTGCCGCAGGAGCCAGGTCTTCTGCTTCTAAGCGAGGCACATTGACCTCTGTGAGGTGAACTCGGCAGGTGGTCAAGGGGCAGCAGGAGCGACCAGGACGCAAAACAAAGGCTCTTGGTGGAGCTTTGGGGCCTTTGTGACATTCAGCCAGCAGGTGGCAAGGCCGAAGGTGGCAAGGTAGCAGCAAGAGGGATAGAAATAAAAACCACCTAATTTGTGCCATTTCTATCATTACTCCTTTTGGCTCTTATCGGTAAGGCTTGTCAATTGGTCCAGAATCCTTATGCTTGTAGGAAAATAAAAAGAAATTTGCCGGGGTAGCGCAACGAAAGGCCTTAATAAATGCGCTTCCAAGCTCTCGTGATATTGTTCTTGGTGTTCTCTATATCGACATGCCAAGCAAGTTGGCGTTCTGACGCCCGTGCTCTTCGTCGTCTATCAAAAATTTCTGCCACCCTTTGTTCTGCTTTGGAGACTTTTGCCAAAGAGAATAGTGATGTCTCTCAGATCTCTGGCGATAATCATGCCAAACTCGAAAGGGCGGTGGCTGATTATGTACGAATACGCAAAATCCTCGGTGGCATAGAACATCGCTGGTCTTCTCTGGCTCTGGATAAATCGGAAGAGCCTTCTGGACGTGTTTTGGCAGCTTCATTGTCTCTGGCTGCATCTTCTTTGATAATGCGGAACTCTCAATGTTTATTGAAATCTTTTGCCAAGACTATCTTCGAAAATAGGCTCAACAGACCAATCGTTTTTCGTGGTGAGATTTGTGCCAAAGATTTGCTTGCTGAAGTACATGCAAAAATCAACTCTCTTCGCTGGCGTAAGGGCATTGGCAAAAGACTGAAGGTCTTGGAGAAGTATGAGAATGAAACTCGTACTCTTGCCCAAGAGAAAGGTGAAATCGTCGAATTCCTGTTGGGCACTATCTCTTTGGCTGAAGTGGCCAATGAGTCCAAATTGGCCAGAATGGGCAGAGCGCTCTTGGCCAAAAAAGAGGCTATTGCTCATGGGCTGAAAAAAGGGCTGACCAAATCATTCGAATACCTTGTCAGTGTGGTCTCCAAACCAACTGTCAAAATCAAAGTGAGAAAACCTCATATCCGTGAAGAGAAGATGGAAAAGGTCATCAAAGAGTTGGAAGCCCTGCTCAAACCTTGCGACATTTTCCTACACAAGACGGCTTACCAGGCCAATGATTGGATGATTCCTGGATATTTCAGCCATGCAGGAATGTGGCTGGGTAATCTCAGTGAAATGAGAGAGTTGGGGCTCTTTGATCGCAAAAGAAACAAACACTCCTATTATGAAGTGATGAAAAACAAAGAACGTTTGGAAAAAGGCTGTTCTTTGCTGGAGGGACTTTTCACTGATACGGCTGTCAATGATTTTACAGGTTATATGCTGCCCTGTGATGTCATCGCCGTCCTTCGTCCCAAAGAGGGTGTAGTCAACAATCCAGGTGAAGTCATCAGTAAAGCCATGCGCCATGTGGGGCAAGTTTACGACTTTGGCTTTGATGTCAACACTTATGACACCATTGTTTGCTCAGAGCTCATTTATCAGGCCTATCCCAAAGAAATAGCTTGGCCTACTAAAAAACGATTGGGCAGACCAACTTTCTCTCCTGACAATATTGGCACAATGGCTGGTCCCTCTGATGTCTTTCCCTTTGAAGTGGTTTATTTCCATGATGGACAAAGAGCTTATGAAAGGGCTGAGGCGCAGAAGGCTTATTGGCAGGCTTTTGGACCCAAAGCGGACTTACCCAAAGAAGATACCGAAGTTAATCGGCCTTTACTTTCAGCCATAGAGGAAATCCTTTCTCAGTGAGAAACAGAAAAAGTAGGTAGTCTTAGTCGGGTTTTCAAGCGTAAGCAGCTTTTAGATGTGGAGCTAGCACTTGTGACATCATTCTATTGGTCATGAGGCACTAGTCGGGTTATTATGTTTCACCTGACTTGGGTGGAGGACGATTTTGAAACTGCTCATCGTTGAAGATGATCCCGAACTCGTATTGTTGCTAAAACATTTCTTAGAAGAGTTCCGTGACATAGTCTACGAGATGTGCGACAGCACAGATGCGGGCAAAGAGAAAGTTGCCGAAGGATTTGCTCCTGACGCAGCCCTCATTGACTTCAGTTCAAAGGGACGAGCAACGAGCGTCGAGCTTGGGCGTTTCATCTTATCGCTAGTTCCCAACTGCCGTCTTCACTTAATGAGTGGCATTGGCACGCAGCTAATGAAAACAGCCACGAGAGACATTGTCGATGTGGCCGGTTACATTGAAAAACCCTTCTCTGTCCAAAAAGTAATAGAGAGTATTACAGGTCTCGCTGCAGGAAATGACGGCCGGCGCAGACTCAGTGTCACCCAATATCCACAGGCGACAAATGGTCAAATCGAAATGCTCGAAAAGCTCCTCGAAGAGGACGCTACTGATCAGGCAACGAGACAGCTGCTGGCTTTCAGTCTTTACACAGCAGGTCGATATCGCGATGCCCTCCGTGAATATGACAAGGTCGCCGAAGCAGGCGCTTCGAGCTTTTTGTGTGCCTATTATCACGGCCACACTTATGTCCGTTTGCATATGTTCAAACAGGCCATAAAGAGTTGGAACAAAGCAATCGAACTTGCGCCACACAAAAGTGCCAAAGCCAAAGTGCAGGCTAGAATTAGCCAGGCAGAAGAGATGCTCAGAGTAGAGCGAAAACTGCGAGACACCGATCCGGGAAGACCTGTAAAGAGTTAACTCTCTCTGTCATATTCCGTATCAAAGAGGGACTTGAGTTTGTACTCTCCTGATAACATTTTTTTTATGCGTGCAACTCTGGCAGCATTTGTTTTGGGTCTCTCTTTGATATTGTAGTTTTTGGGGGCATTGAACATGGCTACCAAAGAGATGAATTCTCTTTCACTGAGTTCCGTCACGTCCTTTTGGAAAAAATGTTTGGCTGCTGGTCTCAGTCCATGAACACCTTCATCGAACCAGAGAATGTTGATGAAAAGAGTGAGTTGTTCTTCTTTTGTTGAGAGAGGATGAAGAGCAAAACGAGCTATCAGCGTCTGCTTTATCTTACGAATTCCTGGTTTGAAGGGGTTGAAATAGAGGAATTTGACGACACTCTGCGTCAGAGTGGTCCAACCAGTACCAGGAGCTGTGAAAGTCACTCCTGAGTGGGAATAAAAGGATGGATCTTGCACCTTGATTAAAATCTCGAGCTGTCTTTTTGACAGTTCCTTTGGTTTGAGGGTGATGATGTCACGACTGAGCCAATCATTGACGAGAGTTCGCGTCTGGTGGCGAGCCCATAAAACTTCAGCCACGTAATAAAGTATGATGGCTAAAGAGAGCAGAGCCAGGGCAGTGATTATATAGTGGCGTCTCCACCAAGCTTGCATATTATCCATAAGGGGGAGATTATATCTTGAACTTGATGATTTGTCAGTAGTTCTGCGAAGGGAGCTTGCACCATGGTGGCACCGATAAACAAAGGAATGTTGCTTGGTCAACGTTTCGAAGTAATCGAGCCACTAGGGCAAGGTGGTATGGCCACAGTCTTTCGTGCCCAAGACCTAGAGCTCGACAGACACGTTGCCATCAAAGTGCTGGCTCCTGCGATGGCTAGCAATGATGTTTTGCGCCGTCGCTTTTTACGTGAGGCAGAGAATGCTGCTGTTATGAGCCATCCAAACATTGTGAAAGTTTATGGCGCCCATATTCACGATGGTTCACCTTTTATTGTCATGGAGTTCGTCGATGGCCTGACATTACGGGACCGTATGAAAAGTACTTTTCCCTTGAAAGAGGGACTGGGTGTTTTGGGACCTGTTGCCCTTGCTCTTTCTTATGCACACGATTTGGGACTCGTTCATCGTGACCTCAAACCAGAGAATGTCTTCTGCACAACTCGTTCTGTACCTATGGTCGGTGACTGGGGGCTGTCGCGTTCGCAAAATGACGGAACTGGTTTGACGAGGACTGGTGTACTTCTTGGAACGCCAAGATATATGGCTCCAGAACAGATAATCTCTGGTGGGGGAAGGGCTCAAAGTGATCTCTATTCATTGGGAGTCATGCTCTTTGAGTTGGCAGCTGGCCAAACGCCATTCCCTGGGCCAGATGTACCGACGGTCTTGCGGGACCATTTGGACAAAGCTCCACCAAATCTTTTTACTGTGGCACCTGGTACTCCACCTGCTCTCGTAGAATTGGTACGCCAACTTCTCTCCAAAGAAGCCAAAGATAGGCCAGCAACTGCTAGGGAAGTTGCCGAGAGGATCAGACAGATAGGTGGAGAAGTCGCTGACGATGTAATGCGTCCACTACGAGCGAGCGCAGCCGTCATTTCAGTTACTCAAGAGGGTTCTGATACATTGGCTCGAACTGCTGGAGGAGACAAGTCGGTCAGTGAACATGCCACTTTGACGAGAAGACCAAAAAAAGCAGAAAGGAAAGCACGGCCTCTACAGAAGACCCAAAAACGGAACGTGGCCGTCGTCAAAATAGAAGAAAGGATACCACGCTATTTCTGGGTTTTGTGGGTGAGCACTATCTTGCTGGCTGTGGCAGTCACTCATTTTCTGAGTGGAACTGCTCCCACTGTCAGAGTTGTGAAAAAAACACCAATTAAAATGGCTTCTCGTCCAGTTGTTTCAACAAAACCACCCAAGGTGCGCAGTGTGGACGAAATTCTCGAGCATCTGAATGGTATTGAAGAGAAGCCTTTCATACGAACTCTCAAGGCAATAGATGCAGTGAGGGCGAAACTTCAGAAAAGGCGCCACCTCTTTGAGGGCAAAGATCCCAATCTGGCCAATCCTGTCTATGAATATTGCAGACAAGAGGCTCAACGTGATTTGTCTGCTCTTTACCTCGAGAGATTGGGAGTTACGCCAGATGACATGAAAAGGCTGGCTAGTCAGTTACCAAAACGATTAAAGGGACGAACTCTGGGGACTGCAGCAGCACGAGAGATATTAAGACTACGTTATCTCGAGACACAGCTTGCAGATCCGAAAGGACCTCAGCCTCCTTGGGGGTATGTGTCTCGCCAACTTGGCATAGTCAATGAAAGATTAATGGGGGCCCGCCCCATCTCCCGAAAGTGGAGTGTGTTGACCAAAAAGAGTCTCATCATTCGAGATGGCAAGGGCAGGTATTGTTGGTCTTGGCTCGCCGAAGAGGCGATGATTGCTGGGTATGTCTCGGGACTGTCCGTTGTAGCCAATCCCATGGACGTCCTATTGCAAAGATTGAAAGATGATAGAGGTGTTTATGATCTTTTGGGTAGAAATGAACGCCTGCCTACGCCCAAGGATTTTGTGAGCCAGAAAAAACTTATTTTAACCATTGATGGTGATTACAAGTTGCCTTTGCAAGAAGTAGCCATTGTTATCGAAGCAAAACTCTTTTCTAGAGATCATGAAATTATCTGTACACTCAATGATGTGGTCTTTCGTCTACTCAATTGTGGCAGAATTGGCAATCCAAAGTGGTATGGCTCGAGGATGAGACCTTTGCGTCTCATCGCACCTATCTCGCCACGGCTGGTCAAAAAAGGGAAGAATGAACTTCATTTGCTCTGTAGACGAGTTCCAGGTCTCAGTGATCCTGGGGCCATGGCACTGGCTTCTGTAGCGCTCATTGCCAAAGTCAATTGAGGGGACTAGGAGTGGCTTTGTCCAAAAGTACTTGAGCTTTTGGTTGGAACTTGGGCAACCAAGATTTGATGGGACCAGGCAAGAGAATATACTCGCGCCATAGGCCGTGACTCGTTGAGTCATTGGGCCTTGCTGCAAGTATTTTGATGTGCAGTTTGTTTTTTCCTCGCTGCAGT
>CAZXTJ010000427.1:0-7102 GCA_964643655.1 uncultured bacterium
GCTCACCATGGGGGAGATTGAGAGTGATGGTGGTGATTGACCCCTCTGGCGAGGTGGTACTGTGCCGATATAAAATTATAGTGACAGGTTTTTTCCAATGTGCAAGTCAGGGGGAAGGGACGACCTCCGTTAGGTCAGTTCCTCTTTGTCGATAGGAGTACAGATGGTCGCTTTTTCTAAAGGCCGTATTCAGTATGCAGCCCTTGCTGTTGTTTTGGCTTTCATTGCCTTTGTTGGTAGTGGACAGTTGGAAGCTGCCAAGGTGCGCAGTCTCCAATTATTCGAAGAGTTTTTCGTATTGCGTGAAGTAATGAAGCTCGTCAATCGCCAATATGTTGAGGAAAAGAAGGTAGACAAACAACAGCTACTTTATGGCGCTATTGAAGGTGTCATCAAGACTCTGGACGATCCCTTCACACGCTTCATGAAACCTGAGATGTTCGACAATATGCAGACAGAAGCTAGTGGTGAGTTTGGTGGTCTTGGCATTTTGATTAGTGTGAAGAACGAAGTTCTCACAGTTATTGCGCCAATGCCTTCTACACCAGCCTACCGTGAAGGAATCCAGGCTGGCGACCAAATCATCAAAGTAGATGACAAACCGACTCGCGGTATGAGCGTCAATGACGCAGTGAAGATTTTGCGCGGTCCTGTTGGAAGTAAAGTAGTTCTTTCCATTCGCCGCAATGGATTACGTAAGCTCATTGATTACACAATTACCCGGGCAATCATCAAGGTCTCCTCTGTCAAAGCAAAGATGATAGACAAACATGTTGGCTACGTACATCTTTCTGGTTTCATTCAGACCACTGGAGAAGATCTGGAAAAAGAGATAGCCAAGTTCGAAAAAGAGCATGACCTCCGCGGCTTGGTCCTTGATGTGAGGAACAATCCCGGCGGCCTATTAAATGCGGCTGTGGAAGTTTCTCGAGTCTTCTTGGGCAAATCGAAGATTGTTTCCATACGCTCTCGTAAAGGAGACGAAGTAACCTACTCTTCTTTCGCTCAGGACCACAAGCAGTTCCCCATTGTTGTGCTCATCAATCGCGGTTCGGCTTCTGCTTCAGAAATCGTGGCCGGTGCCATTAAAGACAACAAACGAGGAATTTTGCTTGGTGATAAGACCTTCGGCAAAGGTTCTGTACAGACTGTGTTGCCACTTCCTGACAAGTCTGCCCTAGCTCTGACAACTGCCTATTACTACACGCCAAGCGGTGTCTGTATTCACAAAAAAGGTATTGAACCTCAGATCCCAGTGGCTCTTCCCCGCTTGACTGACAAAGAAGTAAAAGAGCTTCGAGCCGAGCGCGAAAAGGAACTCACGGGTAATGAAGAAGGTGGCTTTATGAAGGTCAGCCGCTTTGATACACAACTCAAAGCAGCTGTGGATCTGCTTCATTCTTCAGATGTTTTTTATCGTCAGGTAATCATGCATCAGCAAAAAACAACTGACACTGCCAAAAAGGCCACCCATTGAGAGCTGTTGTTCAACGGGTTCACGAAGCTTCTGTTTCCGTCGATGGCCAAGTCATTGGAGCAATCAAGAAAGGTTTGCTCGTACTGCTTGCCGTTGCTCCCACTGATGGTGAAAAAGAAGCTCAGTGGCTGGCAGGCAAATTGACACGTCTACGGATTTTCGAAGATGACCAAGGCAAGATGAACCGCTCTCTTGTCGATGTCTCTGGCGCTATGTTGGTGGTGTCACAGTTCACCCTTTATGGAAATTGTCGAAAAGGCAACAGACCAAGTTTTGTGGCTTCTGCCGGTCCTGACATTGCCGAACCTATGTATGAACGTTTTGCTGAAATCGTTGCAAAAGCCGGAGTACCAGTAGAACGTGGCAGCTTTGGTGCCATGATGGATGTGTCTCTTGTTAATGCTGGACCAGTGACTTTGATTGTGGACACGCCCGAGAAGCTTTGACCAATGTCATGAAAATAGGACACTAGCAACGCCAGCCTGTGTTACCATAGCTTCCGATCCCGAGAACTCGAATTGGTGTTCATCACTTTGAGGGTGAGGAAGATGGTCAAAAGCAGGCTCAAGCTCTTCGCCGGGACGTCCCATCCCACTTTGGCTCGCGAAATTGGCGAGTATTTGGGGCTACCCATTGGTGAAGTGGAAATATTCAAATTCAAGAACGACAACACTTTTGTGAAGATTCACGAGAGTGTTCGACAGTGCCACGTCTTTGTTCTGCAAACTTCATGTCCGCCAGTGAATGACGGTTTGATGGAAGTGTTGTTACTCGTTGATGCTTTAAAAAGGGCCTCGGCCCGTACTGTGACGGTGCTCATGCCTTATTATGCATATTGCCGTTCAGATAAGAAGGATCAACCTCGCATTTCTATTGCAGCTAGTCTCGTGGCCAAACTACTAGAATCTGCCGGTGCAGATCGTGTCGTGACAATGGATCTACATGCCGAACAGATTCAGGGATTCTTCACTGTTCCCGTTGATCAGTTGAAGGCGATGCCCGTTATTGGGCAGTATTTCAGAGAACAAGGCCTCGATGATGTCGTTGCCGTTGCTCCAGATGCTGGTTCTGCAAAGAAGACGGGTTCTTTTGCTCGTCGTTTGCGAGTTCCTTTGGCTGTCATGGACAAACGTCGTCAAGGCAATGACGACTCAGCAAAAATTCTCCACCTCATTGGTGACGTTGCTGATAAGACGGCTGTATTGTTCGATGATGAAATTAGTACGGGACGATCTTTGGTGGGTGCTGCGCACGCTCTCAAAGACAATGGCGCTAAGCGGATTTTGGCCGCTGTCACTCATGGAGTTCTTTGCGGAGATGCTCCTCAATTGTTACAGAATTCACCCATTGAAGAAGTTGTTGTTACCAACACTTTGCCGCATAATGAAAGCCAACAGTTCCCCAAATTGAAGGTTCTGTCTGTGGCTCACATTTTTGGTGAAGCTATAAGTCGTATCAGCAAGGGTGAATCGATTACAGCTCTATTCAGTTGAGTTGCCAGAGGGGGTGCCAATGGAAGGGGGAAGAATCCTTACTGTTGGTGTCTCTGACGATGTTGCTGGCGATCTAACGAATTGGCAAACAACTGCTGTTCCCGATGACGAAAGTGCATTGGCACTGTTGGAAGATGAGCGTGATTATGACGCTGTCATTGTTGCAACAGAAGATGCAGCTCCCTTATTGACACTAATTGTCTCTGTGTTGCCTGAAGCTGTGATCGTCTACCTGGCTGATGAGGACAAAACAACACCAAGTCTGCCAACGAGTGAGCACCTTTATTGTCTACCTACCAATTGTAAAGGAACGACTATAACTTCAGTCATTCAGTTGGCTTTTCGGGCAGAGGAAAAAGCTCGCCAGCGTGATATTGACCGCTTTTGCTCATTGGGCTTGGGGCTCAAATCTATTGGTCGAGTTGGTTCCGTTGAAGATCAACTCCACGTTTTGCTCGAGTTGGTTGCAGATGCACTGATTGCTGATGGCGCAAAACTTTTTCTTGGTGAGAAGCTCGATGAGCTCATATTGAGCGAGGCACTAGGTAAAGATTGCGAAGACTGCAATGACACTTGCTGTTACGAGTGGGCAAAAGAAGCTGCAGAGCATGTCAAAGTTCAAAATATAGTTTCGCCAATCAGCAAGACTAGAGCTCTGGCTTTGCCCCTAATCGTTGGTGGAAAATTGGGTGGAGCCATAGTCATCATTCGTCGAATGCCCAAAAGTGTTTTTGATGAACGCGAAGTAGCAATGGCGCGAACTTTTTGCACGGCTATCGCACTTGCCATGGAGCAAAATAGAGCACTCGTCGAGCAAGAAAAGAGCTGGACACAGTTGGTTCTCAGGTTATCCAACCTTGCCCGCTTGGACAAGCAGGCTTCCTTATCTTTGTTTGCAGCCACAGTTCAGCAAGATACTGGTTATTCTCTAAAAGTGATGACCAAATTGCTCGACCTCATGGTTCTCAAAGAAGAGCAAGAAGAGCAACGGAACAATCTTGTCGTTCTCAAAGGTGAATGTAGGCGCATTAGGTCAGCCCTTGATGAGCTCTATAACCACCTGCCAAGTCAGAGCGACGAGATTAAAACCTTGAGATTAAACCAAATTGTCGATGATGCAATGGCGCTCGTAGAGCTAACTGTGCCTTTGTCCAAGGTAGAGATTCGCCGCTCGCTGAGCACGACTATGCCTTCAATCGAAGGCAGAGAGGGAGAACTACAACTGCTCATAGTAAACACAGTTCTCCGTGCACTCGAATGCCTGAGTGGTGCAGGTGAGTTGGAGTTGAGAACAGATAAGAGTGACACTCACCTTTCCTTTTCTGTCCAATGGTGGCGAACTGTTGAACCCCAAGAACAAACCAATGTGCTAGACGAAAAAGAAAGTCTCGAAAGTCTCGCATTGGGAATGGGCGTAGTTACCAGCATAGTCGAACGTTATGATGGTTCACTCAGTGTTGGGCCACGAGAGAAGAAAAGTGGTTCATACGAAGTTCGTTTGCCAATATCCAAAAAAGAGATAGCACCTGTCGATGGCGACAAAATTGAACCAAGCCAAGACTTCTCTCGTGCACGCCTGAGGGTCTTGGTCGTTGATGACGAAAGGGACATCCTCTATTATTTCAGGGCTCTGTTAGAGAAAAGAGTCCAAAAAGTAGCTACGGCAAAAAATATCGACGTGGCCAAAACACTACTCAGTAAAGAGTCTTTCGACGTCATGTTCCTCGATAGCCGTATGCCTGGTGCTGATGGCCTTGCCTTCTTCAACGATCACTTGAGAGTCAAATATCCTGAGCTTCCTGTCGTTCTTTTCACAGGCTCAGAAGACCCACGAGATCCAATCATTTCTGAAGCAGGCTTTTATGGAATTCTGGCCAAACCTTGCCGTGGTCGAGAAATCTTCTCCGTTCTCGAGACTATCCTTCGAGAACAGGGCGGTCGCTCAGGTCCCAAAGGAGCTCTTTAGAGCTTCTCTAAGATTTCTGCAACTTTTTCTCTGACGAGATCATTGGCATGAGGGCTGTTCACTATCGTACGGCAGATGTTTCGAGCAAAGGATTTTCTACCAGATCGAGCAGCGGCTCTAGCCAATTTGATGCTCACGTCACCATCTAAAGGATCGCAGACATGGGCAAGAAGGAGCTCGCGAAAAGCCGCATTGAAATCTCCTGTCGACAAATAGAGAATGCCTGTTCGTTTGTGCAAACTCTCCATAGCAGGCAATTGTTGACGCAATTCTTTAACGAAGAGAGGTAACATCTCCATATCCCCTTTGCGAAGTAGCTCTTTAGTCAGATCGAGCTGCTCCTGGAGAAGAACGATACAGCGCTGCACAGCATTGGAGTAATGAGTGACCATATCACTTTTTGCTTTTCGTTTTTGACATAGACCTGTCAAAACGAGTAGCGGATTGACAAAGGTTGAAGTCTTGTCGGCAAGAGCTCTCAACTGGGCCTCTGCCTCTGGCGTCTTGTTTTCGTTCAACAGAATCTTGGCCAAGAGATAACGAGCAATTGGTTCATCTGTATCTTCAACCAGTTTTTCTGCTGCAGCTTGTGCTTCTTCGACTTGGCCTTTCAGTTTTAATGAAATGGCCTTTTCCAGTCGAACTTCGAAGGGGGCATCACCTGGTGCAACCTGACTCGTCTCGAGCAGTTTGTCCAAGGCTTTGTTATCTACTTCCGCTTCTGCTTCGCCATCGCCTGATACGATAGGTGGCAATCCTAGATCGATGGAGAGTTCTTCTACACAGACCGTCGATTCGAATTCAAAAGTCCGACTATCGTCAGTGAGCCTATTGGCTTTTAAGACTGGAGCCAAGAGACGCTGCGTATGGTTGCGTTCGAAGTCTTGAAATTTATCAGACTCCAGATTGTCTTTGAGCTCAGAGAGCAAGAGAGGGTATTTGGCCGCATCAGAGAGTCGACGGAGTGAAAGACCAATTTCGTAGATAGCTGCTAGAGCGCCACGAACTTGCTCTTCCTTTCTCTCCTCCAGATCTTGAGTAAGCCGCTCGATGACTTTCATTTCACCTTGGTTCCACAGAGCCAAGGCTGCACGGCCCTTGATTTTGGGATTGGGGCTGTTGAGGTAACCTTCTACCTCAGCGACAGAGTCAATATTGCCCAAAAGATCCAATCCTTCGATGACGGCTGCAGTGACATCTGGATCTCTATCGTCTAGATATTTGGCCAATCTCAGGTGCTGTGCCGGTTCTGCAACATTAGACAAGGCATCAACGAGGGCAAGTTTCACATCCTGCTCTTGCTCCACCTCAACGAGCTGACTCACTCGTTTGAAGATGGAGAGATTGCCTTTTGTTCCTACATGACCAAGAAGACGTGCGGCAACTGCACGTACTGCCGTCAGACGATGTTCGAGTAGGCGTAACAGTACAGGTACTGAGTCTTCTGCTTTGTACTTGGACAGCGCTTTTGTTGCCTGTACGGCCACTAGCTCACTATTGTCCCTGCCAATGATCTGATCGAGGATATCGAAGGCAGTGGAGTTTTGAATGTAACCGAGACAATAAACACCTTGGGCTCGCGCATATTCGTCATTTTGCCGCAAGAAGGTGAAAATACGCTGAAGAGCCATTGAACTGTCAATGGGCGAAAGGGCAAGAATGGCATTGGAAGCGACGGCTGCGTGGCTGTCTTGAACAAGAGGGAATACTGTCTCGAAGAGTTCCTGATCGGGGATATGGAGTCGCACCATACTCTCGAGAGCTTGAGCCCTAATCTCAGGTTCCTGATCGTGCAGCGCTTCGGCAACTATATCTTTGGCTTCTTGTTTTCCAATGGCACCAAGTGTTCGTATTGCTGCTTGGCGAACGAGGCTATTCTTGGAGCTACGGTAGACTTTACCAACAGGTGATATGCAGGAAGCCCCGCCAACTCTAGCCAGAGAATCTATGGCATAGAGCAAAATGTATGGTTCAGTCTCAGTGAGCAGTTGCACTAGCTGTGTTTCAGCACCATGAGATTTGAAACTCTGTAAGGCCAAAGCGATAGAGGTCTTCACTGTTGGTGGGGCGCCGACGAGTTCTTTAGTTAGTGTTTGATAAGCTTCTGGTTCTTGGAAACAACGCAGTTCCACCAGGATCTCTTCGAAATACTGCGTGCCCTTGTAC
>CAZXTJ010000428.1:0-7102 GCA_964643655.1 uncultured bacterium
CTTCTGTTGCGTTCATTGGCAAACTTGAAAGAGACACCCAAAGACCTGTTTGTTGGTGGCAAACTTGGCATCTACAGCTGTTCTTCGCTCGTAAAAATCGGCGCTGGCCTAAACGTGCAAGAGAGCGCAGCAATCGAGAATTGTCCCCAGCTCACCACTTTGCCTGCGAAGCTTAAACTTCACGATTATTTATCGCTGCGGGGAAACAAAAGTCTCGCTCAGTTGCCTTTTGGTCTAGTTGTGCGCCCAAAGCAAGTAAAGGGCTTCTGGTACCGCTCTGCCTTGGACATCTCTGACTGTCCTCAGCTGAAGACCTTGCCCAATGACTGCATTATCGGCGGGGCAATCGAGTTGGCTCGTTCGGGATTGACTTCCCTGCCAACCCATCTGAAGAAGACTGAAGTCCGTTGGCAAGGAATGCGTGTCCCTGCGCGTTACGTCTTCAAGCCCGAAGAGATTGGCGGCCTGACCATACTGCGCCAACCAAATAGCGAACTTCGCCGTTTTCTGATGGAGCAAGTTGGCCTCGACACAATCCTCTCAACGCTCCGTTACGAGGTTGTGAATGAAGACGAGGACAAAGGCGGTGAACGACGTCTTCTGACCATCGATGGTCTCGAAGCAGCTGTCCTTCTTTGCCAGTGCCCATCTACGGGCCATCAGTATATGCTGCAAGTTCCTCCAGCTGTAAGAACTTGCCACGAAGCAGCAGCTTGGATTGCAGGTTTTAGTAATCCAGATGACTATAAACCTGTGAAAGAAACATAAGAAGGAGCGCCAGCGCGGCTTCCCGTTACCGGAGCAGCTCGCGCTGGTGTTCCTATCATGATCCGATCACAAAAAAATAACAATTCCGAACTTTTTTGGTAACACATGCCTCTTTCAACACACTAATCTGCACGTTGAACTTTTTCTTACACTCACATCTGTCGTCGGGGAGGAACAAATGGAAATGAAACTACTTTGTGGACTAATGGCAGTTGGACTGTTGTTACCAACAGCAAGCTATGGTGCCAGAATCACAAAGGCGCAAAAACCTAAACCGCGTTTACGCTCTATTCGTGGGAAGAAGCTCGGATTGCGCTTTACTTCAAAGTTGGCCAAAGTTGCGCGATTGACATCACCTGTTAGCGCACTAGCTCTCATTGGGAACAAAAAATATGGAGCAGGTGCAGGCAAACTCGGTCTACTAGACCAAAAAGGCAAAATGGTCTCATCCATAAAACTGCCCTTCAAAAAAGTAGCCGGTCTTGCCCCTTTCACCAAAGGAGCATGTCTTGTAGCCTCTGAGAAAACAGGCTCCGTCTATAAAGTGAATCTCAAGACCAAAAAGGCTGCAAAGATCTTTGCTCTTCGCGATCTCAAAAAGGGTGCTGTAAAAGGTGGCAACCTCATCACTCGCGGTAAAGTAGCTGGTCTAGCCTATGACGGCAGAGGAAACGCGTTCCTGGCAACTCAAGCCGGTTATTCGAGTTCCATCTTCAAAATCAACGTAAAGTCCAAAAAAGTCGTTGGTCACACATTCGCTCCTGGTCCAACACCTACAGCTCTTCAATATGAAAAAGGAAAACTGTTCGTCGTCGATCAACGCTCTAAACTGCTCCGTACTTTCAGCCCTAAACTGAAACGCTCTTCAACAGCAATCAAACTTCCAGTCGATGATGCTCGTGGATTGCTAATCAAAGGCTCTGCCGTCGAAATTCTGTCCACCAAGAAAAAAGGCATCGCAAAGCTGACAGCATCTCCAACAGCCATTGCTGCTCCCATCAAGCTCATCACGGCAATCAAACCAATTCTCGTAAAAATCAAATTCCCAATTCTTACAATCCCACGCAAATTCGCCGTACTCATCACGGGAGATGTTGCTGAATCTGGTTACAACGAGTTCTGGAATGATACTGTGTGGATGTACAAAATGCTGCGCTCTGCTGGTTACAGAAAAGAGAACATCTATGTACTCTATGGCAATGGTGCTGACCATATTTCCGCCAATCCCAAATACCGCCACGGCTCCACTGTCACTGACTTTCCTGCCACAACCACTTGGGTAAACAGAGTGTTCAACGGCTTGAAAAACGGCGATGCTGCTAATGGTATCAAAAAAATGAACAGCAAAGACTCTCTGTTCGTATGGACTTTCGATCATGGTGCTTACAAGACCAACACATCAGCTTATCTCTGTCTGATGGATGCTTGGATGACCTCCACGCACTTTGCCAACAAATTGAACGCCATCAAATACAGACGGCGCGCAATATTCATGCAGCAGTGTTACTCTGGTGGTTTCATTCCTGCTCTGCAGAACTCCAAGACCTACATTTCCACCGCATGTCGCTCAACAGAAGTTGCCCATCGCTCAGATACTGAAAATGAGTTATATAGCGGCGTTTGGTATTGCCACGGTGAATACAACTACCATTTGATTTCAGCGATGAACAAAAGGAAACCTACTGGTGCTGTCGTAAACGCCGATACGAACGGCGACGGCAAAGTCTCAGCCTGTGAAGCTCATATCTATATGAGAAACCGAGAAAGTAAACCAGAACATCCACAACATTCTGGAACAGCGATTGGTAGTATCTTCAAGATTAAGTAAGCTTCGTTATCAAAGGCGGACCCACGGGTCCGCCTTTTTTGATGCGAGGAATAGCTTTGGACTTTGGCTAAGGAGCCCCACGCTGACCTATCTTCTTCTCGTCCATCGTACCCTACCCAAACAGTCGCTCTAATATTGACCGGCTCTTTTTAACACCAGCTTCCTCAGGAGATATCTCTAAAATGGGAACGAGGAAGTCGCGTACGGCTTGGGTGTATTCACTTTTTGGTGCGTATCGCGTCATTGCTTGACCTGCAACGATGGCAGCGTCCGCTTCTTTTTCATCTCGTGGGAAGATTTGAGATACTTCAGTGCCCAGCTTGCTCAAAATGCCATTGAATGCTGTCAGTTGCTGTTCCGCTTCACTGTCGCCAACATACAGAGGACGGACTTTCACAGGAGGAAACTCAGACTTCACCAACAGTTGCACATGGCGGCCCAAGTTTTTCAGTGAGCCTAGTGTATCATCGGTCACAGAGAAGATGAATCTGGACACATCGAGTAGATCTACATATTTTTCTGGTACACCAGCTGGCAAGTCGACAAGGACATAGTCTGCCAGGTGAGTCAATGAGGAGACGGCCTCAATCAAGGCTTTGCCATCAAGTGAAACTGCTGTAATCAAATCAGAAGGAAGGACACACAGTTTCAATCCAGATGTGTGATCGACCAAAGCTCTTCTCAACTCTTCAGCATCTGTGAAATTATCTCCCTCCAAGACTGCTTGCAAAGAGGACTCATTTGGATTGACCTTTAAATAAAAGGCTGCGTCACCATACACGGCATTCATATCAGCAACTATGACACTCTTCCCCAAAGACAGTAGTTCATTGGCGATGGACAAAATCATTGTGGTCTGACCTACTCCACCAACAGCAGAGGAGAATGACCAAACTCCCGCACCAGGCACTTTGGGAGTCTTACCCAACAATTGTCGCCGCTCTTTCTGCTGCCTAGCTAGACGATGTATGACAGCAAGCAAATCTTCACGCTCAATAGGCTTGAACAGATATTCCCTTGCACCAGCCACCATTGCTGCTCGTATGGATTTACAATCTTTGCAGCCAGACAAGACAACGACATAAGCATCTGCGTCTTCGTCGAGAATTATGTTGGTCGCTTCAATACCACCCATTACAGGCATATCGATGTCCATTATGACTATGTCAGGAGACAGTGTGCGATGGAGGTCAATGCCCTCTTTGCCGTTTTGGGCTTTACCAACGATTTCAAAGTCATCTTCCAGATAACAGGCAACACTCTCTGTAATATCTGGATCGTCATCAACGAGCAAGATTCGCGTATGTTTTGTCTCTGACATGAGCTCCCCCTTACTATGTTTCCACCTTACCATGATGAGTCCTTACCTCATGCCTTGCCTCTAGCTTGCATTGTTGAAGCAGTTCACGCTCCAAGTACTTTGCTGGCACCGCAAAAAGCCTTACAATACATGTAGGTAATAATTTCGGGGGAAGAGAAAAATGGACCGAGAACTTCGCGAGTACATTGAAGACCTTCGTGGCCAAAGACTCATTGACGAGGAAGGGCTCGACTTCCAGCTCGAACTGCTTCCTCCTGCGAGCAAAGATGACATAATTAGACTCGAATCAATCATCCCCTGCTCACTCCCCCAAGATATCCGCGACTTGCTCGAGCTAACGAGCGGATTTGTCTACACCCCCATAGAAGCCCTGACTTTTTATAATCTCGAGCCTTTTGCCCATCCCCCTAAACCTAGCGTTGATGGTGGAGACATCATTACTAATGAAGGACCTGACCACATTTTTCCTTGTGCTATGCCCATTGCCAACCACGGCGATGGTGATCAGTGGGTAATAGATCTCACTGCCCAGTCAAAAAACTGGGGTCCCATATATTTCTTGGCCCACGATCCGCCTGTCATCGTTTATCAAAGCCCTAACTTGCGCATTTTTATCGATGAGGTCATTGAGTATGGCAAAGAACTAGCGGGCGAGATAGCTGATGTCATGGAGTTTGAAGTGCACCAGGTGTGGTCTGACTCGAGCACAGGGATGTTGGCTGAAGAGTGTCGCAATAGTGATGACATGGAGATAAGAAAGTTCGCACGCAACTTGAATGGCCGCTGGTTCATTCATGATTTACGTAATGCAGAAATAGGCGATGGTTTCACCTGGGGACGTTATGGCCCACATACAAAACTCGCAAGGCATGGAAACCTTCCCATATTTGCCTATGAGGAACCAGCGGAACATCAGGGCTTTTTCACAAAGTTGGTTAAAATGCTCTCTGGATGAGCTAACAAGAAAATCTTTGGAACACTCCGCTTCCTTTGCAGGTCTCACCTTACCGAAAACAATAATTCCACTGCGGGGACGGAGCTTCCTTTATGTTGTCCAAAAGGTTTTCGCTTGCCTGTCTGTTTTTGTTCTTCTTTACCTTTTTTGAGCCTCTGCTCCTTGCGAACGACTCACCTTCATGCAAGAAAATCCTGACACTATTTCACGTCGTGCGTTGGCGCGATGGAGCCTACAGAAGCGAAAGATGGCCCCATCGCATAGTACCGACGCAGAAGGTGGAAAAGCTCATTGAGATTGCCAAAAGACGCCCTGAGAAACGAGGACTCCTCCCAATTTCTCGCAATTGGACCAGTCAAAACATCAACATCGCAATCGAAGAGTATGAGAAAAAACAATCGCCTCAAAAACTGTCAAAAAAGCAAAAATCAATTCTGTCTGAGGCTTTTAAGGACTATTGGAAAACTCTGCAATCACCTTCAATATATACACCGTCAGCAGATGAATGCCGCTCTACATGCAAACGCAAAGTCATAGTCCACACTAAGGAAGGTGAACTAATCCATATCTCCTCTTTGAACCTTCATCCTACCTATCTTCCTTGGAAAGTGCATTCTGGAGGAGACGGGAAAACGACTTACAACGACGACCTTACTAACGCCATTTCAGATTGTTTTGATCTCTCATTTGGAAATGAAAATGATGCAGATAGGATCTTGCGTCAGACAATCATCAACGACCTCATTCACAATGAAGTCCATCTGCCTTTCCATAAAGCCAAATTGGCAAAACGCTTTCGCGACGCACTTAGCAACAGCAATACAGACTTTGTGGCAGAACATGTCAGAGTAAAAATGAGATATGGCCAAGGCCCTTTAAAAAAATTCACTCAGCCCTTGTTCATCGTTACGCTCAGGAATTACCGTCTCCCCCCAAACTACAAACTAGAACTCATCTTCAAAACAGAGGACTTTACTTTCGAGAAAATCATTGAAAAAGCTGATCAACGGGTAGAGCAGGTAAGCAAGAAAAAGAAATTTCTGAGCCTTCTACGAAGCCACCCCAAACATAGGTTTCGTAATCAACTCATGTGGTTTCACAATCTCAAAGAACAGTTTATTTATGACTATACAAGGAACAACAGACCAAAACATGAAGCCCTTGCACATAAGGTATACAAAGACAGCAGCCTCCTCGAAATCGTTGAATCAGGGAATATTCAAACCACATCTACATGGCTCCTTCTCTCAGACGACCGTCTTGTTCTCTGGCACCACTACGGCAAAAACATACTCAACCACGAGGCTAAAGTTTATGCGCACAACAGGAAAATAGTGACGGCCAAAATCGTTCCTTGGAAAGAACTGGGAATAGTTCCCAGAAATTGGTTTGGCCTCACCAACTCTTCTTGGTGATCCCACTTTGATTGGAGTATCTATGTTACACATGCGAATCTCTCTTCATAGGCAAACACTGTTCGCCTCAATATTGTTCTTCTTAGCCACAGGCTCGCTTCTTCACGCTGGAGTCAACTACACCCTTCCTCATCTCTACACAGAACGAATAAGCATCAGATGGCGAGACGGCGCTTACAGGACAGATCATGCGCAGAGCAAAATCGTCCCAACAAAACTCGTGAATGAGTTAATCTCAGCCGCTAAAAACTCACAAGAGGATAAAGTCAACCTACCTATCAAAAAGAAGTGGCTAAGAGAAAACGTTGATCTTGCTATCCCAGAATATGAGCAGAAAGTGCAAAAATCACTTTTCGAACACCAGAAAACTGCGCTGAGGAAAGCCTTCACCAACTACTTTAATAAACCCCGTTGTCCGGCAATCTATGACCTGAACTACAGTGAATACTCTTCCACCTTCAAACGAAGCATGACTGTCTCCGGACGATGTGGAACCTATATCTCTATCTCCTCAGAAAATCCATATCCCATCTACGTCCCCTGGAGGGTCTACATCAGTGGCAGCAGGAGAAAAAGCTGCTCCCATCGGCTAACCAAAGCCCTTGTCAAATGTAGTGGTTCATCAGCAACTCAGAACAGACATCCCCATAAGTTGCTACGCTCATTCATTGTCAATGACCTCATAATGAATGAACTCAAAGATAGCTTCAAATCAATGTCCAAAGAAGGCCTATTCCTGAAACGACTTCAAAATTGCCAAGCTAGGTTATTTTCAATACCGACGGCAGTTTCGCACTCAACCGTTAGTTGTCCAC
>CAZXTJ010000429.1:0-7084 GCA_964643655.1 uncultured bacterium
ATATCCATCGAGGCTGTCTGCGATAACACCCTTGCCCAATGTGTTCTCGATGAATTCTGAACGGTTTTCGAGGAACTCGAGCCCCTCTCGAGCGTATTCACTAACGTCTGTGACAATAAAGATGTGACCACCTGGTTGAACTATACGAATGAGTTCATCAACCATTTCCTGACAGATCATTCGCCGGGCTACATGGCGCTTTTTCGGCCAAGGATCAGGGAAATTCATATAGGTGGCTGCAACTTGCCCATCAGCGAAGAGAGCTTTCAGTAACCTCTTTGCATCACCGAAAACAAAACGGATGTTGTTGATTTCATCCTTGAATGCTTTGTATTCGGCCCAGCGCAGACGAGTGCTATCTATCTCTATGCCCACATAGTTTCTCTCTGGATTCTCAATGGCTTTGGCGCGAAGGAACTCGCCTTTGCCAAAACCAATTTCCAACTCCAGGGGGCCTTTGGCACCAAAGATGTCACTCCAACTCTTGGGGCCAGCAAACTCTTCTACATCTACTTCCAAAACACCTTTGTGTTCAAATTCGCGCAGCTGACGGCGGACTCTCGTACGTCTAGAAGCCATTTCGAAAGATCCTTATAAATTTCTTTCCAGGACGTCGACCACTTCACCAAGACTGCTCAACTTGTCATAACTTGGGAAATGACCGCCACCCATAATGATGTCGCACAAGTCACGAATGTGACGCAGAGTCTGAGCTGGCAACTCTTCATCGAGAGCCACCTCTCGACCCACGACCTCTTTGGCCATATGAGTCGCGAGCTCTTCAGGATCTTGGTAAGCGAAAGGACGAGCCAAACGACGAACTTTTTCATCGACGGCCTCCAAGTACTTTTCGCGGATTTCATCGTCAACGTCACGGAATGAGACCAAATCGAGGTGGGCAATGACAGAGTCGAGAGAGTCAATATCACCTGCTGGCAACAATTCGAAGATTCGCAATCGCACGTCTGCACCGTGGCGGAATTTATTGTTCTCTTCGTCTAACTGCAGGAGTACGGTTTTAATGGCAACTGAAGAGACTTCTCCCTGTGGAATGTCCTTCATTGCCGCCAGGATCTCTTCCTCTGTGGCAGCAGAGTTTTCTAAAAGCTGCTCGAGTTTATCGAGAGTCATGTCCTTATACCTCACCTAGGTCATCGTTGCAGGTTTTCGAATTGGCAGGATACCAAGTGGTCCCAAAGCTGCGCAACGAGAAAGGATCAGTTACAGGAGGGATTGACAATCTTGCCCCATGTGCCAATACTACTGGCGAAAAAGCATGTAGTATGGAAGGAAGAGCCCATGTTTGCATATCGAAGATGGTTGAACTTGTTTGTAGTAGTCTGCCTCCTTGGCTCGACAACCCTATTCGTTCCCCCTGCCAAAGCTGATGGAGATCTCAGTGAAACAGAGATCAGCTCCAAGGATCTCTGGCCCAGTTTCAATACGGGCAATCGCTCGGAATGGCGCCGAACGGGCACTATTATATTGGGCACAGTCCTAGGTGCTGTGGCTGGATATGCCATCGGAGGTGGCATACTCGGTTTAGCCATTGGTGGAGCAGTCTCATATTTCCTCTCCAAAGTAATCGCAAAGGATCTCTTTCCCGACTACAACACAAATGCCCAGTGGCGAACGAGCAGGACCTTCCAAATTGGTATCAATCGACCTGTCGATGCAGGCACTACTGATACATACAACAATGGTTACGTTGGTGGTAATCCCAATGCTGATCTAAAAACCTTACATCAGGCTTATTACGATACTCTCGAAGATTACCAAGCAGCTATTCGTACAGGTTCTCCGGAAGAGATAAACGAAGCTCGTATTGCCTACACGAGAGCTCGCTCTGATTGGTTCCAGGCGAGAGGACTGAACGTCTCCCAACCAACACTTGGTTGGTAAATCATGGCAGGTCCAGCAGTCCTACTGCGCAATCGCGCAGCATTGGTCGTCGTTGATGTCCAATCCAAGCTCCTCGCTAAAATGGAAGAAAAGGAAGAGCTTCTCAAAAACTGCAAGCTGTTAACAGCTGCAGCACAGGAGCTCTCTGTTCCCATAGTGGTCACTGAGCAGTATCCCAAGGGCATTGGTCAAACTGATGGTGAGTTGCTCGAGACAATCTCTGAACCCGAAGTCATCGAAAAGGATACTTTTAGCTGTTTTGGTGAGAGCAAATTCGAAAGAAGCCTTACTTCTAAAGAGACAAGGCACCTCATACTTTGTGGAATAGAAAGTCACGTCTGTGTCTATCAGACAGCTTTACATGCCTTGGATTTTGGTTTTTCTGTTTTTGTGACTGCTGACGCCGTCAGTTCACGAAAAGAACAGCACAAAGAGTGGGCCCTAGCAGCCTTGAACAGCGCTGGCTGTACAGTCGTCCCCACAGAAACAGTCGTCTTCCAGTTGTTGGAACGATGTGGCACGAAAGAGTTCAAGGCTCTTCTGCCTTTGATTAAATAATCCCATGCACAAAGGATGACCTTCCCAAAACCAAACCTAATGGCACTAACCAAAGAGAGTAATAATAGTTATACTTGTACATGGGTGGGTTCCTATTCAGCTGGAGGTTGTTCAATGCGTTTTGGTTTTTGTTTGTTATTCCTGTTGTCAGTCTCTGTAGCTTTTGCCGGTTCGGCAGGTATTAGAAATGGTGGCATTCGCGGCACCGTCTTGGGTGACGGGGCTCCCCTTTCCGGCGTCTATGTCATCGCCGTTAGGCAATCACCACCTGAGATAATGCGAACGGCGACCTCCCTTGCCGATGGCTCATACGTAATCAACGATCTGCCCTTGGGCAAATACATCATGGGTTTCTCCAAATTTGGCTATAAAACCATCACCACAGAAACAGGAAATGAGAGCCAGCAGACAGCCGTTGGTTCACAAATCATGGTTTTCATCGAATCAGGTCGTGCTGCCCGTGCACCAAGAGTGAATATGGAGAAACTTCCCTCCACAGCTCCTGGTGACGTCAATGTGCGAGTAGTCGATGGAGTGACGGGCGAACCTATCAACCACGCAAACCTTCTTCTTGGTCCCGACGTTGGCGAACCAGGTGAAGATGGCAACTATCGCGTGAGACTCACTCCTCAATACGATGAAGAGGGCAACCTCATCAATCAACGACTCGTCGTCAATGCAGATGGTTATGACCAACTGGAAGAACAACTCACCGTGCCAGGTGGCGCAACAACGAACCAAACCATCGTGCTCATGCCCCGCATGGTCACATTGAGCGGTGTCGTCAAACTCGATCCTACGCTCGACCCAACTGAATACAACAACATCGAAATAGTCGTCGAAGGAGTGCCTTCAAACTATTCACAAGGTCAAATCCTCAACAACTCTGGCCTCTTTGAGGTGCAAGTGCCAGCAAGTAATGGCGCAAAAACACGCCAATACAACGTGCGTTTTTACCTCAATGGTCACAAAGTGGCTGCTTTGAACAACGTCATCGCGCCTCGCGCGGGAGTGACCAACGTGACACAACCCGTTCAACTAGACGCGACTTCTGTACCTGCAGGTGGCCAAATCATGCTCTCTGATGGTTCCCTACCCACAGGTGGTGGAATGAACATGGCCGTCATCGTCGAGTTGGGCCAAGCAGCTCCTATCAACGGAGGTTCATTCTCCTTTAACAACGTGCCCATCGGTCGGCCTCTGAACATCCGTGTCACCGTACGAAATCCCAATACAGGCGCTATTGAACAAGGTGACATAACCTTTACGGCAAGCTCTGGTAGTGGCAACTTCTCTCTGCCCATGATTGTTACGACACCAGTAACTAGATAAAGGAAACGCGGTTTCCTCCAGCTTAGATGTGCGCATGTTTTTTGATGTTTCGAGCTTTTCGCCATGTCACTAATGACATGCACATGCAATAAGAAAAGGACCTTAGATATCCCTAAAAAAGGAAATTGTCACAGTGCATCCAGGCTCCACATTTTCGATTTTCCTAGCCGATGATATCTCGAGAACATGGTCACCCCATCCCCCTTTGCCCGTTTTGGGTTGGAATGGTCTTATGCGAAAAGCGGGAATGTCATTTATCAGGCAACGTTCAAAGAGAAGGTCTTGTTCAGGTTCATTTATGTCGGCCCCATCGATTTTGAAGTCTGCTTTAACTGGTATGGCTCTATCTACGACGACATTTATGGTACCTGGAAAGAGGTCAACACCTGTTGCCTTCTTGAAAACATCGCCATAGTTGTTGATACGAGCTGAGAAGTGTTTGAGGCCACCGCCCTTGGCTTCTTGTGCTACCGTTCCTGTGATTGTGCGTGCCATAGCTTCCTTATAAAACTCTTCGCCAAAAACTCGAGTGTTCAAGCTGCTTTCACGAGCTTAGTCTATCCTCACCTCCATATCTTCAAAATTTTTATTTGACTGACCAGTCAATTATGCATATATTTTGGTTAGATGAACTAAGGAGCTGAAATGGGACGCCCAGCAACTAATAAAAAGCAGAATCTCATCGACACGGCTATTGAGCTCATGTGGAAGAATAGTTATGGCTCAGTCAGTGTGGACGATATCTGCAAAACAGCAGAGGTGAACAAAGGTAGTTTCTACTATTATTTCAAATCCAAAGCTGAGTTGGCCATCGCTGCACTAGAAGCCCATTACGAAGAGTTGAAACCTTTGTATGATGATGTCTTTTCCCCCACTCTTGCTCCCAAGGAACGATTCCTGAGATTGGCCGAGGCCGAGCTGGAATACCAGCAACGAGTCTTTGATAAATATGGTCTTGTCTGTGGATGTCCTTTTGTCACTATAGGCACAGAGATGGCAGCCTTGGACGAGGGTATTCGAAGTAAGGTCGATGAGGTGTATCAGAGTTATGAGCGGTACTTCGAAAGTGCTCTCAATGATTTGATTTCAGAAGGCCTCATAGACAAGGATACTGACACGAAAGAGCGAGCTCAGCAGATACATGGATTTATTCTCGGCCAGATGACGATTGCTCGCATTCAGAATTCTTTGGTGCCTCTGCAAGAGTGCTTCAAGAACGGTCTATTGCGACTAGTAGGACTCACTTAGGAGGGTCTTTTTTTTGGCTTATTCTTACTTAACTGACCAGTCAATTACTTGCATGTTATGAGAGGAGAATGGATAGAAAAATGGAGGGGTGGAAGAGCAGGACCATAACTGAACCAACCAAAAGGAGAACGAGATGAAAAAGAAATTTATGCTTTCACTGACGATTGTTTTTGTACTGCTTCTTAGTGCCACCTCTTATGCCAAAGGGACGAAGTTCAAGTCTTTGCAGAAGTTGGCTGCTGAAAGACGAACAAGAGAGCTGACGGAATTTAGCCCCGCAGAATCTCAGTTGTTCGTCTATGAACGTGAGACTTTGCGATACATAAAAGCAGGAAAGATCGACGATATGATGGACTTGCTCATCGCAGAAGATGCCATTGTCTGTCCTCCCAACTCCGAGACCATATCTGGCAGAGAAACACAAAAGGTGCTTTTCAAGAAGTGGCTCGGGACCAAAGGTGTAGAGCTCGATTATGAACCAATTGATGCCCGCGTAAGTCCCTCAGAAGACATGGGTTGGGTACATGGTTTGGTTCGTTGGAAAGATCCTAACTAAAGGTCCTCAGTATTTGGGTAAATACATGTCTGTCTGGGAAAAGGTAAATGGTAAGTGGATGAATAAGGTAGAAATCCGCAATTCCATCAAAGTCGAGAAGTAATGAGTGCGAAGAAAGGGAGACTCGCTGTGCCTCGCTATGCGCAGTGGGTCTCCTCTGAGAATTTCACTATTGGCTAGGTAGCTTTATGAATAATATTGGACGCAGATAGTGATAGGTTGGACATCAACATGAAACTCAAGATTAAAGAAATAGAATCCAAGTCCATTCTCTCCAAATCAAAGGTCTTTGATTTTGTGGTCAATCCCTATGTTGGTTGCGCCCATGCTTGTTCATATTGTTACGCCAAATTCATGAAAAGGTTCACAGGACACAAAGAACCTTGGGGTGACTTTGTGGATGTAAAAGTAAATGCACCTCAGCTACTCGAGAAGGCTGTCGGTGGAAAAAAAGCCAAAGGCAGAGTTTGGATTAGTGGAGTCTGTGATCCTTATCAGCCTTTGGAAAAGAAGTATGAGCTCACACGAAAGTGCGTTGAGATATTGGTTAAAAACGATTGGCCAGTCATCATTCAAACACGCTCGCCTTTGGTTCTTCGCGACTTAGACTTGTTCAAAAAGGCAAAAAAGATTGAAGTCTGTCTATCAATCGGCACGGCCAATGACAAAGTGCGAAAGGCCTTCGAACCCAAAGCCCCACCTATCAAGGAGCGTTTAGAAGCCATCAAGACTCTGCACAAAAATGGGGCTAAAACTTCTGTGATGATTGCTCCCTTGCTGCCAGATGCAGAGAAGCTCATTGCTCTGCTAGCCGGTCACGTTGATTACGTCATTTTGGATAGAATGAACTATCGTCACGGCGCAAAGATTTACAAAAAACATGGCTGGGAAGAGCAAGCCACAGACGAACATTTTGCCGAGATAAAGTCCAAGATGATGGCTCAATGCGCTGAGCTAGGAATTGACTGTCAGACAGCTTATTAGCTTCTCTCGCTTAGAGTTTTTCTTTTGTATCTTCGCAACAGACACGCTGTATTTTCAGCAGTTCCATCCTTTTCGTCTCTTCAAAAAGAGCGATGGTTTCGGGTAGTTTCTCTGGTTTTCCCACAGCCTTCACACCCATCTCAATGGACATCAACATGGAGTCTGTCATTGGACCTTGAAGATATTCTTCAATTTCCCCGTATAGCTCTTGTCGCTCTTCCGCCGTGAAAGTCTTCTGCACAAGCTTCTGTAACAGAACGCTTTCTGCAGCCATCCTCAGCACTGAACCCCAGGCCAATTTGGCTTGATAGTCTTTGCCAGCTTGTTGCGCTTCTTCAGTCTCGAATTGACTCATAGAGTTTTTCATTGTGATCCAACCCTCTCAAAATTCAGTCTTTGACGAATATCAGAAATAAGGAGAGGGCTGTTACAACAAACTTGCCATTAGCTTTTTCTCCACAAAAGGAAAAGGCGCCTTTCGGCGCCCTTGATGGAGGTGGGGAG
>CAZXTJ010000430.1:0-7054 GCA_964643655.1 uncultured bacterium
CAGGCACTATCTCAAAATCCGTCAATTCATCCCACTGAGCAGCCGGGTTTAAATGGTTCGATGACCATGTATTGTTTCATTCGCCAGCCTCCGGCCTACTCAATATGGGTATGAAGTTACCCAAAGTGGGTACCTTAGAAACCACCATCTCATCTCCAGAAGAAGCAGTCTAACATAGGCAGAGTGGAGCAAAAGAGCAAAAGGAGCGAAGCTCCTTTATGGCGCCAACGAGATATCCATATGATTTATGCCAATGGAATGATTTCGCGCAACATTCGAATTGTTGTCACCGGGATACAACCCTGGCTGACGACCGTAAGGATTGGGCGCTTTACATACATCCAAAAAGACGGGCTCCGTGGGCGTGGGCATTTGCCGACAATCCACGACGAGCCCCTTGGCTTTGCCAAAGGTCACTGCCAAATAATAAGGCGTGCCATCTTTCAACTCTCTAGCGTGCTGGGCCAAGATCCACTTGTATATCAATGATGGATCCCACATTTTCAAGTTGATGTGTGCTTCATCATCGACAGCCCACTTCGAGTCTTTCCAGTTGTCCACCACAACATCCGAGAATGGCACATTCTTCCCTGTCAGTGGCCCACCATAATGTTTCTCGGGAATGTTCACTTCCACTTGCCAATTTGACTCATAATCCATTGTCATCAAACCGGCAACTTCCAAAAAACTCACACCAAAAGCCGAGCAGCCGCCGCCTTCGCTATAACGTGGGCGATTGGCTCCACCGTAATGATTGCAGTGACCTCGGTCTCTATACATTTCGTAATAATCAAAAAGTCGTTTCGAAGTTTCCTGGCTCAATTTGAAACGGATGTAGGCCAATGTTCCTCTGGCCAAGCGGTCGTTCGTCTCCACTTCCAGCTTTTCTTTCTCTTCCAATTTACCTTTGACGTCTGCACCTAAAACTCCCAAGCCGTAACCTTTTTCCAAAGCCAAGGTTTTCAGTTCGTCTTCTTGGCCCGTTACCATTCCTGTCAACACGTCGTACTCTGCCGATGACGAGCGCAACAGGATGAAGACGTGGCCGATGGCTCTCTTACTATAAGACCGAAACTGCGGAGTGGCATATGATTTCGTCGCGCTAATTAGCAAGGCTTTCGGAGAGCTCCAGTCCAACTCGCAGTACGACGGCACTGTGAAGAGCACCAATTCGTCGTCGCTGCCTTCTTGCATTACATCGATGGCAAGAAGTGAACTTTGGGAGAGGATTATCAGGGCCAAGAGGCAAATGGTCTTTTTGAACATGCTATTCGCTCCTCAGGTTTTTTCTTTTGTTGCCCCATCTAATAGCGAGATGCGTGCCAAAGCAGCGCCTCGCTGGCTCGTTTCTTTGTTCATGGGGTTTTGGAGAAGGACTGGCACGCCTTCCATTATGCCTCTACCAGCATATGGTCCAACATGTGTACCACCAGTGGGTCCTTATTTGGACCGTTACGTACTCAACGGAGTATTTCAGCTCTGCAAATCCGCTATCTTGCGTTTCAAGCCACTTTCCGAGTTGAGGGTGTGCAGATAGGTGCCATCATCTTTGCGATAACTGAGTAATCCACAGCCGTCGTCGAAATGGACGACCAGCACCTCATCAGAAGCTTTTGATTGCTCGAGCTTGCGCACTTTTACTTCTGCATGGAGGAATTCCGTCGGAGATGCCGAGACTGTTCCCCCTACCAATGTGTATCTGCCAGGGCAGTTTTTGATGGCTTTCCATTGGTATTTTTCAAAAATTTCCTGGAAGTTCATGGTCACACTGTCAGCTCTATTTTGTTTCCTTCAGGATCGAGGAAGACACTTTCGTAATAACCGTCTCCTGTAGTCCGGGGACCATCAATTTTGCTGTAACCATCTGCCATGAGTTTCTCTGTCATTTCATCGACAGCTTCTTTGGAACCCAAAGAAAAAGCCAAATGACATAATCCCAAAGCAGCCGCAGGCTGCTCCTTTCTTGTCTTTTCTGAGTGCATAATCTCCAACCTACAGCCCGATTGGAAACTCAGAAAGTAAGACTGAAATCCTTTTTTCTCATTGATGTATTTATCGTTGCTCTTGGCCTGAAAGTACTTTTCGTAAAAGTCTCTCATCTTTTCTATATCTTTGGCCCAGAGGGCTATGTGGTTGATTTTCATTTTCTCTCCCATTATTTGCTTCTTCGATTGTAACAGTCATTTTGCTTATAATGGAGGAACAAGAAGGGGGTCTTTGTGAAAACAAAGTCTATCGCTTTTGTTCTCTTAGCTCTTCTCCTCACTGCTACTTTCTCTTTGGCCAAAAGTCCCATTGAAAGAAAAGTTTATAAAGCCATCTTTTCATTGCCCAAAGAAGACCAACTCAACGGTCGCGGTCGTTTGGCTCTCAGGCGTTATTTACGAGTGACGACTAATGAGCAGCGAAAAGCTCTCACACTCCTCTGCGAAGAGGGTGCTGATACTGCTGTGGCCAAGTTGCGGCAGGAAGTCTCTTCCATAGTCATTGATGGTAATGGTGATGATTGGTTGGCCACCTCTTTGGTGGATGTGGACAAACTCCATGACACTCGTGCCATCAAGGCTGATAAAAAAGCAGGTGCAGCTGCTCCTTGTGATGACCTTCATCGTTTCGCCTTTGCTCAAAACGATAGTTCATTGCTTTTTATGTTTGCTCCCAAAGCGCTACCGAAAAAGGGGGCTCAGTTTCATTACCGCGTTAATCTCATTGTTGGTGGCAAGATTGTTTATGCCATCGTTTGGGCCTCTTGGGGCAATGTAATTCAACAGTGGAATGCCAAGACTGGTGCTTTCATCAAAAACATCAAAAACTCTTCGGCAAAGTTTGTTCGGGGCAAAGTTTTTGAAGCTTCTGTTCCTCGCACATTACTTGCCGGACTTCCTCAACGTTACAGCGTACAACCTGTCGTTTGGCATGAATTCAAAAATCGCCTCGACGCAGCCAATGGTACTTTTCGTCTGCCACCGAATAAAAGTGGCAAGAAGGTCTGCCTCGCACTTTTTTGCCACTATGCCAATGATGGTTGGGTAAAACCTGGTTCCCTTGCTCCCATAGTGCAAGCCCTCAATGATGGTGTCCTCTACGATATGGCATCATCAGCTGAGCTAAAGAAACAGATTGTTCGTGATGGCCGTCTCTTTCAAGAAGAGGCTCTGAAGGCCGGCATACTGTATTCATTCAAGGATCAGAAGTCTCTGCAGAAGCTCGATTTGGCTTGTCAGTTGGTGTGGGCCAATAGGCAGGGTATGTTTGGTGGATATAACGATTATGCCTATCCTTTTGCTCCCGACGGAGTAATGGGCAAAGAGGCCTATGAGTTCATGACTATCTCTGCCAAAACTCTGCAAATCTGTCGCAAGTTAGTGCAAAAGAATAAGCTCCTCGTAAAGGGTGATTTGGCAGCCACAGTGAAGAAGGTGGAACTCTGGTTGGGCGAAGTTCTCAAGTATCGACGTTACAGCGTAGAAGCCATAGCCGAGCTTGCCCGCCACAATCCGAAATCCCAGAAGTGGCAACGCCTCGCCAAAAAAGTAACAGAAGAAGAGAAATACAAACGCCAACACATCACTTCTGTTGCCGGCCGTGCTGTGCACAAGGGTGTGAATTGGAGTGCTTCTTTTCAAGTGGATTTCCTCCTGCGCAACAATTTCTGGTATGGCAATTGTGTTGATGTAACTACTGTGGCTCAGGCCATCTACAAGTCTCTCGGGGTCCCTGCTATCCACATTTGTTTCGGTCCCATTGCGCCTGGTCATTACCGCGAACAGCATTCTTTTCCTCTCTGGTTCTCCTCAGCTGATAGGTCTTGGTACAACTTCAATCGCCAGGGAAATGTACCTGCTTCGTGGATGGCCAAAGGTGGCGTAAAGAATGAGGTCTATTTTTACGTCAATGGTCCTCAGCTCACTTCACGTTGGTCTGCTTTCAAGATAAAAGAGAAGGGGGCTTCTATCTCGACGAACAACCGCGCTCTTCGATTTATCGTAGATTACAATCGCTGGAAAACCATTCAGAGTGATGGTTTTGCCCACTCTTTGCTCAAGGCGAAATTGGCTTTCTGAGCGAATAACATAGACTATTTTTTGGCCGCTCTTGCCGCCTTCACAAAGGCTTTGGGATTTACGACCAAACCAAATTTGGTTTTGTGAGCAGTTTTGTGCAGCAGATTGATAATCTCATCAGGTTTCATCTCTAGATTTAGTTGCAATGCAAGGGCTGTCAGCCCTGCCAGAAATGGTGTGCCCCAGCTCGAACCACAATCTTTGTCATAGTCATATTCACTAGGATCATTTGGACTAGCCACAGTTCTTGTCCCACCGGGAATCCATAAGCTCACCTTTGCCAAGAAGGCCTCTTGTTTCCAAGATACAGGTTCGTAACTCTGGACTTTGTCAGGATCTGCGCCCCTTTTACAATTGAGCATGCAGTAATAAAACTTCGGTTTTTTTATGTCTTCACATGTGAAGACGACTATTCCTGATTTCCAAGCTCGTTCGAGTGCTTTTCTATATTCGTCATACCTTGGGTAGCGATAGAACATTGCTGTAGAGCATGCGATTGCTCTCACTCTTTGTTCTTTGGGCAGTGTTTTGTTTTTCTCTACGATTGCATTGAGACTATCTATGTAGCAGGTGTTTTCACCTTTCCACATTGGCACAGAGTAGTAGTGCAGTTTTGCTCCTGGTGCCACGCCACAACTTTTACCAACACTGATTGATGCCAGAGCTGCTCCGTGCATCTGAGGATTGGAACGTGGTGTTTTAGTATTGTCATAAAACTCAAATGCATGTCGATAATCTTCATGGTGCAAAAGGGGTGGTTGATCCATGATGGCAATGCGAATGCCTTCTCCCGTGATGCCTTCTTTGTGTAACTCTCTTATTCCCAAGCCAGGATACTTGGCTTTTTCGAGCATTTTTTGGGGACTGAAACCTTTGGGTAACTTCGTTGCTTCGGGCCATTTGGTCTTTGTGTCAAAGGGGCTATCAAAAAGCAATTTTGCATGGGTCTGCAAATTCAGCTTCGATAGGTCCACCCCCTCCAGGCCTGTGTGACCAGTGAAAAATTGCAGTTGTTCTGTATTCGTTAAAACGATTGCCCTGTCTTGGCCAATGTCCATTGGTCCATCGAGGGCATAGACCCACACAGAGACCAATGAGTAGGGGTGTTTGGCATCGTGACTGCGAATGAACCTGGCGTTTCCATCTTTGTACTTGAGGACCTTTAAGTGGATGCCACCATCTTTGTTTTCAATGGTTTTGGCAGGATTGCCAACTACTTGAAGGAACTCCTCATCAGTAGTCAGTTTGTATTTGAAAGGGCACTCGTCTTTTTGGGCGAGTTCAGAAAGGCTCATTGTTGCAGCTATGGCTGCGTTACAAACAAGTAGCAATATGGATAACAAAGTAACGATTTTGCTGTGGTGTTTGTGCAATCTTGCACCTTTCATTTTTAGAAAAAGATGACGAAACAAAGTAGGGCGATTGAGATAAGGATAAAAAAGTAACGGCTACATTGTTTTTTCCGATCAGGCTTTCTCTGCACGAATTTGTTGTATTTATTCAGAATGCTAGTGACTGTTTCTTCAGGATCGAGTTTATCTGGCAGAGGTACAGCGGCGAAGTAGAGAAAGTCCGGTACTTTTGCTCCAGTGTAGGCACGAATAGAAAAATAGATACTGGGCTCTTTTCCTTTGTAGATATCCACCGTTCGAAGCCTGACACCAAACCGGTAAAAAGGAATGACATAGTCGTTCACCAATAGGCCATGGTGACTGACATAAATCTCTTTGACATTTTCTATCTCTTCACCGGAAAGCACATAGTTCGATGTTGATCGTCTTTCATACAGCACTGTTTTGGGTTCACTGTATTGCCAGTGGTACCAGTATTCTCCATTATTGATAGCATCACGAAGTCTGTTGTTGAGGTAATTTTCGTATTTAATGGCCACTGTAAAAATTGTTGCAACAAAACATAGGGGCAAGACTACACAGACAATGATGCCAAAGTGCGGTGGATCAGATAATTTGTGAAAGAAGGTTTCTGGAGAGGCTATGTAATGGGCCGTTTCCAAGGCAATCAAGATTATGGAGGGTATCATCCACAATATTGTCAGAAATCGGTTTTGTTTTACTCTTCGTTCTTCTTCTGTCACTAGTTGCCCAATCGCACCAATCTCAAACTCCGTAAGTTCATGACAGCAAAACTCTTCATTTTGTTAGGGCGTAGTGTCACTATCAGTAGCAACAGCATGTATAAGGTTAGTTTTTGCATGTATTTAGGGTAGATCAATGGTGGCCTGCGGCTAGAAGAAGAGTAAGAATACGCGACCTCCGGTCGCAAGAAAAAGAAGAAGAGAGCGACCTCCGGTCTGTCGAAAACTAAAGAAAACGTGGTCTCCGACCACGACTGTGCCAATCTTGTCACACTCCCAATCTACCCATCAAAACACTCCAAAGACGCTTCATCACTGAAAAACTCCCTCAAAAGACAAAGTTGGCAAGCTCCTTGATAAATAGCCCACAGCAAAAACAACAACCAAGGAGGTCTGAATGAAACGTTTAGCGGTGATGGTAATGATGTTCCTCGTAACCAGTGTTTGTTTTGCTCAGTCTTTTACTGGTCGTGAAGATGATAACTCGGCTTGGCAGCGTCAGATGGAACAGCGTAATGAGTTTTTGGAACATGCAGCCAAGACTATGCTCTCCAAGTCTTCGGCTGAGGTAAAAGAGGTTCCTTTCTCGACGACTGGTCTCCTTCTGGCCGCGCCAATCGTGGCTGTAACTTCAGATTTTGCTGCAGCAGGTGCCGCCGGAGCTGTCTCTCGCTCGGGCAAGATTATTATCGACACTAATGTTGGTCTGGTTTCTGGAACTATCTCCGTCCTCACTGTTGGTGCTGCTGGTGCAGGTTATTCTGGTGGTTCCTCTTATGGTGGCGGTGTTTGTTCTCACACTGTCTCCCTGCAAATTCCCATCACTTTGGATGGTTACGCCAAAGACGATTGGAAAGAGATTGACCCTGAAACTCAAAAAGGCGCTGCACAGAAG
>CAZXTJ010000431.1:0-7034 GCA_964643655.1 uncultured bacterium
AATCATAATCATGTACACCTAAAGTAGTACCCAAAGGGTGGTTGAAGAAAATAAGGGGGATGTTGTTTGGTCTAGCTTCTGTAGCAGTGCCGTCGATTTTGTTTTGATAGAGGTTGTAACCACCAAAGCCTTTGTCTCTTGGTGAATGTGGAGAAGTTTCATTTGGTTCTGGATTGGGCACAAAGAGGGTGAAACGTGACAACACTGGTGCGACGAGGTTGACTATTTTAAAGGGGATGACGGACGTGCGTAGTTTAGAAGCATTGAGGACTGTTACTTCTGCGGAGATGACAAGGGAACCCTTTTTCTCGCGAGGATCAATGCCCATTTCTTTGTCTTTGGTTAGTTGTTCAACTGAGGCCAAGTAAGCTCTCATTTCAATATCAACGTTGCGTCCTTTGAACAGGGAAGTACGCAATCTCTCCAAACGATCATCGAAACCTGGAATTTGAGACAATGATAAGAAACCATTGACGTCTTCGGCTTTTTCTGACTTGATGAGAAGTTCGTAGAGTGGGCCACCAGGTGAATCGGCCCATTCTTTGAAAGAGGCAGTAGCTAGATCTATGGCACCTGACGCCAATTGGCTGGCAAGGTGACCGTGGTAGATGTTGGCAGTGAGTCTATGAGCTCCTGTGGCCCGGAAGAGGAACGAATAAAGGACAATTGAGAGAACGATGGCAATAAAAAGGATCAACCAGACAAGGAAACCCTTTCTTCTCTCCATTGTTTATTTACCTTCCCTAAGTTGCTTTTTAGCCCATTCACGGGGGCTCGTTCCACCTGTAAGTGGCTTGAAGATAAGAGCAAGTTTTTCATGCTGACTAGCATCTCCTGCTGCGAAAGAAAGGGATTCTAATAATCGGCGTCGTTCCTTTCCTTCAAACTTCTTCCTCTTGCAGCGCACTATCGTGTCTGCTGCAACCAACAGTTCTCCAGCACCAGGCAAACCTGCAGCCGAGAGAACTTTGTCCACCCTTCTGTCAAAGGATGGTTCGTTTAGAAGACGCTGTTGCCATTTGGCCAAAGTGTCGACAGCCTCTTTGTTAGAGCTCTTGGCTAAAACTGTGGCCATATGAAACAGAACAGTATTCAAAGTCTTTTCAGCAGGTGTTAGGTAACCAATTCCTTCATTATGACAACGACGAGATAGTGCCAAGGAATGTTCTGCCTTGAGCAGATAGTGAATCAATAGTTTGCTCTCTACTAGATTTCGCTTCAACAGTTTTGGCAACTTCTTGTTGATGGCATGTGCCAAAGTGTCTGCTTTCTGCATTCTTTTAACGACACGATGAAGTTCTTTTTTGTCTTTTACTTCTCCTAGACGGAACGAAAGAGCTTCCCAATCAGAAGCAATCCAGGAGAGAGCAACCCTGACAGAGACAATGGGCCGTGAACGCACCCTAAACCTGATGGCAATTGCAAAAGCGGCATAAGTGATGGCCAGTAAGAGCAAAAGGTGTATGGCCGTTGGAGAAAGGTAAGGTAACTCGAAAGCCCACTCCTCCTCTTGCTCTTCCTTGACTGCCACTTCTCTTGGTCTATGTAATGCTGGTTTGACAGCAACAGTGGTTGTCGTGGCTGTCTCTAATAGTGCCTTATCAAGGGCATCTCGGAATTGAGCTGCTGTTTCGAAACGTTCTTCAGGATCACGCGACACAGCTTTCATTACACAGGAATCGAGTTTTGCCGAAATCCCATCGCGGATGACGCTGGGCGGTGTGAGCCGTTCTACCATCAGTTTTCGTGCAATTTCTTGCAAGGATTGGCCAAAGGGCAGCAAATCACCTGTGAGTAAGATGTAGCAGAGAAGGCCTAGCTGGTAAATATCGCTCCGAGGTCGTGGTGGTAGTCCTGACAACACTTCTGGCGCTGCATATTGGTAAGTACCTACAAAGACATTTGTTTGCGTCAAGTTAGACATGCCCTGCACTTTGACGAGACCAAAGTCAGTCAGTACTGCTCGGCCTGTTTTATCGATGAGCACATTTGCAGGTTTGATGTCGCGATGTAGAAGGCCTGCTTCGTGAACAGCCACCAGCGCGTCTGCCAAGTCACGGCAAACGGTGACTACCTTTTCAGGCGACAATAGGCCTTTGTTGTAAATAATCTCGTCTACACTTTGGCCATTGACTGGCTCCATTGTGTAATAGAGGCGTCCATTGGCTTCACCAGACTCGTAAATCTCAACGAGGTTGGGATGATTCAGTTTGCTGAGAGCAAGACACTCACGCTCGAAACGCTGTGCCATCTTGTCACCAGGAGCAGCACCACCTCCGAGCAGCTTGAGCGCAACTCGTTCGTCATTGGCGGGATCATGGGCAAGATAGACAGTGCCCATACCTCCTTCACCGAGAACAGAGAGCAACTCAAAGCGACCTACCTTTTCGTTTACCAGTTTTTCTTTCATGGCTGGCCTCCTTTTGGGAAGGCAGCTTTCACAACTATGCGTGGCGGTAGAGATGAAGGGCTGGGGCTAGAAGTAATCACTAGAATCCCTGAAAAGATGAAGAGGAGGCAAGCAGCGATGAGTTCTATCAAAATTGGAGGTATTTTGGGCATTTGCACTCGAGGCGGTGGTTCCTCTTCTTTTACTGGCATTTGGGGAAGAATGAGTGGCGCTTCTTTGATTTTTCTGCGAGTTTTTCTTGGTCTGACGAACTTTCGACTCGTCACTGCAGCTGATTCTACGAGTTCAACAGGGCCATTTTTCGCCTTTCTCAGGTAGGATTCCATGGCCTTTCGAAAGGCTCGAGCCGAAGCAAAACGTTTGGCAGGATCATTTGCCAACAAAACCATGACTATCTCTTGAAGATCCTTGGGAAAATAGTGGCGTCTTTCACCAACAGGTGGGATGTCATTACTCAAGCGGTGTTGGGCTGCAGCAAGCCCTTCCAAATCGGGAAAGGGCCTTTCACCTGTGTATATTTGATAGGCAATGAGGCCGAGTTGATAAATGTCCCATCGAACATTGGGTTTAGCTCCTGACAATGCCTCAGGAGGAAGATGGGCAAGAGTAGTTGGTGGTGACTTTTCAAAGGCGAAGGGGCGAAAGGCAGACCAAGGATAACCAAGGATGTGGACTTCCTTTTTTTCAATGAGGATTTTGGCTGGTCGCAAATCACCATGGACCATATCGAGCTTGTGAGCTCCTTCTAAGACACGAGCAATACGCAAAATTATGGCGGCAGCAGCAGCGTGAGGTAGTCGTTGACCCTTTCCCATGGTCTGTGAAAGCAATGAGGAGAGGGAGCGACCAGGAATATACATCTCTGTAAAACCTGGAGTTTCACCATCGAGGTCCCAACTTCCGACTTGGGGAACGCCAGGGACAGGATCTTCTGACAGAAGCTCAAGAGTCTCTTCCAAAATATCTAGACGCTCTGGACATTCAGCTCCCAAGGCCTCTGGTAGCATATGGAGTACCATTGAAGCGCCCGTTTGCTCATCACGCGTCAATGAGACCATATCGGGCGGTGGACCACCGAGGAAACGGAGAAGCCGATACCTCGAAAACATATGCGCGCCCTTCAATTTGCCTAAATTGTTACATCAATAGTAATTGATCTGAGGTCTTGCCGATACTAGAAGTAGATATGGACGAAAATCTTCCGCAAAATATCACCTGTCCCGTTTGTGGCAATGCAATCGAACGGGGAACAGAAAAAAAATGCGAACTATGCGCTACGCCCCATCACCAAGAATGTTGGGATTATAATTTCGGCTGCGCAACCTTTGGTTGTCGGGAAGTTTATCATCGGCGTGGAATGTGTACTATGTGTGGGCAATCAACAAAAGAAATAGCCTTTCCTGAAGTACCAATAGAAATTGTGCCCTTTGCTCAGGGGAAACGTCGCCAGCTTGCACCTCAGCTCTGTAAGCAATGTGCCGAGGAACACATCCTCACAGGGGGACAATTACCCAGCAGGGCATTTTCAACAATGATCTTTGCTTGCAGTGCGACTTTGGGTTTGATTTATGGTATTACCGCACAATCACTTGAGCTTTTGCTGATATCTGGTGTCGTTGCTGTGATTGCAGCCATCTGGGGATATGGCATGCTCAAAGAGATGGCGAGGAATGCCCAAGAGTTACCAGAACCTCCACGTCTTGGGCAAAGTAATGAAGGTAAAGGAAAAGAATGAAGTTCTTGGCTGTAATATTGGCAATCTTGTTAGTTAATTGCTGCTGGGCAGACGACTTGAGCAAAGCTCGAGAAAAGCAAATCAATTATGACCTCGACGAAGCGCAATTGCTGCTCACGCAAGAAAAGGCTTCGGCAGAGATGACCTATGAGTTGGCCTGGCTTTACTTTGACTGTTTGAGACCCAAGAAAGCTGTAGAGGCTTTCACTTTGGCTATCAAAAAGGCCAAAGCAGTTAGAAATGAACTTTTTCTCGGTAGAGCTTTGTTGGCAAGAGCAAGAGTCTTCGCTTCGCTCAATGAACGAACAAAATCGCGAAAGGACTTTGAGGAAGGCAAAAAAACAGTACCTTATCCAAGAGGTCCTGCTGAAGCCGCGCTCATTGGATTTGTGCACGCAGTTTTGGAGTTCGAAAATGAGCGTCAAATGAATGGACTGGCGAAAGCTGTACAGGTTGCGGCGATTGCCAGGGCTGGTGATGAAAAAGCTCTGGAAGCGCGCTGTTATTTGATAATGGGTGAGCGAGCTTCTTATGGTCAAAGAAAGGCCTCTCTCTTGAGAGCAGTGGATTTGGCTACTCAGATTGGTGGCGGTCCCTTGGAAGCAAGAGCGAGATTAGCACTCAGTCAGCTCGAGAGACAGGAAAAGAAATACGATAAAGCACTTGAGCGTATTGTTCAGTCCACAGAGCGTCTCAAGCCTGGATTGGCAGATAGGCTAATCCAGAAATTGCGATATGAGGAGGGTCTTTCTCGAAAAGAACTTGATAGATGGGCTGGAGCTATCAGGTCCTTTGTTCTCTCTCGTAGCGCGGCAGAACGGTTGGGTGACACCTTGGCATTTGCTGAAGTCTCCATTCCCTTGATTGTTTGTTGCAAAGCTCGAAACATCGTTGCTAGAGGCAAAGAGTATGGCCGAGAAGCGCTTGCTTCAATTGCTGAAAATGAAAATGATGTAGCAATTAGGTTGAGAAAACGCATAAATGAGGCTATTTCTGGCCTAGACAAACCACATTAAATCTTGCTCTTTGCAATACTTTAGTAGTCAGCTGGACTATATTGTCCCCATCTGCTATACTTTTTTCTCAAGGTTGATAGAACGTACTTCCAGTCTGTCTTTTCGGCAGTTTTTTTTAGCCGTTGGGGGTGTAGGGACTGGAAAAACTTAAGAGGAGGGACGCCAATGTCCACCAAAGACAAGCAAATCATCCTAGTGGTGAGTGAGAACGGTGAATTCTCAAAGTCTGTAGTGAAAGCTGTCAAAGCCAACAAGTGCAAAGCCATTGAAGTAGACAAATTGGCAGATGCATTTCACGAAGTACGAACAAAGGATGTTCACGGTGTAATCATTGATACATCCATTCAATTCGTTCCTGGTCACGAAGTAGCCGATGCTCTCATCGGTATTTCTCCTAGACTGCGCTGCGTTGCTCTTCGCCCACGCCAGGTTGGTCGCCCACCACGCAATACTCCATCAGGTGCTTTTGTTCTTTATTCAGATGAAGAAAAAGGGGAAATGGTCAAGTTGGCAGCATCTTCTGGCCGTGGTCGCCGCGCTGCTTTCAGACTTCCTCCAGAACAGCTCGAAGAATTACTCGAGAAACCTCTCGCAGTTTCGAGAAAAACTTTCCTCGACGCAGCAGATGTTTATTACCTCAAAGCTGCTACAGTGGCCGCTTCCGTAAAACCACGTCTTGTCGCTGCCATTGCTGAAGACAGCTTGGCAAGTGCATATCGTCTACTCGACGAATACGAGATTCCTTATGGTCTCTCCGCTGGCGCACGTCCTTATCGCCGTAAAAAGGCACAGAAAAAACGCCGCCGCCGTCGCCGCCGTCGTTCTAGCTAATTCGACTGTAGCAGAGGGTTTTGTTTCAATCGCTCAAGGGCCATTCGGCTCTGAGGCGAGAGCAGAGGCAACATCTCCTCAAGCAGTTTGTTAGCCTGCAAAAGCATGGTCCTTTTCTCTGGGCCATGCTTTTTTGCGGCTTTAATGGCGAGAGAAATGGGGTCGCCCGGTGGCAGTTTTGCTGTGAAAGCTGACCAGAAATGTGGCTCACAACTTTTACCCAAACCCTTTAGCCAAAGTTGAAGAGTATCTAATAATGCATTTCTTTCATCGATTTGTTCTGCTGTCAGTTTTTCATAGGAAGGCCATCTATTGCTGTGCTCTCTCAATGAAAGAAAACAAAGAGATTTGAGCATTAAGGTTCTTTTGTTGATTGGGTGCTTCTTCTGTTCAATAAGGCTCACACAGCGAAAATAGTCGAACAGTGCGTTTTTTGGGGGACTCTTCGTGCAACTGAGGGCTGAAAACAGACGTAAGGCACTCATTTGTTTGTTGAAAGTGCCGTCTTCTAAAGCAGAATTGGCAGTATTTACGATTTTGCCCATGGAAACCTTGCCGGGGAGTGCAAACTCGTCAGTTTTGTATTTCTTGTTTATGAGCTTCTGCAGTTTTCTGCGCCCAAGCAATTGTCTGTCAAAAAACCAAGCTGGACGGGGTTGGTCAAGTAGATGTGTCATCGCAAGAAGGGCACTATCCAACTCTTGGAGACGTCTAAGCGTCGCTAGGCCAGCTATGAGTTCCAATTGGGTTAGGTAAAAGGAGTAAACATCCTTGTAGTGAAAACTTGTCGTGGCAAGTTCAGCATAAGCAGTCGTCAAATTGTCTTCAAGAGTAGCATAAGCCCTATCATATTCATCATTGGGCAGGTTGTTGAGAATACGAACGTATTGATCCAAGAGGACGAGACGAGTCAACACCACAGAAGGAGTCTTTTTCGCATAGGATTTTGTTGCCTGAGGCAGCTTGTTCAAAGCTTCTCGAAAGTAGCATTCCGCACCCTGTAGGCGACCTTTTGTTATCTCTCTGACAGCCTCTGTTGACA
>CAZXTJ010000432.1:0-7023 GCA_964643655.1 uncultured bacterium
GAGCTAAACTAGTCCCTTGAATGGGTCTATTCTGAGCGTCATGCAATGCGATGGCGCAGCGAATGACCTCGATGTCTTGCCTCGCTTTTGTCTGTTGGGCATTTGATAAATTATCCTTGAAGTAGGGCACGGCTAAACCAGCACAGAACCCCAAAAAGGCAACTCCCAACAAAAACAAAATCGGTGACGCGGCTACAACAACGAGTAGGCAAACATGCCAAGACTTGAGTCCCGCTATCCTTTTACCCTTACCAGGCTGTGTGCTCTGTTTTTCTCCGCCAGATGGTGTTCTTTGCACAGGGGCCTCCCTTTAAATGTTCGAGTTACTTTCATCAGGTAAAAAAGCGGACTTCAAGTCTTTCTTTCCAATTACCTTCCTGACTGCTTCATTGTTCAGATTAGCACCTTTGTTTATTAACTTTTTGGCATAAGCGAGTGCTTCCTCTGGATGGTTTTTGTGCCAAAAACCCAAGACAGTAGCCAAAGCAGGTTTTCTTTTGGGTACATTGGGAGAGGCTCCTAGCTCGAGTAAAAGATCAGCAAGAGCAATGTCAGGTTCACGCTTGGCTAGAGTATGAGTCAAGGCCGTACCAGAATTGTCTGCGTCAAGGTCAGCCCCAGCCTTTACCAAAAGGCGCACGAGCTCAAGGCGTTTTTGCTCGAACTCTTCTTTGTCTTCACGACTGGGACCAAAAATATAGGCCAATTCCATTAGGATTGTTCTGCCAACAGAGGATGTGGCTTTCACACCATCTTTTGCCCAAATCCTCTCTAACTCGACTAAACCCAATTCATTGAGGATAGAAGCAACAGTGTCTTCTTTGGGAGCCACGGTGCCTGCCGCTTGGGCCCACTTCCTCACCCAATCGTTTATTTCGTGCTGGCCAATTATCCTCACGCCACGAGCTACCAGCTCAGTGAAGACATCTTTATGGCATCTGCTTTCATCATAAGAGAGGCCACCAAGATTGACGTAGTCCAAAGAAGTTACCTCGAGCAGAGGAGAAAAATCGGCAAGCTTCGTATAACTCAAATCGACACTTGCCAGCTTTGGCAGAGCAGCCAAGGCAGAAATATCTTCCAGTTGGCGACAATAATCCACTTGGAGATTTTCTAGATTCTCCATACCTTGAATACCATTGAGGCTCTTGATTGGATTGGAAGAGAACTCTGCATACTTCACCTTCTTACCAACCTCTTTCAGAGGTTCCAAAGAAAAGATGCAATTGCCATTGAGGACCAAACATTTCAGATTGGGACAATGTCGCAAAACGTCTATATCATCGATTTCCACAAAGACATCATCGAAATCTTCGTCATCCTCTTCCATCTCTGGGCACCAAGCCAAAGAGGAGACTCTGGCGAGTTTATCTTTGCTAATATAGCCGTTTTCGTCGAACTTCAGGCCTGGATTTTCACCCAAATCATAAGAAAGGGCTGCTCGCATACCTTTGTCCGAGACTAAAATTCTGTCATTCATTGGCAGCACTCCTTTCTCATTGTTTTACACAGTTTACTAAAAGACGAAGTCCAGCGGATTTGCCTGCAGTGCCTTTTTTGCACTCAGGTACTGTAATCAATGTATACATTGTGTCTCTCATGATACACCTTGCAGCTGAGCTTGGCTGCTGAGTTCCACCAGGACAGAGCAATTTGCCAGCTTTTCCTTCTGTGGCTGGATAATTGCTTTGTCTCGAGTCTATATGTCGGTCTTCCTCTCGACTCTATGAAAAAAGTCAAAACAAGCTCGAGTTTTGGAGCCCAGGAAGTCCAGGGTTATGAAATGAATCCCAAAGGAGACTCAGGAACTGCTGAGCTGTTCAAAAAACACAAGGCAGAAGCGGTTAAAGCTCTGGCAACCTTTAGGCCCTTTACTCAGCTGTGGTTCCCCAGTTTGGGTTGGTAAGGGAGCTTTTTCTCGTTTAGTAATGTACACACAATGTCTCAAATGAAACACCTTGTAGCAGCGGGCGATTGCGGAGTTTCGCATGTGGACTATGTTTTGACGACAAGGCCCTTGTTGGCGGTACATTTGCGATGTCTCGTGTGGAGGTCAAAAATGTACAAATCAATAATGGCAATCGTTCTTTTGCTTCTTTTTGTTTCCCCGCTCTTAGCTCAGTCTATTCCTCAGCCAAAACCTGGCAAGATTCCAGAAACGATTTTTTGGCTGCAGGCCCCGAAAGGTTGGAAGCTCGTGGCAGGAATTGAGGATCGTTGCTGGTATTACACGCCCAAAGGGATAGGCAAACCAGAGTATGCAATGCCCTTTATGTACGGCAGTGATAAAAACAATGGCCACAGATGCAATTTGGCTGTCTATAAAATTGGTGACAAAAAAGAACCATTTCGACACGATGTTTCCCATTATATCGAGATCTGCAGCCTCTTTGGAGGTCTTTCACATTGCAATCTGATAAAAACCAAAACAAACTTGAAATTCGGTGCCGAAAAAGTGGAAGCCTACGAAATGAAGCCCGATGAGCAAACAAAGATGGGTATCATTGCCTACTTCATCACCTACAAGGACTCAACTTGGTTGTTGACTTATGGTGGTAATGCTGAGCTGTTCAAAACGCACAAGGCAGCAGCGATGAAAGCTCTAGCCACCTTCAAACTCAATTCACAGCTGTGGTTTCCCAGCTTGGGATGGTAAGGGAAGAACACCCCCTATTTAGATTGCTTGGCTAGAAACTCCTTGCCTGCTGCGATAATCTCATTGCGGTAACTTGAGTATTCGTAACAAGGGTCTGCTGTAACAGCATAGGCAAGTTTTTCCAGTGTCATTGGAGTCAAATTTGTCAGATAAGGGAACATGGCTACTGTCCCTTGAACTCGCTTTTTGATGGCTGATTTATGACCAATAATCCAATCTGCCAACTCTTTGACAGTCATTGAGTCATCAGAGGGATTTCCCGAGTTGCCTGATTGAGCTGATATGCTCGTGTGGAGCTTCAAGTCAGGAATAATCTCATGTTCGATAGTGGCTGAATTAGAGCCAATCTGCCCAACTATCTTCTCAACGTCCACCAAAAATTTGGCATAAGGATGGGGGATTTTTTCGTATTTTAATCGGTGAAACTCGGCTCTGAGAGTGGTCACGAGTTTTCCCTGTTCAGCCATTGCGCTGGCCAAGCGCTCTGGGGCAGTGGCGGGATCGCCGGCAAAAACAGAGCCTGCGGTCAGCAATGAAGTGGCCATCATCAGGGCCAAGGTTCCATAGAAAATGCGGTGCCTTCTAGTTTTCATGTTCAAATTCCTTCCACGGTGTAAAAACGAACTACCTAATCTTTTTCTTTTATGGAAGCAAGGGACTGCCAAATGTGTGCCAACACCTCTGAGTATTCAACTACCGCATAAAATGCGGCATAGCGGAGTGTTAGATTGTTGCAAATCGGAAGTTGGCTTAACTTTTGAGCCAGCTCTGGTACCAAGGTGGTGCCGACTGTTCTACTTCCCCTGAGGCACCATCAAAACCACTTTTCAATCTTCTCTGCTAGTTCGCTGTGCTCAATGGGTTTAGAATGTTGTGATTTCGAACATGGGAATTTTGATTGCGGATTTCTGTGGTAGCTTCAAAGCCATCCATTTCAGGCATCTGTACATCCATGAGCACAAGATCATAATGGTCTTTTTCCAGAGCTTTGATGGCTTTGCGGCCATTTTCTACGGCCTCGGCACTGTAACCGAGCGAATCAAGAATGAACAGCGCAACCTCTTGGTTGATCTCATTATCTTCAGCTAACAATATGCGGATTTTTCTCTTTTCTTCTGCAGCAAGTGGATGTTTCGAGAAATCGGAGTTTGAAGTCTCGCCCATTTCCTCTTTTCCACTTCCAGCACCCAAAATTTTGGCAAGACAATCGTAGAGCTGAGAACTTTTGACAGGCTTTGTCAGAAGCGCTGCAAATATAGTCTCTTTCGACGTTTCGCCATTGAGCTGTTCTAGTGGGGAAAGTAAAACAAGGGAGGTCTCTTCAAGTTCGCGACTTTCCTTTATCTTGTGGCCAAGAGTAAGACCATTCATTTCAGGCATCTGCATATCCAAGATAGCTGTCATAAATGGTTCTTCAGCAGCCACGGCCTCATGAAGTTTTTCCAAAGCTTGTTCACCATTTGAAGCTTCTTCAACGCGACATCCCCAGGACTCTAACTGCTGTCTGACTAGTTGACGGTTTACATCACTGTCATCAACGACGAGGATGTTTTTCCCTTGCATGGTCTCAGTCGAAGGAAATCCACGACATTGTTTTTCCTGCTGTTTATTCAGAACTACCGTGAACCAAAAAGTCGAGCCCTCTCCTTCTTTGGTTTCCACGCCAATCTGTCCACCCATTAGTTCGGCAAGCTTCTTTGAGATGGCCAGGCCCAGCCCAGTACCACCATACTTGCGTGTTGTGGAAGCATCAACCTGAGAAAACGATTGAAACAATCTATCAATTCTATCTCGAGGAATTCCAATACCTGTGTCTGTCACACTAAATCGCACAGTTACTTGCTCATTTTTGTCATCAACCAATTCAGACTTGATGACAACTTCTCCCTCTTCTGTGAATTTGATTGCATTATTGCCAAGATTAATTAGTACTTGTCGCAGTCGCCCAGGGTCGCCCTGCAACAGAGCGGGCACGGAAGGATCTGAAAAGCAGATTAGTTCAATGCCTTTCTCATGTGCTCCGTGGGCCAACAAAGCAGCCAAATCATCCATTGTTTTATTGAGACTGAAATCCAAGACTTCGAGCTCTAACTTTCCGGCCTCAATTTTTGAATAATCCAAAATGTCTGTAATTATGGAAAGAAGTGACTCTGCGCAGACACCAACGGTTTCGGCATAGTGGCGTTGCTCTTTCGTCAAATCGCTACGCAACAATAATCCAGCCATCCCAATGACGGCATTCATTGGTGTGCGTATCTCGTGGCTCATGTTTGCTAAAAAGTTGCTTTTCGCAATGTTCGCCAAATCTGCTTCTCTTTTGGCTTGCTTGAGTCTCTCTTCAGCCCGTTTGAGATTGTCAATAGACGTGGTCTTTGAACGAAGATCATCTATCATCTGGTTGAAGGCCAATGCCAATTCACCAATTTCATCTTTGTTCTGCACTTCGACATGATGATGTAGGTCTCCCTGACCAAGTTTCTCAACACCAGCCAGCAATTGGCTAATTGGCTTGCTGAATGAACGCGAGAAGTAAAAACAGACTACTAATCCTATAGCAATGAAGATAACAACGAGTAACGACGAATTGATGATTCGTTCTCTGACCTTGTCACGAATTCTTTTGAGAGAGATACCCAAGCGGATATATCCAACACGCTCGAGTTCATAATTGACAGGGATATTTATGTCTAGGAGAGCATACTCTTGCTCTTTCCCAACATATAACTCTTTTATCTCCAAATAGTCTGTTTTACTCCAGTTTGTGAGTTCTTTTCCCATTCCCTCGACTTGCACTTTTTCTGCAAGCATTAATCCTGACAAACTATGGACATGCACATAAAGAACATCTTTTATTTCACATAATTGTTTTATGAACTTTTCTAGGGTCCTTTTGTCTTCAATGACTATGCCTTCAGCGACTTTCTGTGAGAATTCCCTAGCAAGGAGTACTCCTCTTTCTCTAAATTCTCTGGACATATTTTCTTTGAGATCGTTGAGGAGAAAAACTGAAATTACTGTCATTGAGGAGATCATCAAGGCTGATACGATCATAAAAATCCTTGTGCGGAAACTCAGTCGTATCCTTGACAAAACAACCCCTGTCTATTTCCCAAATACAGCCATGGCGCTCGACAGATTGCCCATAAAGATACCGTAACCTGAGATATTGCCTTGCTCGCCAGCCGTGAATGCCCCGATGTATGGCTGCCCATTCATCTTCTTGTTGGTCTCTTCCACAAGAACCATAAGGTTGTCTTTATCTCTACCGAATTGGGAGAAGGCAGCCCCCCGACAATAAAGGTGAAGACCACCAGCAAGGTCCGAGAGCTTGATTTTTCCATCAACAAGAGAGTGCTGAACAATCGTACCAGCCCTTTTGATGTATGCCTTCTTCGTAGCTGTTGCAAAATATAGATTTTCGCCTTCGCTGGCGTTAGCTCCTAGAACTATGGAAAGGTCAGGATTTACCTTGATGGGTACGACGACTTTTTCGCCGATTTTATTGTTGGAAAGGTTATAAACCCTGACCAATGCCAATGAGCGAGACCATATTATGGGCGATTTAGCTGGATCCAAATCATCTAGTGCTCCGTCAGCCCATTTTTTATAGACCTCAAAAGCTGGTTTGTTGTCGATTTCTTTGATTACTCTATGGTTTTTACCCATAGCCGTAACAACACCAGATTTTCTCTTATCAATTGCTATTCCCGCGTGAAAGCCTGCCCCAATTTTAGTATGAGCATAGATGACAGTTAGAACGAGTCCATTTTTCACGACTCTGTCGTTGGCAGTGGCCTTGGCTCCTCCAGGCGTCCCTCCTGAAATCCTCACGTTCTTGCCAAAAACGTATTCGATGGTTTGTAGTATGGGCTCTTCCTTACCCTTGGCTGGCGCAATCAAAATCAAACTGGGTTTATGTTCCTTTGTTTTTCCTGCATCGGAAATGGCCATCTCTATTGCTGCACTCGTCTTTTCTTTGATTTGAGTTGGAGTCTTGGCTGTTGTCAGCTCTATGGCTCCTACTCCAATTTTCCAAGATGGTGCTTCAATGCCAAGAATTGCCAAGGAACCTTTTTTCCCAACATGGATCCCGTCACCTGAAAAGACTGCGTAAGTGCCTTCCAAACCGAAAGTCCTTGCTCCATTTGTTGCTCGCCTGAGCTGGAGAGCAATTATTTCATCATTGTCATAAGAAGCTTCGCTGAGCAATATGACCAAATCGGGCTTGGTTGTCGTCTTGCGCAACATCGCCACGGCTTCTTTTACTGCTTCAGTCTCGTCAGCCTTTGTGCTCCAACCATATCCAACTTTCACATCAGCAGCCACACTATTGCAAAACGGCAGAGCACTCAACAGGACCACCATAA
>CAZXTJ010000433.1:0-6998 GCA_964643655.1 uncultured bacterium
AGGTTGCACCATCGACATCTGGTGAGCAAATAAACGGTAAAGCTATTCAACAAGATCTCAATGTTTATCGACGACAAGCGGATAAAGTGCTTTCGCGAAAAGCTGTTCCACCAGCCTACCGCCGTGTCGTCGAAAGTTATTTCAATTCCTTGTCAAAGTAGGAAGGTATTTATTGTGGATATGGTCGAGCGTGCTAAGTGGTTCAGAGAGTCATTCTCAAATCTAGAGCAAGAACTGGGTAAGGTGCTCGTTGGCCAACAACTCGTCGTTCGACGTTTGCTCACAGCACTGTTCTGTCAAGGAAATGTCCTCTTGGAAGGTGTGCCTGGTTTGGGCAAGACTCTGCTCGTACGCTCATTAGGGCAGGTCATGCGACTGCAGTCACGTCGCATTCAGTTTACGCCTGATCTAATGCCTGCTGATTTGACGGGTACTTCCATGTTGATGAAAAAGGAAGATGGCCAGAGTGAAATTCGTTTTCGCAAAGGTCCAATTTTTTCCAATCTAGTTCTAGCAGACGAGGTCAATCGCGCCACACCAAAGACACAGTCAGCACTCCTCGAAGCCATGCAAGAACATTCCGTCACCATTGGTTGTGACACCATGAAATTGACTGAACCCTTTTTTGTCATAGCCACACAAAATCCACTGGAGATGGAAGGAACCTATCCTTTACCAGAAGCGCAATTGGATCGTTTCTTTTTTAAGGTCCTCGTCAAATATCCCTCTGAAGAGGAGCTGACTGAGATATTAGCCCGCACGACTAGCGCTGAAAAAGAAGAAGCGAGCGCTGTTTTGACTGGTGAAGAAGTGGTTGAAGGTCAGACCCTGACAAAAATGGTTCCTGCAGCACCAGAGGTTTTGGCTCACGCTGCCAAACTAGTCAAGATGACTCACCCTGACAGTGACAATGCTCCAGAAGAGGTAAAAAAGTACATTCGTTATGGTGCAAGTCCTCGTGGCGCTCAAGCTCTTTTGCTGGCCGGGAAAGTAGCTGCCCTCCTCGACGGTCGTCCCAATGTTGCCTTTGACGATATTGACGATGTTGCATTGCCTGCATTGCGGCACAGAATAATTCGTAACTTTGAAGGTGAGGCCGAGGGTATCACCACATGTTCCATCGTTGAGGCTGTAGTCCGTAAGGCTAAGGAGAGATAGTGGCTGAGAGGCTACTAACACGACAATTCCTTCACCGTCTCGAGACGGTTCGATTGGCGACGAAGCGGCGCTTTGCTGGTGCTGGTTTCGCTCAAAGAGAGGGTCTTCGTCGTGGAGTGAGTCTCGAATTTTCGGATTTTCGTGAATATACGCCAGGCGATGATTTGCGTTATGTGGACTGGAATATTTTTGCCAGAACTCAACGTCCCTTCATTAGGACTTTTATCGAAGAGGAAGATCTCTTCGTCTATTTCCTCGTAGATACATCTGCTTCCATGCTCGAAGGGACGCCAGTAAAGCTAGATTGGGCTCTGCGTCTTACTGCAGGACTCTCATACATATCCTTGTTGGGTCTCGACAGAGTTTCTGTGGCAGCCTTTGATGGTCGAGTGGGCACGGTGTTGAGGCCTTTGAGAGGCAAAGCAGCACTATTTACACTTTTGGATTTTCTTGAAAATGTTCCTCGCGGAGGCCATCAAACCAATTTGGCAAGGGCATTTGCTGAACATGTGCAGTTGGTTAAAAAACGTGGTGTTGCCATAGTTGTTTCCGATTTTTTGGATCCACACTATGATGAAGGATTAAAGCAACTCGTTGGTCGCTCTTTTGAAGTGCACGCCATCCAAGTTTTATCTCCACAAGAGCTAGCACCTCCATTTGATGGAGAGTTGTTACTCACAGATGCTGAAAGTGGCTCTACGAAGGCAGTGTCAATGACTCCTGCTGTTTTGGACAGATATGACCAGGTCGTAAAGGCTTTTACTGGAGAGATTAGCGACTGGTGTAAAAAACGAGGTGTTACCTACACCTTGGCTTCTTCGGCTGATGATGTAGAAGAGTCTATTTTAGGCGATCTCAAAAGGGCGGGGGTCGTCAAATGAACTTCTTGTCCCTTACGAGCTTCTGGTGGTTATTGGCGATTATTCCTATTGTGTTGCTATATCTGTTACGAGCTCGCCGAGAGCCCTTGCGTGTTTCGAGCTTGATGTTGTGGCAACGAGTTGAAAAAGAGCTCGAGGGTGATCCTGCTCTGAAAAAACTACAGCGTAGTCTTCTTCTTTTGTTGCAGATTTTGGTCATCATTCTTCTCTGTTCAGCTTTGGCAGAACCTGTTGTGGAAGGCACTGTTCTACAAGCAGGTAGAGTCACCATAATTCTTGATGCTTCTGCATCCATGAAAGCCATTGATGAGCTGCCCAATCGTTTTCAAGCAGCGAAAGAGAAGACACGTTTGCTCATCGAAGGATTGCCAAAAGGCACAGAAGCTCGATTGCTGGTCGCAACAAATCGTGTCACTACAGCTTGTGGTTTGACTAGGGAAAAATCCGTGCTTCTTTCTGCCTTGGAAAAGTGTAAAGCCTATGATTGTGCAGCCGATTTACGAGAAGCAACAGAGTTCGCCTTGGCCATTGATGGTGCAGGCACGAATCATCCAGTTTTCCTCGTTACAGACGGTGCTGGTCTAGGCGAAGAACCACTTTCAGATGATGGTCGTCTTACCATCATACTGGTCGGAACTGACTGTTCTAACACTGCAATCACTGAATTGACTGTTCGTCGCTCTCTCATCGAAGGAAGTCGTTGTCAGGCTTTTGCTCGGATAGCAAACTACTCACAAGAGACTATTCAAGTTGGATTGACAATGAAGGGCCGTTCTCTTGTTGTTGACAATCGCTCTGTGACTTTGAAAGCAGGCGAGGAGAAATCCATTCTTTTTTCTAACTTGCTCTTTCCTGACGGTGATTTCTCGCTGGTTTTGAGCCACAGTGATGGTAAGGTTGATCCACTCCCTCAAGATGACCAAGTTGACATTTATCTGGCACCACTGAGTGATATCTCCGTTTTTGTGAGCAAGGATATGGCTCCCTTTTTTGGGCGTGCTTTCGGCGTTTTGCCAAATGTTCGGCTCGTAGATGACATAAAACAGGCTCACATCATAGTCAGTAAAAAGGAAGTGAAAGAGTCTCAAGCTTTCTGCCATCTTTGTGTCAATCCAGAAGGGGATGTTCTTGATTTCATCTTCCGTGGCAAAGTGAGCAATCCACGTGTAGGACTGTGGAAGAGAAACAATCCACTATTACGGGGATTATCTTTGCAGAATCTTTTTTTTACAGAGGCCTCTCAATTCCTCGTAGCTCCATGGGCTAGGGCCATTGTGGAGGACAGTCGCGGCAGACCAATGATTGCTGCAGGCTTTCGCCAGGGACAATATGTTTGCATCTTGGCTTTTGCTCCAACGAAGTCAGATTGGCCATTGACTGCCGATTTTCCACTATTCCTCACAAACCTGACAGCCTACGTTAGAAGTGAAATCGAACCTCCTTCTCGATTGGAAGGGGGGCAAGTTCTCGCTATCCCCAAAGGAGTGAGTCAGGGTGAAAAAATCGAGCTCTTGGCACCAGAAGGAAAAATCATTCAATGTGCCATGTACGGAGGGATTCTTCGTTCTGAACCTTTGTTGCGAGCTGGCACTTACAAGCTCAAACTTGGTACGAAAGAGAGACCTTTATGTGTCACTTTCCCCTCTCGTCAGGAATCCGATTTACGACGTGTGCCCATCAACACAAAGGGTAAGGTGGCAGGTCCTACAGAACGTCACCAAGGACGTTTGAACATCACGTGGCTCTTTGTTTTATTGGCCACATTTTTAGCACTCCTTGAGTACGCCGTGTGGTCACGGGGACGGGCGGTGAGGTAAGTCATGGCAATGCCGACCGTCAAATTTTTGAGGCCATGGGTGTTGGTGCTGTGGTTACCAGCCCTTGTGGCAGCCTTTCATCTCTTTCGCACTGCCCTCAAGGGACCAAAGGGCTTTCGAGGTAAGTTGGCCATATTGGTTAGAGTCTTGTTTCTTACAGCCTTATTGTTGGCTAGTGCCGGTCTTCACCTCAGTCTTCCTTCCAATCGTCTATGTTTGCTCCTTTTGGCCGATGTGTCTGACAGTGTTTCCAAAAACGCTCTCACTGGTGCCATTCGCGCAATTGCCGCTACTTGGCAAGAAGCTGCACCACCAGAATCTCGTATTGGTCTCATTGCTTTTGGCAGGCAAGCAAAATTGGATACTCCTCCCTCAAGTTCCATTGATGGGGCCTTACCAGCTGTGCCCGTTGATGGAACGGCAACTGATTTGGCCCAGGCCCTTCGGTTGGCTCAGGCGACCTTTCCTGAGGGGTGGGGGCGTCGAGTCGTACTGCTGACGGACGGTCGCGAGAATGCTGGTGAAGCATCTTTGGAGGTTGCGGAAGCTGCTAGGCGAGGAATTGAAGTTTGGTCTTGGCCTCTTGGAAAAAAGAGTGGAAAAGAAGTTCTGATAGAGCAGCTCGATGTTCCAGCGGAAGTACGTTTGGGAGAACCTCTGCCCATTGCTGTTGCTCTCAATTCCGATCACGATGGCCAAGGTAAGTTAAAACTTTTTGCCAACAAACGCCTCATAGGTGAAGAGACTGTCAAATATCACCGTGGTCGCACCCTCATTCGATTTGATGACAGGGCTCGTTTGCCTGGTGTACAGATTTTTACTGCCCAATTAGATGCCCCCCAAGAAGATGGCTTAATGGCAAACAATCGTGGCGAGGCATTTTCTTATACTGGTGCGCGAGACAGCATCCTTTATGTTCATGGATTGCAGGGACCTGCCAAACATCTCGTTGATGTCGTCACGAAGGCTGGATTTATTGTCGAGAGTCGCGACATTGGTTCTTGTCCAAACAGGCTCATAGAGTTTGGTCCTTATGCAGCTATCATTCTCGATGGTTTGCAGGCCGTTGATTTGGGTGTTCGACGCCAGGAGACAATTCGACGTTACGTGAAAGAAACAGGCGGCGGACTCTTCGTTCTTGGTGGCCCAAAAACCTTCGGCGCTGGTGGTTATTACAAAACACCCCTCGAGGAAGTACTGCCAGTGACAATGGATGTGACAGGTTCCAAACATCGAAGGAGTTTGGCTTTAGCAATCGTTGTCGACATATCGGGTTCCATGAGTTACAGCGAACGAGGGATACAGAAAATCGAATTGGCCAATGAAGGTGCTGTAAGGGCCGTTGAGCTCATGCACAGCGGTGACAAATTTGGTTTTGTTGCCACCAATACGAGAGCTCGTTGGGTTGTGCCCATGAGCGAATTGGCCAATGATAGAGGTGGGTTGAAACAACAAATACTCTCCCTGCAAGCTTCTGGTGGAGGTATATATACCTATACAGGCTTGTCTGCAGCATACGAAAAGTTGCTCAAGCTCGAAAAGGTGTCACGACATGTGCTCCTCTTTGCAGATTCCGCTGATGCAGAACAGGCAATGGGACCGGGGAGGGAACATGTCTTTGAACTTGCCGAAAAGATGTTGGAAAAGGAAATCACAACATCGTCAGTTGGTATTGGACGGCGTGGCGACAAAGACATCCCTTTGCTCAGGGGCATAGCGCTCAAAGGTGGCGGCCGTTTTTATTTTACAGAAGACATGTTTTCCATTCCTGCTCTTTTTTCCCAAGAAACTATGTTGGCTGCTCGCAACGTTGTGGTGAATGAGGAATTCTTGCCGAAAAGAGGTACTGTCAGTCCTCTCATGGCAGGAATGAAGTCTTTTCCTCAACTAGGTGGCTACATCGCAACAACAGCACGTCCCCAGTCTACTGTGGCTATGCTTTCTCATCGTGATGAGCCCTTGTTGGCCCATTGGCAATATGGTGTTGGACGAGCCGCGGCCTTTACTTCATCAGTCAGTGGTGAGTGGGGTAAGAAATTAGCTCGTTGGGATAACTTCGGTCCATTTTTCGTTCAATGTTTGCGTTGGTTGTCTCGTGGTGTGACAAATGATGGTATCTCAGTAACAACGACTCGCCAAGGAAGCCAAGTAAATGTTACAGCTGATTTGACAGGTGGTGGCGGGCAATTCCTCAATCTTGCAGCATTGAATCTCCGTGTCATTCGTCCTGATGATGAAGATGGCGCTTTTCATGACATTGTTGGGAAAAAAGAAGAGAAAGATGCCACTCCCAATCTTCAATTGCTTCAGTTCGAACCAGGTCGCTATCGAGGTTCCTTTCCCTTGAACAAACCAGGTACATACGTTCTTGCCTTGCAAGGCACATTACGTGACGGCGAACGAGTCAATCGTTTGGCGGCCTATTCAATGCCATATTCACCTGAGTTTGAGAATCCTTTGCCCGATGAGGCCTTCTTGCAGAGTTTGGTCAAGGTTGGAGATGGCCAGCTCATCACAGATGGTGATGGAAGACCACTGACTATATTGCCCAAAAAGAAGGCAAGTAATGTTCACCCAATGGCTCGTTTCCTTCTTATGCTCTCAATATTACTGTGGCTACTTGACTGTGCTCTACGCCGACTCAATGTCTCTGTTTTTGCTCTTCGGACTCTTTGGGCTGGTAGCAGCAAAAGGGAAGACAGTGATGCCACTGTCTCTAAGGCATTGGAGCGCATAAGGCATGTTCGTCAGAGTAGTGAAGACGAGAAGACCAATGATTATTGGCAGCCAAAAGTCCCATTGGCCGAGCCAGATATGCAGGAAAGAGCCTCCACTGATGTCAAAGAAGATGAGCCCGAAGAGGATGACGAATATCTATCCCGTCTGCTGAAAGCCAAAAGAAGAGTAAAAAAGTGACTCAGTCTTGGTTATGAAAGTCCGACAAAGTGCCGATTTCACTTGTAGGGGCCTTCCTTGAAGGTAGGCCTTTGTCGTGATATGATCAAAAACGGTTAGAATCCGGGGAAAAACGTCTTATGGCCCGCACTTTTGCCTCACTCGATGAACTCCGAGCTCACCGCGCCGAGCGCGAGAAGCTCTTTGAGCAAGCCGTGTTAATGCACGATACAGGTGAACTCACCGA
>CAZXTJ010000434.1:0-6983 GCA_964643655.1 uncultured bacterium
GCCTTAGAAAAAGGTGAGCTCGTCTTTGTTCCTGATGCAGCCAAGGATGACGACTGTAGAGCTGCTCCTAGTTTGGTCAAAGGCGACAATCTTGGTAGAGCTATCATCTGTGCTCCTTTGGGTTATTCAGGACAACCTTTTGGTGTTCTTTATCTCGATGTTGCTGCTGGTACGACCATTTTGGGGCCTGACCATTTGCGTGCAGTCGAGCAGGCAGCAATGATGGCCTCTGTTGTTCTTTCAGCGAGACAGACTAGACGTACGTTGATTGACATGAGAAGACGATTGTCTGCTCTCAACAGACTCACTGTTGAAGGTGCGCCTCTCGTTCTAGGTAAAGGCAACCATTCGCAAGAATTGGACAGGTCAATCAAGGCTGCTGCTGAGCAAGACATCACAGTCTTAATCACTGGTGAAACAGGAACGGGCAAAGAGATGGTCGCTCGCGAGCTTCATCGCCGTTCAGCAAGAGCCATGGGACCTTTTGTGCCTGTTAACTGTGCTGCTTTGTCCGAGTCTTTGGTTGAGGCAGAACTCTTTGGTGCTGAAAAAGGCGCATTTACTGGAGCCCATGAGAGACGCTCTGGACGCTTTGAGGTTGCTGCAGGTGGAACGTTATTCTTAGATGAGATTGGTGAACTGCCTTTGACCATACAGGTCAAACTTCTCCGCGTTTTGCAAGAACGTGTCATCATACCTGTAGGCGGAACAGAGCCAATACCTGTAGATTTTCGTCTTCTTTGTGCCACCAATAGAAACTTGGAAGAGTTAGTCGAAGAGGGTACTTTCCGTTCTGATTTTTATTATCGTATCAATGTTTTCCGCTTATACCTCAAACCTCTCAGTGAACGACCTGGTGACATTGAGCCATTGGCCAAGCAGTTCGTTAAGGATTGCGCAGAAAACATGGGTCGCAGACCAGACATGGAGATTAGCCCGGAAGCATTGTTGGCTTTGCGTGATTGGAGTTGGCCAGGAAATGTACGTGAACTGCGCAATGTCATTGAGCGTTCATTGATTTCTGCCCGTTCTGGTCGCATAGAAGTTGCGGATCTTTCTCTCGCGCCTAGTGGTGTTGGTGCTGTCGGTTCAGGACCAGGATGGGCTTCTGATGGTAATTTCCCTGTCGATTATCAGGAAGCCAGAGAAGTCTTTGAACAGTGGTTCCTCGAGCGCAGCCTTGCTAGACATGACGGCAATGTGACTGCTGTTGCGCGTGAGACTGGCGTAACGAGAGCTACTCTCTATCGATGGATGCGCAAACTGAATATGAAGTGAGTTTCTCTAGTTAGACTCAGCTGTCGAGCCAAGAGAGCAATTCTTCGCCATTTATCTTTTTGCCATCCTTGGTTTGTTCAACACCTGGGTCTTGGTACATTGCCAACTTCTTACCTGGGAATTTATGGCCCATGCCAGGGCAATAGGCGGACCAGCGATTTCCGTTCTGTGAGCAACCAATGTCACGAGAGCCAGAGATGACGACTTGTTTGTCACTGCTTCCAAAGAAAGAGCCGCCTTCACAAGAGACGTATCCTTCCATAGTGTTATCCACTCGAGAACCAATCAAAGAGATGAAACCTGCTCCGTTTGAGAAACCAAAGAGGTAGGTTCGAGCCGATGAGAGGCCGTAATGTCCCTCAATGCGAGCAACCACATCTTCAATGAACTTTGCGTTTTCATCCTGATCATTTTCCCAGCGGAAGCCAAAAGGAGAACCAGAAGAGTTTTTGGCTTTCAAACCAGCGAAAATGCACTTGTTTGCATCACAGCCCGCTCGCATTTTTTCCTTCAAGTAGCCTGTGTTACCTGCAACGCCAGCAAGGCAAATGACGAGTCCCCAGTCTTTGCTTTCATCTTGACTGAAGGATGATGGGACATACAAATCGATGGCTCGTCCATTAACAGAATCAACAGAACCTGACTGAGTTGTCGAAGGGCCGCCCAAGTCAGGAATGGCTTCTGAAGAGGCTGCTTCAGTGGAGCTGTCCGTTGCTGATGACGTGCTCCCATCACCACTGCCTCCCGATGAGGAATTGCCCTCTGAGTCGGCGACAGTTACTTCACCGTTTTGACCAGATGTCTTTTCTCCAGGCCTATTTGCTGCAACTGTCGTCGCTCCATCTTTTTCCCCCGCTGTTTGTCCAGCATTCCCAGGTTTCTCTCCTGCTCCTGCTTCTGGATATTTTTCGCTACCCAACTTTTCGACATAAGCACGACACTCGGCGTTGTTTTTAATCCAATAGTCAGCTGGTGAGCGGTAACCATCAATGCCACCTATGTGTTGAATGGCTCCACTGACCCAGACTCCCCACTCGTCGAGTCGCCACCCTGAACCACTTGCTGGAGGTGATTGTTTTGGGCGCCAGACTGTATTCAGCCATTCAGTGACCAAACTCTCGATTTCGCCATCAGTCAACCCGCCGATGGAAAGACCATAGGTATTGACCACAGGTTCTGGTTTGACGGTTGGTTCTTCAGCAGGCTGATTCTCGCCCACATTTGTGTTTGTCTCTTCAGGTGTGGAGAGCTCATCAGCGTCGGAGTCTCTTTCATTTTCGCTGTTGTTTTCATCATCGCTAGAAGTGTTTCCACCCTCCGATGAACCTTCTTCACCCTCATTTGAATTGCCAGAGTCGTTTTCATTGTCATCATCATCGTCGTCATCACTCTGGCTCGGTTCTTCACTAGGACTACCATTGTCGCCTTTGACAGTTTTTTCGAACCAATCCAATATTTTTGGACTGGCAGTCGAAGTGGGATAAGCGTGCCCATATCCTGGGATGGTCTGGAAAGTAGTGGAAAATCCAGCCTCTTTTAATGTTGCCTCTGCTTGTTGGGCTGCCGGAAAGTTGGGATCTTTTTCACATTCCAAGATAAGAACAGGCAGTTTTCCCTGCAGATTGGCAGAACCTGGCGCCATATAACAGTTCACACAGGCCATTGCCGCATATAAGTCACTGCAATTTGTGCCAAAGTTATAGGCTGCAGAACCACCTGCTGAATAACCCACGAGTAGAATGCGGCTCTTGTCTACTCCACCCTCTGAGATAACCTTTTCCACTATTTGGCGCACTCTACGCCCTCTGTCGAGGTTCCAACTTTGTGCTTGAGAGGTTCCTCGTGGAGCTATCAGGACATAACCTCGATTGGCTGCATAACTCTCGAAAACATTTCGTCCCTGACTTTCGTTTCCTCCTTGGCCATGGAGAAAAACGATTGCCGGAGCGGAGTCGGTCCCTTTGGGACGATAGAGGTGATAAGTTCCAGCCTCATTTTGAATGGTTTCAGCTTTTGCGGAGGTGAAGAGTGTAAGAAAAAAGCTCAATAAGAGAAGAAAATAGACGCAAGACCCGCTTCGAATGACCATGTCGTCTCCCCTGAATAGGTTTTTTACCGCTTTTTATAGTTTATATGATTGGCTCTCTATAAAGACGCTATGTCCTATAGAAATGATAGAAACTAGATTGAGATTTGAGATACCAGGCTCTCATGCGTAAAATGGTAGACAGGGGTGCTAGCATAGTAAGGAGCGGACTGATTCAATGGTCGACGAAGCTGCCAACAAGACAAGCTACTGGGAGACGAAACTCAACGAGAGTTTTGCTTCAGACAGTGTCGATGAGCGTGTTAGAGCTGCTCTGGAATGTGTCGAGTATGCTTCGCCCGCCATAACAGAGCTATTGGCCAAGCAATTGGCCAAAGACACATCCGCTTTTGTCCGTGCAACAATAGTCAAATCTCTGGCATCAACAGCCGGTAAAGAGCATTTGTCAGCTATTATGCAGGCTCTTTCCGACGATGATGATAGGGTCAGGGCCAATGTCTTCGAAGCTCTACAGACCATTGGCGCCACTGAAGAGACCTTGGCGAGAGCCATCACTCATCTGGCAGATCCAAGTGGACGAGTGAGGAAAAACGCTAAAGCTCATCTCAATGAAGCTGATAAAGAGATCAAAACCAAAGCTCTGCAGTTCATGCTTTCTGAAGAGAACAATGATTATCGTTTGGCTGCTTTGCGTTACTTGAAAACCAAAGACGAAGAGGGAAAGAGTGAGTCTCTCATTGATGGGGAAAAGGTAGTAGAACTAATCGCTCCGCTGAGAGAAGCCCTCAATCAAGATGTTCGTTTTCATTCTTTTGCTTTGCTCAAGAGCTTGGCTGCTGCCGGTAGTGAAAAGGCCAAAGAGATCCTCAAATTTTCTCAGGGAGGCGATGATTCCTGGGATGATGAAGAGGGTCCGCCACCAACATTCGTTACAGAATCTCGTCAAACTGTAGAACCTGAATCAAGACGAGGTCGTTTATATCATCCAGAAGCCGAAGTCAGACTTGCAGAAATAAGTGCAATTGTTGATGAAGGACGCAAAGAAGAGCTACCTCTCTTACGCGAAAGATGCGTCGTAGAAGAAGATCCTCTCGTGATTAAGTCACTTCTCGATGGTTTGCGTCGTCTTGGAGGCAGTGATGAGCGAAATTTCCTCGTCGGATATTTGGCTGCAGGCCCAATGCCCGTTCGCCAAGCAGCTATCGAAGCTCTGGGGGCTTTGGGTGACGACCTTTCCTTGGCAGCTCTAGAGCCTTATCTCGAACATGAAAATATTCAGCTCAAAGCTGCTGCTGCTGCCGTTCTTGCTGGTCGTCGTCGTATCGATGGTATGAGTTTTCTCAATCCCTTGATAGAATCCAAAGAACGCGACAATCTGCTCTGTGCACTCATGATGATTAGACGCTCACCCTTCCCCAAGGGCCTACATGATGCTCTCGTCCAAGTGCACGATGGCACGGACGATGAAATGGTCCGTAACTATGCACAAGAAACAGAACGAGTGTTGTTGCGTCGAGGGCTGCTCGACAAAAATCGCGTCAGTTAAAGAACTTGCGCCACTGAGCGATTTTGGCTGCTTTTTCTGTACTGACAGGTTCTGTTCGAAGAGATACTGGTTTGACTATCTCTTCCATGAAACCAGTAAGACCATCTGTGAGGAAAACAACATTGTCATAACCTTGGCGCACGAGGGAATCTCTTCCTTGAGCAGGGTGGACCATTCCATTTGAATACAAAACGATAGTTCCGCGGTTTTTAAATGGCGCAAGCTTCATCGAAAGCTCATTTAGTGGAATGTTCACAGCTCCAGGAAGGTTATACTCGTCGAATTCGTTCCTTGGTCTCAAGTCGACGAGAACCAAGTCTTTCTTTCCCTCCATCAGCCAGTCGGCCAATGTAGTCGCTGCCAAATGATCTTTTTCATCCTCAGCTTCCTGCAGCACCTTGTTTTCCACAGCAGAAACATTGCTTTGAGTTGGAACAGCATTGGTGAATGCGAAAGTGCCAAAAGCGAGAGTGACGAGAATTACGCTGAAGGCTTTCAGAAAAGGACTGTCCAGATAACGTCCTTTGGCGTGAAGAACATACTCCACCATTTCAGCAAACCAAAAGGCACCCACTGCAACGAGCGTGAATAGGAATGCAAAGGTTGAAGAGCTAAGTCCCAAACTTTCGTATACGAGTGAGACTTCGGCATTGCCCTCGAGCAATGGCGCTACGAGTCCATAAGTTTCATTGAAAAAGAGACTTCCAAAAACGGCTCCCCCAAGGAAAACCAGTCCGTCGAGTCGGCCTGAAGCTACACCAACAGCAGCAGTGCCTGGGCACCATCCTCCAAGGACAAAACCGATACCAAAAACAAAACCACCTATGATTTGTGCAGCAAATCTCGTAGGCATCAGATAAAGCTGCTCCACACTAATGAAGCCTAAGCCGACGGCGTAGAACAATCCAAGCATGGCCACAATCAAACCTGAAAACATGACTTTGAGTACAGTCATGTCACGCAAGTAAAAAATGCCAGCAAGTTTTCGAGATGAGCCAAATCCAGCTCTTTCGAGCGCAAATCCAAAAACAAATCCGATGAACAAAGCAGCGATAAAAGCCGCTGGAGTGGCCATACTGTTAAGGCCGTAAAATGTATTAATCATGCCACTGCCTCCTTACGAAGTAAGCAAAGGCGTAACCGCCACCAAAACAAAAGACCATGAAGAGCAATGAGCCTGTCAGCAAGAGGGCTCCACCTGTAAGCGCTTGACCGGATGTACAGCCGCCAGCAAGGCGACTGGCCCAACCAACGAGGGCTCCGCCGATGAAGGCGTAAATCAATCTGGTTTTAGGTGAAAAAGAGGCTCCTCGTTCGATTGAGAGTTTGAAACGACCTGCCAATATGGTGGAGAAGAGTCCACCCATAAAGGTTCCAGCAAGCATAAAAACGAGGTAATACTGCAGAGGGTTGTTTCCCCAGCGACCAAAGTAAGCGTCATTGGCAATGTTGAAGCAGCAGCCTTTCAGGGCGGCAGCCATTCTAGCAAGTCCAGCTGAAGAGCCCAAACCAGCACCTAATACGAGGAATGATGACAGCAATGCAGCACCTAGCAAAACTCCAGCTAGATAAGGATTCCAATAGGGTTCTTTGTAGTTGAGTTGTTCGTCCATCTCAGCACCCCGCACTTCTGCGACGTCGTTTTTTTACAGTGGGTTGGGGAGGAGAAGAGGGGGCAAGAGCAGGAGAAGACTTGCTCCTTCCACTTTTGGGACCAAATTTGGCAGCTTGCCAATAACTCTCAACACCACCATATAGAACCATGATTTGTCGTTTTGTTTTTTGTGCCAAAGCGCCACCAACAGCCATTGAAATTGACCCATCCCGACAAACCAGCACGAGCGGAACTGAACCTGCAAGATAGGTTGGAGAGCTGAGTACCTCTACGATGTCGGCGTTACGTGAGCCAGGAATGGCAAAGTCGCTGAAATGAGCTGCAGGACGAATATCCACTACGTCTATTGTCGAAGGTAAATCCATCAGAGTTCTCTTCAGCTCTGCAGCAGACAATCTTTTTGGCAGACTGATAACCCTATGAGCAATTTGTTTTCCGCCTTTTGCCACCTTTGACTGTATCATTGGCAAACCAGCTTTTTTCCATGCTTTACCGCC
>CAZXTJ010000435.1:0-6980 GCA_964643655.1 uncultured bacterium
GCGTAACACCTCTCTTGGGGAGAGCCTTCCATTTGTAGCCACCAAATTGCTGAGTTCTTGAGATGTGAAATATCCAGAAACGTAATATGGATGTCCTTCGTGCTCACCACTGGAAAATACTCCAAGTAGGTGCTCTTCGGCCAAAACTGAACAGGATAGGATTTTTTCCTTGAGACGGCCCAAAGCTGCCGCATTCTGAGCTATGAGAGGTGGCAAGAATATGAGCTGTAAGGTGTCGCCTGTGTGTTTGGTCACTACTTCATAAGCCACACCAAAGTCATCTTTGCGAAGTTGGCGAACAACTCTATATTGGCGTGAGACAATGTCGCCACTTTCCAATTTGAGCCTTTTGCCATTGGCTGTTATGAAGTCGTTGACCATTTTTAGCCCCTCTGAGATAACTTTACTCTGAAGGCGTCATCGTTGCAGCAGCAAGAGTGTGTGTTTTCTCTACTAGTTCAGGAACTATGAGTGTGTCACCAATGGCCAATGAGTCAATATTTGCTAATTCGGGATTGAGTTCCTGTAGTTTGTGAACTTTAGTATTGTAGCGACGAGCAATGGCCCACAATGTTTCGCCTTTGGCCACAACATGTTTTTGTGCTCCAGGCAAAGCGGCTGGCTCTGGAAAACATTCTTCCATTGGAACTTTTTTAAAGAGCTTTTTCACAGCCTTGCGAGCTGGAGCTTTGACAAGTTTAATTACTGGTTTTTTGACAGCAGCTTTGGTTTTGATGGTTTTCAACTCTGGATTTTGACCTACTATTGTTTTGTAGAGCTCTTCTGGTCCAACAGCTTCCTGAGGATTGGGAGTGTCTTCAACCATCGCTTTTGCAACTTTGCGGTCGAGAGTAGGTGCTTTTTTTGTACTGGCAAAGAGTTTTTGGGCTCTAACCTTAAGAGGCACCTTCACCTTTTCAGGCTTGTCTTTCTTTACCATGGGCCTATCCTTTTTAGCTGTCTGCAGGGCTTTCTGAAGGGCAGCCTGAGTCAATGCAAATTCCGAAGTGAGATTTTTGACGGGCGAACTCTTCCTTATATTAATAGGGGGAGATTTTTCTACATTTGGTGTTGCCGGTTTTTCAGTGACCTGAGCTACCTCAACGGCAGCACTCTCTTTGACGAGGAGTTTCCTTTTTTCAGGTTTATCTACTTCTGCTTTCTGGGCCGGAAGAGGATTTTTTTCTGCGACTCGAGCAGTTGCCTCTTCAACGGCCTCCTCAGCAACTGTGGATTTTGCTGGAGCAACTGCAGCTTTCTCAATTTGCTCCTCAGTTGCCTTGACCGAGCGTTCCAAAACGCGGACGGGAGCTGGGTGAGCTTTTGCTTCACCAAGCTCGAAGGGTTTTTCATATCCTATTATCTTAGGAATGACGAAGATCAAGAGTTCACTGCGAGTTTCATCATTTCGTTTGGAGCGGAAGAGTTTGCCAATTGCAGGGAGTTTGGAAAGAACTGGGATAGCTCTTCGGCTCTTTTCTTTCCTTGTTCTTATGAGACCACCAATGACGGCTGCCTGTCCGTGGCGCACTCTTACTCTAGTGGATGCTTCGCGTGTGTTGATTACAGGGAACCTGTCTTCGACTAGCTGGCCAACTTCGCTCACCTTCGGATCTAAGCGCATATCGATGAGGCCGTCTTCGCAAACACTAGGCAGTACCTTTAGTTCTATACCAATATCTTGATAACGGTCCAAAGTGACTGTTCTTTGCAGTGTTTGCCTATCGAGGGTTTCAACTGCAATTGGATAACTCTGACCAACGAGGATACGAGACTCTTGATTGTCCTGAGTTGTTACTGAAGGTTCAGAGAGTACTTTCACGTTGGATTTCAGACGTAGGGCTTCAAAGGCGCCACCAAGGCCACTTGCATTAATGAGTCCAAATGATATCTCACCAGGTTGAGGTGCTTGGTCACTGCCACCGAAGGGGAACCTTGTGGGCCGTGAGCCACCCTGCATTGAAAGGGAGGTTGACCAATCAATGCCCAGAGTCAGATTGTCACCAAGTGTGACTTCAACAATCAAGAGATTGATGAGGATCTGTTGAACAGGCTTATCAAGGCTAGCGATGAGTCTTTCTGTATCGCGCAGTTCCTCTTCAGGGGCTTTGACGAGCAATTTCTTCGATGTTCCCTCTTCGCCAATCAACTTCACAGTACCAGCGTCACCAATTGCTTCAGTGATGACCGGTTGAACAACTGAGGCCAATCCATACTTCATTTCGAAGACTCGCGAATATTGAGCTTCCTTGAAGGCTTCTTTGGATACGACTCTTATGGAGTTGTCTTCCTGAATGTGGCGGTATTCAAGAGGGATGAGGATTGCATCTAGTGCTTGAACGAATTTAACGTGAACGACGTCCAGTGTGACAAATCCTTTGGGTTTGGATTCCCATACGACGTTGAGACCAACTCTTCGGCACAACATTCTCATTGCCTGGTCAACTGGTGTTCGGACAAATCGCATTGACATTCTGTCGCCACCTTCAGGACCTTCAACGTATGGTTTTGTGCTTCCCGTAGGCACCGCCAAATTGGCCAAGGCTCTTTCGACGAGATCGTGGTTTTCCACAGAAGCGCTGACCATCAAAGTGCCACGTTCGTCTCCTTCGAGCGTTGGCGCTTTTGGGATGTATTGGAAACGGCCATCTCCACCAATAATGCCCTTGAGAACGGGGTCGATTGTCTCAGCAGACACTCTGTTGAGGGGATATTCTTTCGTAATCTGCTCTTTTTCCAGCTTTTCGACTTTGTCTATGCGGATGATGTTGCCAACTTCAACAAAACCGTAACCGTGATTTTTCAAGATTGCGTCGAGGGCATCTTTCCAATGAACTTTCTCTAAGCGAGCTGTGACGGGCATGTTGAGGTCGGGTGGATAAACGATATTGACGCGGCGTTGGAAAACCAAAGTCTCGATGACTTTGGAGAGCTGTGCATTTTGAAAATTGAGGGAAAGCAGTTCTGAAGGGTCTTTCGCGCGGCGAGCTTCGGCTACGTGGGAGAAGATTCCAATGACGAGGAGGAAAATTCCGAGGACAACAGAAAAGAGCGCCAGGCTAGGTCTCTTCCTGCCTGCGCCGGTGAGCGATAATCTATTCGCTCGCCATTTCACAGCGTCAACCAAAGGCCCTTTCCGCGTCAATAGGGCACCCCAAAGCATAGGACCAACTATTGATCCATGATCTGTTATATATATAATCGGACGATTTAGGTTGGAGCCTGATACCTCTGTGATGAGATCAGCTTTTATTCGTATAAGGAGCTAGGCGAGCATAGAATCTTGCCTCAAGACTCAAGGGCACTCCATTGGCCAGAGCTTTTTGGGCCAAACGCCGTCCCTCAGCCTCTTTTCCGGATGCCACCGTGGCAACTACCAACATATCTACAGCCTGTTCGAATATTGCATAACGCAATGATTGGGCTGCTTCTTGATAACATCCAAGGCGTAATAAAATTTCTCCACGGAGGCGCCAAGCACCCCTGTGACCGAGATCATTCAGTGCATTTTCCAGCTGACCTGCCAGCAAAAACAACTTTGCCCTTTTGACCCCACGAGGAGTCTTTTGGATCAAACTGTCGATTTCGCGAATGCGTTTTTCCAAACGAAGGCGAGCATTTTTCATTTTCCTTCGGAAGGAGGGAGCTCCTTTTTGCTCGAGTTGAGTCAATAACTGAATGGCTTTTTTGGGTCTACGCATTTTGATCAGTAAATCCACGCGCAGGGTGAGCAGATCCAAACTTTCGCCATCATAATCAAGAGCAGCTTGCAGATATTGTTTAGCCAACAGCAAGTTACCTTGACCAATGTGAAGTCGAGCGTGGCGGGCCCAGAGAACAGGATTTTCAGCTGGAAAAATAGACAAAGTTTTTTCGCCATGCCACAAAGCTGCACTCTCATCTCCTGCTTCGTACAAAGCATTGGCATAATTCAAATGTGCATATCTACTCGTTGGTGCTTTGACTACGGCATCTGACCATAACTTCAATGGTGAGGACCACTGGCGATTTCGTTCAAGAGTTGCAGTGGAAAAGAGAGTGACCGTTGCGGCCACCATCAGAGGAAGTGCTCGTCGAGACCGCGGTGTGTTGAATGCACGGAGAAGAGCGCTTGCTGCAATGAGAAATACGCCAACAGAAGCAAGATAAAGGCGGTGTTCGTTCATTGGCAAATTCAGTGGGATTAAAGAAGTTGGCGCCATAATGAGAAGAGTGAATAAACCAGAAAAAGACAAGAGAGGTGCAACTTTTCGACAATATAATAGTGTTCCCACCATGAATACGAAACAGACTAAAGCTGGCAATGTGGGCCAAGAGAACAAACTTGGTGTCAAATTGACTTCGTGTACGATGGAAAGGGCAGGCGGCCAAAGAAAGAGCCAGAGGTATTTCCAGAATGCACATACTTGCACGAGGAAGTTCGTATAGACAGAGCGGCTACCCATTGTCTGTCCAGTGAATGGACCAGCGCCGTCTCTAAACAAACGTAAACCAACACCACCTGTTTGGGCCAAACCTTCTGTTCCCAAAACAACGCCACCAGTAACTATTTTGCGTAAGATTAAATAAGCAAAAGCAGTCAAGATAAATGGCGTAGCTCTTATTAAACTAGCTTTTATTCCATCTTTGAGCTCTTTCTCTTTGGCTGCAGGTCCCAGCCAAAGATCCCAAAGAATGATGACAGCAGGTATGGTGATTGCAATAGTTTTTGTCAAGAGAGCAGCCAAGCACATTGCTGGTCCAAACAGTGTTAGAACCCACTTGAGGGTACCATCTGCTTTCGTCGAATAGATGAATGCAATCAGTGCCAACAAATAAAACAAACTCGCCTGTATTTCAGAGCGAGAACAAAGATAATTAACTGCATGGCTCTGTATGGGGTGGATTGCAAAAAGAGCACAAGCGAGAAGTGCCAATTCGTCTCTAATGTCAAGTAGGCGAAACAGCCAGAAAACGGCAATTAAGACTAGAATGTGAAGGGATATTTGCACGCAGTGCCAGATCGGTAGCGAATATCCTCCAACATAATAAGTCAAAGCATAACCTACGAGGAGTAAGGGACGATACATGCTGCCTGTATGTTTCTTGTTGCCTGTAAAAGTAGCTGTGTTCGTGAAGAAGGATGGGATTGATTTCAAAGAACGAATTGAAGAGTTTTGCAGTATTGAGTGATGGTCGTCAAAATGCCAGCTGTTTTGAAGAGTAGAGTAGTAGACCGTCAACGCTAGAGCGCCGAGGAGGAGGCACTGAAGCAAACGTCTCATCACTACACCTCAATCAGTCAATGATTCCCTTTTGAGACAATCCTGCATGGATACGGGATAACCTGTGTAAGGAGGTAGATTGGCAGCATGTCTCACATCGAGTGACAGTTTTTTGCCGCTGTTCAACATAGTCAGACTAAGTTTCTTAGCCATCTCGTTATTGCCAGCGCCTGCCAAGGCTATGACCAAATTCTGTGCACAATAGTCTGGCGAACCAGGAATTCTCAGTAGTTGGCTGTAAATCTGCGACGCCTCAATGAACCGTTGTTGACGAAGTAAGGAATCAGCCTTTAACACGAGAGCCTCGAGAACTTTACTTTTGATGAGCTCATCTGCCAGTTTGCAAGCCTCTTCATGTTTGCCAACTCTATCTAGTGAGTAAGCCAACTGCAGTTTTTTCTTTTGGTTATTGGGCTCTTCTTCCACTTCTTTGCGTAGTCTCGATATTGTGGCATTGCTTTGAGATGAGAATGCTTTCAGCTTTGTGAGAGTGGACAAACCATCTTCATGTTTTGGATTGCTATCGAGAAGTCGATTTATCAACTCTCTTGATTTCTCCGGTTGATGGAATCTTTCTGCAACTTGTGCTGCAGCAAGTACAGCCTTGGGGTTGGAACCACATTTCTTCAGAGCGCGCTCGGCATACATTTTGGCTAGGTGAATATTGCCCAATTGATTGTGATAGGAAGAGGCAATGATGAGCAATGATTGTGACATGCTCCCATGGAGCCGATTGGCTATTTCCATCTCCCAGACGCCTTCTTCAAATCTATCCAAACGATAAAGCGCGATGGCATATTGAGCGTGACCATAATAAGAAAGTGGAGATTTACTCAGAGCGTCTTCCCATAAAGCAAGTGGTGTGCGCCAATAGGTATTCCTCACATGTGTTTGATAACCATAGAAAGTCATGACTAGCATGGCCGCAACAGCCCAAGCTCTTTGCCGGCTTTCGCTCATTGTTTTAATGTGTTGCAGCACACTGTAGGCTAAGAGACCAAAAACTCCAGCCGATGCCAGATAAACTCGATGTTCGTTCATAGGTAGGTTCAATGGAATGAGTGATGTGGGAGCAATGATGGTCATGAAAAACATGAGGCAAAATACGTGACGAGGATGACTCTCTCTTTTTACGAACATCAGAGCTAGCAAAGCTAGGGCTGCTATCAGAGCTACGACTGACCAGAAATTTGGCGAAGAAACGTAATGGATGGCACTTACTTGCCAATGGGCAACAAAGAGACAAAGATAACGCCAGAAGACACCAGCTTCTATGAGTAAGTTTTCAAAGAATGGACGAGAACCACTGGTGTAATAGTCAGAATGAACGATGGGGCCAAGGCCTGCAATTTGTTTGGCAGTCCAGGCGATAGTCAGGTGTCTCATAAGTACGTAAAATACTGTAGTGACAAAAAATGAAATTGTGCATAAATAGTCTTTCAGTTCCCTTTTCTCTTCAATGAACCACAGCCAGAAGACAAAAATTACTGGAGCCGTGATGGCAACACTTTTGGTCAACAGTGCTGCACAGAGAGAAACAAGGGAAAGTGAGTAAAAAGCAGCTCCTCGCCATTTGCTCTCTTTCGAGTAGCAAATGAAGGCATACAAGGAGAGTATATAAAAGAAGCTACATTGGAGCTCAGAGCGAGAGCTCAAGTAGTTAACAGCCTGAGAGTTGATTGGATGTATTGCGAATAATATTGAGCCAACCAAGGC
>CAZXTJ010000436.1:0-6963 GCA_964643655.1 uncultured bacterium
CCATACTAGGTTCATACCCTGGAGATAGCCGGTTCGACTCCGGTCTCCGCTTCCAGACCATTACTACAAATTAGCCTTCAAGAACTCAGCGATTGATTTGATTTCGACATCCAGGAACGCTTTGTCAGGTCCATGGCCGAGATTTGGATATGTCTTGAGATCACATTTCACGCCAGCACTTTTTAGCTTTGCTGCATACTCTGTCGATTGAGCACAGGGAACAACTTCGTCCTTTTCGCCATGCCTAATCATATGGGGGGGATCTCCACCCGAAACGAGAGAATATGGGGAGACAGCACCTTGGGAATTGAGATAAGCCTCTGCCATTCCATCGGGAAATGGCTGAGAACCACCCATATGTCTCATCCAAGTTGCAAAGTTAGTTGGACCACACCAATCGATGACAGCCTTGACAGCCGGTGAAGTGGAGGAACCTGGACTTTCACCTTTGAGTGTTCCTTGATCACTACCTGCTCCGACTACAGTCGCTAAGTAACCACCTGCAGAGGCACCTGCAGAGGCAAAACGATTGGCATTCAAACCGTATTTTGGCGCATTGTCACGCAACCATCTGACAGCTTTTCTCGCATCAAATCCCGCCTTGGCAACTTCAGCGAGGTTTTTCATTATGTTGCCGCCTGACACGGCATCTTTACCCAGCAAGCGGTAGTTACAAGAAGCGATGGCAAATCCGTTGTCCAAGAGGGGCAGCAGGTCTTTCACATCTTTCTTGTCACCCCTGTAGAAACCACCACCGTGGAAAAAGATGATGAGTGGTGCACTGCCATTTTTTGTGTCGTGACCTTTTGGCAGATATAGGTCGAGGACTTGACGCGCGTGCTCATCGCCGTATTTCAAATTAGCTCTATCACCCAGGTCAGCCGAAGGATTGAGATTGGGAATCACTTCACTTTGACCAGATGGATCTGAAGAATCATCGTCTATTGATGAACCATTGCCATTGTCGTCGTCATCATCGTCATCGCCGGAATTCTTGTCATCACCACTGTTTTTATCTCCGTCTTGTGTGGAACCGCCATTTTGGTTCTGTTCAGCCTCTGCATTGGCAGCTTCAACGCGCTCGGCTTCCAAAGCTGCCATCTCAGCGGCGACTGAAGCGTTCGGAGCAACGAGCATGTCCTGGGCACCAGCTTTTTGCACCATATATGAAACAGCAGCGGGAGGCACTATGTCCGCTCTAAATGTTCCAGAGGCTATGATGTCTGCCTTGATGTTGATTAGATGACCATCATCATCCCACATCTTTCCTTTGGCAGCTTCCTCTGCTTTCCAAGCATCCCAAAGAGCTCGCAGTGGTCCTTTTACAACTGCCCAACTTGAAGCATTGTAAACAGGACGTTCAACGGCACAGCCTTCTTTGGCCTGAAGTTGAGGGAGGAAAAGTAGAAAAAATAGAGCACATGCGAAAAACAAGAGGGTCCGACTACCCATGAATACCCCGCCTTCCTTCTTCTCTTTCTTTAAATGATAGTTAGAAAGCAGGGATTGTGCCAAGCCCATGAATTGTGGGTTTTATTGTTTCAATGGAGAGAATTTCGTTACGTAGCATCACATACGACTTGGTCAGAGTGACATGAAATAGCGCAAACTAGAGACAAGCTAGTCTGTTTTGTCCAATTGCTGTCGAATTAGCTCGAGCATTTCTTGCCTCTCGAAGGGTTTCCTTACTACAGGCAAGTCTTTGTCAACGAAATGGTTGAGATGGTCTGATGACAAGTTGTGACCACTCATAAATATGGCTCTTATCTTTGGGTCCTCAGCCTTCATTGCTTCATACAAGGCATAACCACCCATTTTGGGCATGACAACATCGAGAAGTGCCAAGTCTATCGTGTCATTATGCTTTTTGAACAAATTCAAGGCTTCCTTGCCATTGGTTGCAGTAAATACTGTGTAACCAGCAGCTTCTAGAACACGTCTGGCCAACTTGAGAACGAGCTCGTTGTCTTCGGCCAGCAGGATGGTCTCTCGACCTTTCGAGACTTCTCTATCTTGTGGAGTATCTGCCTCCTTGGAGGGGGCATGCTTGACCAAGGGGAGGTAGATTTCAAAGGTAGAGCCTTTATCTAGCTCACTTTGAACATTTATCAGTCCTTTGTGTTGTTTGACCAAACCGTAAACAGAAGCAAGCCCCAATCCTGTGCCGCTACCAACCTCTTTGGTAGTAAAAAAGGGAACGAAGATTTTGGAGAGTGTCTCTGCGTCCATGCCGACACCAGTGTCACAAACTGAAAGCTTTGCATAGGAGCCTGGTTCAGCCCACGCCTTGTGTGCGCAACACTTTTCGTCAAGATCGACATTCTCAGTTTTTATTAATATCTCTCCGCCATGAGGCATGGCATCACGAGCGTTAACGCATAGGTTCATCATGATCTGACTCAGTTGATTTGTGTCAGCGTGAACCACGCTCGTATCTCTGGTAATGACAGTCTTGATGACTATGTGTTCACCAATCACTCGCCTAATCATTTTCAGAACTTCAGCTACTGTTTCTGCAAGAGACACATCTTTCATATGGAGCATTTGACGACGACTATAGGCCAGCAGTTGATTGACCAAATCAGCAGCTTTTTGCGCTGCCCTCATCATTGTCTCAATGTCATCTCGTACAGCATCACTGAGTGTGTTTTCTTCCAGCAACAGTCCTCCATGACCGATGATAGCCAGAAGGAGGTTGTTGAAATCATGGGCAACGCCACCAGCAAGCTGGCCTACGGCCTCCATTTTCAGAGCTTGTTGCAGCTGCTCCTGTGACTCTTTTCTCTCTGTAATGTCCTCAGCCACACCAACATATCTAACTTTTCTTCCATCAGGATCCATAACGGGGAAAGTGTGAGCCAACATCCAGCTAAATGTGCCGTCAGGGCGAACAATCCTATGTTCAGGAAAGGTAGGTGAAGAGTCTTGCCCAGAGATTTTCTTTTCGACTGCGGCAAGAATCATTTCTTTGTCATCTGGATGCAGAGCTTCTGCCCAGGAGCTTGGACATTCATAGAGACTCTGACAACTTCGTCCCCAAAACTGCTCGTAGGCTGGGCTCACATAATAGACTTCTTGCCAATCAGCTGAGACTATCCAGAAGACTTCATGTATCTTTTCAGCAATCTGCCGGAATCTCTCTTCACTTTCACGTAGAGCCAATTCTGCTCTCGTTTTCTCTGTGACATCTCGCACAATCCCGCAAATAGCACGAACACTACCATCGTTGCTCTTGACAGGAGTTTGCACTGTATGAAAGGTCCTATCTTTGCCAGCAACAGTGAGCGTACGAATCACATTGACAACTTCGCCTGCCAATACAGGCTCATCTGTGGCAGATACGATGGCTGCATCTTCTGCTCCGAAAACTTCGACAGGTGTCTTACCAAGAAGCTCTTCTGCTGAAAGCCCTAATGTTCGCTCCATTGCGGGATTGACAAAAGTATAGCGACATTCACGGTCTTTGATGAAAATGGAGTCCTCGGCTGTTTCCGTAATGGCACGCAAGACGTCTTCAGCCCAGTTCAGCTCTTTCTCGGCTCGTTTACACTGAGCCAGTTCACTCTCTAGTTCAGCAATACGACCTTCCAGCTGACTTATATGTTCGTCTTTGTCAGCCAAATCTCCCCCTTTTCAGCACTTTCCTCAACTCGCAAGACCATTTAGCAGCAAATAATACCCATGTGCAAGATTAGAGATAATTGCGAACTTTTTTCTATATAACGCGTATTAGATCATGTAGCGAGATTGATTTTTTAGCATAACAATAGGCCTTTTAAGGCGAAGGGTTGGTTCAAGCACAATGTTGGTGCGCTTTTTTCTGTTAACTCTGATCACGATTGTCGTCTGCAGTAGTGTTACAGCGACAGATTTACCATCCATCAGAATTCCTCCCATTGATATCCCTCAGCAAGGAGACCTTCCACAGGGGATAGACAGAGAAAGATTGGTTTCACTGGTTCAAGGTGAAATTCAACGTGTTATCACCGAGGCAAACAACTGGCTTGGTCAGCAAAACCTGACTCCACCCGATTATCAGCAGTACGTTGATGCAATTTCTACTCAACTAGAGGGACAAGCAGCTTCATTAGAAGCTGCTGTTAAAAGGGAACTCAATCGTGTGTATGTGGTGCAAAAAGAGAAATTCATCTCAGAAGTAGATGACCGTGTACGCTCAGAAATTGACACTGTGCTGGTCAAAAAAATCAACGAGGCAGTTGACTCTTCTGGATTGCCTTTGCGAAAACCATCCAAGTTTCAGGTTTCTCCTTTCCCCAAGGCGATGAACATGCAGTACAACTCTGTTTATCGCGCCTTTGATGAGAATGGCACGGAGTACCGACTATCAGAACGTTTTAATGCTAATTCAACTGATTTTGCTCATTCATCCTCCCGCAATTTCGAAGGTGAACGCAGACTCGAAATTGCGACGCAGAATGGGCTCAAGGTCGTCGTTTTTGATAGGAAATCCAGATACTATTTACGCAATGTCATCAAAACAAAAACGACATTTAATGGCACTGCAACAGTAGATGCCCATGCTGAATTCAGTGGCAATGCTAGCCACAGGGAACAGTATGAAGTTGATCCGTCTATTGCTTCAGATCTACTTGATGACGCTCTTGGTCGCCTGAAAGATCAATTCCCTAATCATTCTGGTGCCATTGGGAATGCAGGTTCAACAGCGAACAATACTATCAACGACGCAGCCAACGAGATAAATCCCATCGTGACTGAGGGCAATGTTGATGCAAATGGTCAAGTTGACTTGCTGGGACAAGCAAATGTCAATGGGGAGATAAATGGTCTGGGTGTTGTCGATGTGAATATGTTCCAGGATGAACGTGGCGTTGTCGTAGCCTTGCCAGTAGTGACAACCTCAAAAGGCTCTAGGCTCGTTTTTGAGACTGGTATAAAAGAACGTGTTGACGTTCTGGTTGTCTCTCTCGTGGCAGCAAGGGTTCATGGACGGGCAACTGTTTCAACAGGTGATGTAGACATCAATGCTAGTGGCCAGACTAATGTCAATGCCAACGTGACTGCAGGAGGTCACGAAGTCGCCTCTTATGCAAATGCATTCCCATTCGAGTATTCTGGTGCCCACAATCCTGGTGTTAGTCACACCTTGTCTCACTCGGTCGATGGTGTGCAAACTCTGCAAAACCAGGGAATTCGCACAACTGCAGGTTCGAAACAAACCTATTTGGTTGTACCAATTGGTATTGGTTTTTATTCGGCCAATGGTTCGAAAATCAGGCTTCTCGTTGACCTGAAACCAGAACGACTAAACAAGAAATTGCACTTTCGTGCTCCTCAGAGCGAGAGCGATTTGAACAATTTGGTAACTAATGCAATCGCAGGTGCAGAGTTGGAAGCAGAGGGGCGTGCCAACTTCGACTCATTCACCATTCTTGCAGGCTTGAATGCTTCTTTCCGTACCTTTGAAGTAAATCTACAGGAGTTCACAGGCAATGAGACTGTCACTTCGGTTCCTGTGCACGCACATGTTCAAGTATATACAGGCTTTGAGACACGAAAAACCTCGGTCCGCCTTATAGCTGAGGCAGAAGCCAAAATGCTGGAAGGACATGCTGGCGGCTATTTGCAGGTCAAACGACGATTGGACAATGGTTGGAGCTTTGGTGTGATGACAGGTTATGAAAAACATGTCATTTACACAGGTGTTCCAGAAATGACACACCGCGGAAACATCAACGGAACAGAGACACACGACTTTTCTGACACTGGTTCCAATTCTTACGGAACCTACGGTTACAACGGCAATGCCGTCGCTAACTACGACGTAAATCATTCCACAGTTGTCAACGCAGGCGAACGTGGTTACAAAACTTATAGTGCCGTGCCGCTGGATTTAGTCGTTGAGAAGTCTTTGGCCAATGGTGGAACTGCTTATGGTAACGGTAATGTCGTCTTTGTCGACGATGAATCGAAGAACGACTGGCAATTTGAACGTGTTGGTCTTGGTGGCGGTTATGTGTCACCAGTAAAAAGACACGGTTTTATCAAAGCCTGGAATGTTGGTGCTGAAGCTTTTTATTCCGAAGGCAATATCCACAACCAAGGTTCTGACTATGGCGGAGCCATATACGGCGGTTTCCAATTCTAGGGAATACTCGATGAAACACTCTCTCCTCATAACTCTGTCATTGTTGCTATTTTTGCCAAATTCTTTGGTTGCGAAAAGTGCGGAAGAATATGCTCTCGAGATAGAACAGTTGCGGGCCAAAGGTCTGTCTCCGTTTCTGTCTTCTCTTACTCGTGAAGCTGTAATTGCCTATCCAGAAGATGGCCGATTACTGCGCATGAGAGGTCTCTATCTTTTTGAAAAAAAGCGATATCGTAGTGCAGAAAGATCTTTCGCCAAGCTTGTGAAAGCGCAACCCAACTTGGCAATTGGTCACCTCTTCTTACTTCGCTGCCAAATAGCACAAAAAACAAAAAAATCAACCATCGACAAAACTATGCAAAACATCAGAAGCAGTTTGGCAGGCCAGAGTCGTCACTTGGCAGAAGCAGGCAATATACTCATTCGCAGCAAGAAGATGGCAACTGCATTCAAACACTTCGTTGCATTGTTAGATGGCGGCTCTCCAAACCGTTGGCTCTACCATCTCAAGCTCGGGCAAATGTACTGTCTTGTTGGTGAGTGGAAAGAAGCCACGAGTCAGCTAGCCAAGTCACAGCAACTAGAGCCTGAATATGGACTCACGTATTATTACTTGGGAAAAGCGTGGGAACGTCTTGGCAAAAAGGATTATGCCCAAAGTCTATATGCAAAAGCACTCGAGGTAGGTTTACCCCAACACCTGACTAAATTGGTCAGAAGTAGACTTAGACAAAAGCAATAGCCCCTTCTGTATAATGACCCTGAGATGGATCAGGGAACAAACATAGAGAGTGCATACGAGATAGTTGGGCGCCTCGGCGAGGGCGGCATGTGTG
>CAZXTJ010000437.1:0-6955 GCA_964643655.1 uncultured bacterium
GATCAGAATTTTGTCACCTTTTGATAACTCAGTCATTGTGCGTAAACGTCTCGAAGACCTCTTTGATTTCAAATACCGTATAGAGTGTTATACCCCCAAAGCCAAAAGGCAATGGGGGTACTTCTGCCTACCCATTCTTTACGACACAGAGTTCGTCGGTCGTCTCGATGGAAGAGCGCAAAGAAAAGATGGCGTCTTTTATGTTGAGAACCTCTACTTCGATGACAGGGCTGCACCTTTGGAACTTTTTGCCAAGGAATTGCATTCCTTTCATTCATTCAATGGTTGCTCAGAAATCAAACTGTGCAATGTGTCACCAAAGAAGCTCAAGAGACCTCTAGCGCGCTTACTCAAAGATGCTTGAGTATTTCATGCCTTTTTGGCTCCAGATGGTGTAACCATTTCCTGAAAGGGCTACCTTCCATCCCTGGCCTGGTGCGTAATGGTTCTGTCCCAATTTGACCAAAACTTTACCATCAATGGTGGCGACGTAGAGGTTATGGTCTGCATGGAGGATTTCAATTTCTGACTCTGCATGAATGCCTTCCATTATTCTCAAACGAGCCAAGGCAGAAATCTGCTTCTGATGGTCATCACCCCATTGGAAGACATGGTCCCAGAAGATTGTTGGTGTACCGGGATGTGTGAGAATGTAGGCATATCCTTCGAGCACCTTATGTCCTGGGAAAGGCCAGTGGGCCTGAGTGGAACCTGTATCGTGGTTGTCCACGAATGTAATGGCACGACTGGGCCACCAGCCAAGAAGCCCCGTAGGTTTGTTGTTTTCGTCACGCAAGCGCCAATATTCACCTCGTTCACATGCAACTTGCAGAATACCTTTTGTCGTAAAGTCAAAGGCAGAGACTGCGCCACCAGCACCATCGAGATAATTGCAGAGATACTGACGATGACCATCTTGATTGGGAGTCAAACCCGAACCATCGTAGTTCATTGGTGTCCACACCTCAGAAACTGTGAAAGGTGAATTGATGGCGCGAGCATAAGTACGGGCAAATTCAGGAGCAAAGCCTTTGGCAAAGTCGAGGCGAAGGCCCACAAAACCAATATCATCACGGAGCCAGCGCAACCATTCAGAGATGTCTTTACGTACTTGTTCGTTTTTATGATCAATATCGGGAGCAGCACCATAATCATCACCACTATCTGGATTACCTGTTCCTCCATAATCGCCAGCAGCGAGGGCCCAGCGTTCCCAACGGGCTTTTCCCGAAGGGTAATCGTATACATTCCACTGACCATCTTGTTGTTTGTTGGCACAGCGGTGATTGACGACGATGTCAGCAACAGATGATATTCCGGCATTTTTGAAAGCACTGACTGCACGTTTCAAAGAATGGTAGTGGCCATAAAAGGTGGGATTTCCTTCTGAGCCCAAGTCGTAATAGTCGAGTGGTAGATAACCTTGTGGAGCCAAAGAGCGCGAAACTGGAGGGAACCAAACATGGGTTACACCCAAAGTTGCAATCTCAGGCGCTTTTTCCGCCAAAAGGTCATACCACTTTCCCTCTTGGCCATAGGCTGTTCCATTCCAAGTGAAAGCTTGGAAGAGAATTTGTGTCTGCACCTCTTTCGGAGCAGCAAAAGAGAGCTCACAAAGACAGCAGAAGACCAAGATGATGAGTAGGGGACGAACAGGTTTTTTCACCACAGAAGTTCCTTTCCATTAGGCCAGTTTATTTGCGCGCAGATATGCACAACTCTAGCCAAAGAGGGAAAGGGCTCTGAGAGCGTAATCGAGAAATCAGCTTTTCACTGTTTCATACAGTGACGACACATTTTTGTATCGTGGCGAAACAATCACTTGTCGCCCGGTTTACCGCCTAGCTTCTTGATTGCTTCGTCAATTATGGGCAATGCCTCTTTGAAATCCTCTGCCAATCGCATTCGATAGGTAACAAAGAAGGTGAGCATTCGTTTTTTGTTCTTCTCTTCTTTCAACTTGCCGCATTCAGGTAAGGTCGATTTGATGGCATTGGCGTAATAAGGCACATATTTGCCTGTAAAACGATGTTTGAGACAGTCGATGGCGTGGTCTAGCTTTGTAATGAGTAAATGTGTATCGTCTTCCTCTGTCACCTCGTGGACGACAGAAAGATTTTGATAATATTGCTCAAACCAGCCTAGACCTCCACGGTCACGCAGTTCTTTGAGTAGTTCGATGAATTCGTCACGAAGAGGTTTGCTCTTTGTGAAGGAGACTTCTGCAGCCAAGTTACCAAGGCGGTCTCTCATTTTACTGTCATTGGATTGGTGTTTACGAAACCAGGCAAAGTCCAAGCGAGTGAAACGTACCTTGTCGGCTCGGCTAGCCATTCCAGCACTGTCGAGAACGGATTTTACATTGTGTCTCAGGTTATATGTGGCCTCATGGGCTTTATCACCATCAGATGCTTTTGCCGGTTCCAAGGCCGCTGCTACGAGTTTGTCCACTATCCATTCTGCGTGATAATTGGAGACAGTACGTCGCAAGCGTTTACCAATTTCATCTCTGTCTTGAGTTGGATCATAGAGTTTGAGCAAGTTGATGAGGTCGTCGGCGACCTCTCTTTTGTCACGAAGATTTTTATCCTTTTCCAATGCTTTGGAATAAAGGTTGATTGCTTTGTTGGCATCGGGCCGACTGTATGAAGATGAAGAAATCCAAGTTGAAGGAGGCACAGCAGAAACTTGTGTCATGAGATAACGAGACTCGAGGAAATCGAGCATGGCCGAGCGGTGACCAAGACGGCGAAGTTCTTTCAAAGTGGAAGAGAACTTCCTTTCGCGAAAGACTTTCAAAGCAGAGGATGGACCTTTTGCTCTAGCTATCATTGCCTGTTCATAGGCCTTTTCCAGGGAAGCCATGTTGAGTGTGACACGGAAGGTTTTGAGCTGTTTTATGTCAGGAAGTAGTTTCTTCAAACGGGAGATGATGAGAGAACCATTATCAAAATCAGAAGCAGCAATGGCTGCAGCCACTCCTTTGGAGGCTAAGTCGATGGCCTTTTCGCGTACCTCTTTGTCGTTTCTGTCTTGGTTGAGAAGTAATGCAGCCTGCTCAAAAGCTTCGAGCCATTTGCTCTCTTCTACCTTTTTGTGCAAAAGAGCCAAGCGACACTTTCGCTGCAGAGCTGCCGCTTCTTTGTTCCCAGGTGCAGCAGCCAGAACCTTTTGCACGGCAGCAAGGCTTTCTTGCCACTTGCCAGCTTCAGCCAGTGATTTGGCAGCACTCATTGGGCCTGTTGGTTTAAAGGCAAAAAAGAGTGCGCAGAGGATGACTACAACTAAAACAGCAATTGGCAGTAAAGGAGTGGAGCCAGAAGGACCACTGCCTTTCTGTGCAGGTTTTTCTTTCTTTTCTTGGGTAGGAGTTTCCTTCTTTTCCTCTTTCTTTACTTGGGGAGCTTCAACAGAAGGAGATGTGGTCACAACTGCCCAGTCGGGAACTATGCGAAAGAGTGATACTGGTTTGGGTATACCTTTTAGTTCGAACTCCCCCAACTCTTCAAAGGGTACTGCATCTTGATTCAGAAGCAAACGAACAGCATCTGTAAAGGTAACGTGACTGGCTTCGCCAACACCTTCCACACGTGCTGTGATGTTGACGGGTTCACCAAAAACATCACCTTCGCGAATATTCACTTCTCCAGCATTGAGAACGACTCGAACGAGAAGTTTTCGCTCTTCCGTTGCTCTTGCATTATGGGCAGCCAAAGTCCGTTGGATTTTCTGGCCCGCTTCAATGGCTTTCGTAGCCGATGCAAAAGTAACCAAAAAGGCATCACCAATCGTCTTCACTACATTGCCATCAAATTCCACGAAGATAGGAGACAACAATTGTTCATGTTCGTGAAGCAGAGTTTCTATCTGATCTCGCGACATTGTGGAGGTTCTTACTGTGAACCCCTTGATGTCCGTCATCATAATAGTGAGATTACGACTCTCCATCGTTGCCTCCTTGCCAGTTCAAAGAGAAGGCACGCATTTCTGGACCTGTTTCCGCTCCGATTTTTCTAAGCAGTGCGTCATAAGGAAGGGGTAGGTCTCCAACAGACAGAAGCACTGATTCAGTGAAAAGTATTTGTCTGTTTTCTGCTCTATATTCCAATCGTGAAACAACCTCTAGGGGCCTGCCGATTAGTTGTCCATTTCGTTCTGCCACTTCTCCGCTGTTGATGGCACAACCGGCTTGCACACATCCTGCTGGCAAACCTGGACTACCATCGACGAATAACTTCATCACAGCTGCTGCTGCTGCGATTGCATCGGAGGGGCCAGGAAAAGAGGCTAGATAAGATTCAGGATAACGGCCGAGAGGATCGGCTTGGATTACACCATGTCTTTTGGCGACTTCAGCTTCGAAGAGAGAACGGACAGAGAGTAATCTCTCTTCGACAATGCCCTGGGGCAGCTCGTCGCTCCAGGCGTCAATATTCTTCAAACGCATTAACAAGAGTGTGACCAGTCTATATTCCACTGGGAAGGCTCCTTCTATTCATCAACGATTCAATTTAGAACGGAGGGCGTCCAAAACTTCTTTGGCTCGAGCAGGCACGCCTTCGAAATCATTGGCTGCACCGGGCATGTTATCAATTGCACCTTTGGCACGAATAATCTGGGAGTGGTCAGTCAACGTGCCGGCAAAATCCAGTGCTTCAATCAATTCTAGTTTTCCAACAGTTGTCTTTTTCTGCGTTGCAGAAGCCATCATGTTGAGGTTCTTCAAATGGTAATCGAGTAGCTTCTTGCGTTCACTAGGCAGAGCGTCTCGTGCTTTTAATGCTCTGAAGGCAGTCGTTCTGACTACGCTGTTGGGCTCTTCCAACCAAGGAACCAGTTCAGCTACGACCCAGTCACCAAGACCTTCGCTGAGGACGAGACGAACGTCGGCAAGACTTTTGTCAGGTTTATAAGTACAGCGTTCACAAATACGACGAACATCTGCCAAGATGGTTCGATTGTCGGCCAACTTGGTGTCCATGCGTAAGGCTTCTTTGAAGAGACGACCAACGTCATCGAGACGAGGATGGGGAACGACAAGAGATAGGCGAGCCCAAAGATATCGAACGATACCCCAATCGGAAAATTCCTTTTCCACCAATTTCAGTCTATCTGAGAATTCTTTGTATTTGTCCCAATTAGTTCTTCCAGAAGCGATTAGAGGAGAAATATCATCTTCCAATAATTTAAGTTTGGCCTTGGAAATGGCTGTGCGCAAGTCAACGGCACGATGGGGCAGAATGGCTGTAATGCGCTCTTCTTCCCGAGTGGCAAATCCTTCACGGCGGGCCAATATCCATTTGGCGATTTGAGATGATGCAGCCTCGAAGAGTTTCTGCTCGATTTTGTCGTTGAAAGAAAGTGTTTCATGAGTCCGTTTCAAGATGGCAATGGCGCGGTCAGCGCGACCTGCTTTCATGAAACGGTTGGCAGCTTCAATTGTTGCTGTAGACAAAAAGGCTGAGATCTCAGGATTGCCAGGATCATTTTTCCAAGCCAATAAAGCTTGCTCGATAGCATAATGGGATTGACCTTTGTCTTTGGCATCCTCAGCTATGGAAAAGTGATCAACTGATGCACTAGTCCACATACCAATGGCAAAAGAAATGATGGCAACCATGACCAAGGTGGCAAAACCAATGCCTGCTCCTGTGGTTTCAATGTTTGTAGTATCCTGCCTTGTTGCCGTTGTTGGGGTGACAGCTGTGGTGGGAGTTGCCTCTATAGCTTCTTTCTCCTCATTCTTCTGGGCTTTTCCTCTAAAAGCGCGGAAAGCTTCGATTTTTCCTTGCCTTCCTCGCACTTCAAAAAAGCCTGCTTGCTCACCAGATACTTCGTTGTGATTGACGGACAATGAAGCACCTTTGCTAAAAAGCACCCATCGTGGACGGGCAGCTACAGCCAATGAAGTTGCGTCGTCAATGGGTTCTCCTTTTACGTCATCACCATCTCCGTCAACTTCTCCAATGGCCACACCTACGGCCACACCAGCGCCCGGGGCACGTGTTGCGGCATCCAAACCTGCCAAGACGGCTTCAGTGGGAGAAAGAAAGGACCATAGGTCCACTCTATCGCGATGGCATAATAACTCACCGCCACGAGCCAGAACTAGTTCAGCAGCTTCAGGTGAAGGTGCCTCATCGGCGCTCGCACCTGAACGCATTGCCAATACTGTAAGACTGCGTAGAGCACACATGGCGTAGAGCCTCCTGTCTTTATGTCACGCCAGTTCGAGCAGATGGGCAACGACCGTTTGCATCTTCTTGATGTTGTACGGTTTCTCAACGACACCATCAAAGCCAGCCTCACGGTAGTTGGCCATAATGGGATCGGTAGAATATCCACTCGAGACGACGACGAGAGCTTTGGGATCCATTTTTCGTAATTCTGTGATGGCAGCAGCTCCGCCCATTCCACCGGGGATGGTCAAGTCCATAATGACAAATTTATAGGGAGTGCCGCTGTCCATGGCTGTTTTGTATTTCTGCAGGGCTTCTTGTCCATCGGAAGCATAATCAGCTGCAAAACCAAACTCTTCCAACATTCGGCCAGCTACTTCACGAACGTCTTCTTCATCATCCATGATCAATGCCGTACCAGAAGCTTCAAAAAAGGCATCGGAGGGAGTCGGAAGTTTTTTCGGTATCTCTCTTGAAGCTGGCAGGTAAACGAGCAATGTTGTGCCTGCACCCAAGATTGACTCGGCAGCCAGGAGACCTCCATGTTTTTTCACTATGGAATAAGCCGTGGCCAAACCTAGGCCCGAACCTTCTTGTTTCGTTGTGAAATAGGGGTCGAAAATGCATGAAAGGTGCTTTTCAGGAATGCCAACACCTTCGTCTTTGAAAGTGACGAGCACATATTCGCCTGGTGGCAAGTTTCGTTTACAACCAGCTTTGATGGTGATGTTGTCACCTGTGACTTTTAAGGTGCCGCCTGCTGGCATGGCTTGCAC
>CAZXTJ010000438.1:0-6933 GCA_964643655.1 uncultured bacterium
GAAGAATGGAGCGATCGTGTAGATAGGCCAAGGCTGAGCAGATTTGGCAAGCAAGAGTGAGCACCAAAGTACAGTTCAGAGGGGCTTCTGCTTTTGCCAGTAGCTCTCCTACACTCTTTGCTGAGCGCAGATCCGTTACATAATATGGACTGCCATTGGCCACGCCAAGATCGAGGATTTTGATGATGTTGGGGTGATCGAGCTTGCAGAGGGTTTTGTATTCACGCTGAAAGCGAGCCATAGAAGCTTCTGCACCTTTGGGAGGCAGGGTAAATACTCGAAGCTCGACCTTACGGTCGAGTCCTTCTTGCATAGCCTCGAAGAATGAAAAATGAGGCCAGCTTCTTTCGAGTCGTTTCGTAACGACATAGCGGGAGAATTGGGTTCCCGCGCCCCTCTCTCTATCCGTCACGGTGAAACCATGGTACCCACTAAACTTTCTTTCGTCTAGCCTTCCTGCTAATCTTGGGGAACAACAAATGGGCTTGTTACCTTGGAAGGAGTGTGGACCGTGGGAGCTTTCAAAGAACTGCTAGAAGGTGGCAGGTTTATGGCTGGAGATGGTGCCTTCGGTACGCAACTCATTGCACGAGGTATGCAACCTGGTGACGTACCAGAACTTTGGAATGTTGAGCGAGCCAAGGATGTGGAAGAGATCCACCGCCTTTACGTAGAAGCTGGTGCCTGTTGTATTGAGACCAATACTTTTGGCGGCAATGCGCTGACTTTGGGGCGTCACCATATGGCCGATAGGGTCGTTGAGTTGAACAAAGCAGGAGTGGAAGCGGCCAAAAGAGCCGTAGCTGGTACCAAAACTCTAGTTGCTGGTTCAATTGGCCCAACAGGAGTGCTTCTGGAGCCCATGGGAGAGGGGAAACCTGATGAAATGCGGCAGGCTTATGCCGAGCAAGCCAAAGCTATAGCAGAAGCAGGCGCAGATGTGTTGTTCGTCGAAACAATGACTTCTCTCGATGAAGCCATTTTGGCCATTGAAGGAGCCAAAGAGGCAGGTTTGGACATTGTTGCCACAATGACTTTCAATAAAACCAAACGTGGTTTTTTTACCATTATGGGTGACAATATTCCCACCTGTGTGAAGAGACTCGTTGAAGCTGGTGCCTGCGCCGTGGGCTCAAACTGTGGCAATGGCACTGAAGTAATGACAGAGGTGGCTCGTGCTTTCAAAGAGGTTGCGACTGTGCCTCTCGTATTCCAATCCAATGCAGGTTTGCCCAAAATCGTAGATGGCGAAAGTGTTTACACTGAGGGACCTGAATATTTGGAAGCTTTTGCCCGCAATTTGGTGGAGATTGGTGTCTCTTATATCGGGGGCTGCTGTGGTACGAGCTTTGAGCACATTAGTTCAATCGCCAAAGTCGTGGCAGAGAAAAACGGCTAACGACGTCGTCGTCTTCGCCTTCTCCTTCTCTTCTTTTTCTTTTTCCGCTTCTTTCTCCTCTGTTCTGTAGGAGGAAGTGCTTCTGCTGAGTATGAAGATGGACGGGCAGTAATCTGGTTGCTACTAGCCCCATCTTCGTCCAATTCAGTAAAGGCCCAGAAAAAATAGTGAGCCAGTGGACCAAAAACCAGATACATCAGAGCCAATTGGCCGGCAATTGGACCGAGATGGGCAAAGATCAAACAAATGGTGGCAATAAATCCAACGATGACAGAGACAACGGAATTGAAAGCATCTACTCCTTCGTCACCAATCACATCACGGGCCAGAGAGCCTCTTTTGTTGATAGTTCCTAATTTGTAAAGGCCAGTCCAAAAGGATGTGGATGGTTTGAAGATAGCCGAGAGTAGATAACAACTGAAATAAAAGATGTTGCCAACAAGAGAGGGGAAAGTCTTCTTCGGTTTGAGGACAGTTACTGCATCTTCTGTGATGTAAATGACGGAATCTTTGTCTTCGAATTGGACCAAGTCGTCTTTGTCACTGTCTATGACGAGTAGTGCGTCATTAGTTTTCGTGCCATGAGGAGATTCTTTGAGTGCCTTTTTGGAGCCACAGCCATAGGTGGAGCAACCATTATTGAATTGCCAGCAATCAGCGTGGTGAGGAGTTTTGCATTGGGAGCACCAGACTAGACTCTCTGCTAACTCTTCACCGCATATCTGGCAATAAAGGTGTTCTTCTTCTTTTGTTGTCATCATACTTATTTAACATAAAAAGTGACTAGTACCCATGAGCCAGTCTCTTTGCATTGGCTCTATACGATTACGTGCATGCAACGTTTCCTTGAAAAAGGGGCAAAATAGGCCGCCTGACTTCATGATTTGATCATGTTTTTTGACTATTTTTGTTCCACGAATGGGCTATCAGACGCAATTAGCGTTTTTATTTGCAAAAATGTGCAACCCTTGGCAACCCAAACACGTAGATAGTATTGGAACGGGTGTAGTCCCTGCACTCGTAGCGCTAATGCGTTATAAGGTGGTAACGGATGACATGTGAACGGTTTGATGACCTTTTACAAGAGCACTTGGACAAGTCGCTCAGTAAAGCCGAAGAGGCTGAACTGAAGGCGCATTTGGCCGAGTGTTCGAGCTGTCGTCTCGATGAAATGCTATATGGCAAAATCGTAGCGACGCTCGCAGAGATGAAAGACGTGGACGTACCTTCCCTCGAAATCACAGAGGGCGTCTGCAAGGCAATTGACAAAGAACCTGCAAGGAAGGCCAAGGTCGTTGCATTCCCAACGCCTCGTCGCTTCCGCTGGGCTTGGGGTGTCGTTGGACTGGCAGCTGTCGTTTTGATGGCGCTGGGCCTTCATTTGGCTGATACGCCCAATCCCAATCCTGTCATAGTGGCAGGTAAAGCCGAGCTAAAACAGCTCGAACCAGCTCCAAAACCGAAGGTCCTTCCTCGACCTATCGGTCGCCTCATCATCGTAGGCCAAGAAGCTAAAGTACTCCGCAATGGTACTGAGAGTTGGCAGACCGTAAAAGGCGAAATCGAGTTGGCTCTGGGTGACCGAGTGCAGACAGCAGAAAACTGTGACGGTATCCTTTATTATGAGGGCCGTGGCCGACTGACAGTGAAACCCAACACTGACCTACAGATTATCAACCGCGGTATTCGTATCAGAAGCGGTTCTACATGGATCAAGATTGCCAAACGCGGAAAGGGTTTTTATGCCGAAACCCCAAATGCTGTAGCAGCTGTTAGAGGTACTATTTATACCGTCGAGGTGGCGCAGGGCGAGAAGTTCGTCGAGCGCCAGGCCTCCATTGTCGATTATCTCGAAACAGCCGATCCAAACAGAGGAATGCTTTCACTGGCTTACAAAGTTGATGGTAAAGATGTGCAAGGCAATGTTGCATACTCAAAGTCTCCTGACCTTCCAGTGAACACTGTGCAGGCAGTCAATGTCTTTACCGCCTCAGGCAAAAAGTTGACATTCCCTGTCTGGACACCAGCTGAGAGACCAGACGAGGTACATCTGTTCAAAGCTATCTCTACTCAGGTCAACGTCTTCCGTGGTGCAGTGGAAGTTTATCCAGGTACCATAGAACGTCCATTAGGTGACGGTGTAGTTCTGAAGAAGAACGAAGCTGTTGATGTGTGCGGCAATGTAACTGCCAAGAAAGCTCCCATCCAGCTTGCAGCTTACAGAAAGTATGGTATGGAAGCTCCGCCTGAAATCTTGACTGCTACTGTCCAGCCAGTGGTACCAACAGACGCTGTTGACACTGCCACTACTGTTGACGCAAATGTTGGCGTCACTGTGGACAACAACACAGGCGTGAATGGCTCTGTCCAGCTACTGAACAACGAAGGAACCTCCTCTTCGGGACCAGCTTCCTCCGCAGCAGCAAGACCAGGCCGTTAATCAGTTAACAAAAAGAACCCGCTGCCCATTGAGGTGGCGGGTTTTTCATTTAACCAAGATATGGGCGATTTGTTGGAAACGCTGCTGAATGACACTAAAAGGAGCAGTTTCGTCATTGACGACAAAGGTGAAAGCATAAGTTTTTCTCTTTTGGCCTTTTTTGACGAAACCTGTGAGAGCAAAGACACGTTCCATGTATCCTGTTTTAGCGATGATGCGGCCTTTGAGTTTAGGGTCTCCGTAGCGCCTCTTTAATGAACCATCAACGCCAGAGATTGGCATTGAAGACATGAGGGCCTTGTAATAGGGCTTCTTTGCAGCAGCACAGAGGCATTGTGTGAGGAAGTTGGCCGTCAATCCATTATACCGAGAGAGCCCAGAGCCATCCTTGAAATGAGTTCCTGTGAGAGGTATCTCAAGCCCTTCCAATCTTTCTTTCAAAGCTAGCAGCCCACTAGTTCGAGAACCCTGGGACTTGAATTTCAAGGCCAGCAACTTCAACAACTGCTCTGCAAAAACATTGTCTGAAGTTTTGTTCATATGGCGCACCAACAGAGTGAGAGTTGGTGAGGCATAAGTATCGAGGATGTGGTTGCCTTTTCTTCGTTTTATCCTGTTCGTTGAGCAAGGTCTTCCGCGAATTGTGATGCCCTCTTTCTTCAAAGCGTGATAAAGAGTGGCTGCACAGGTAAAGGCAGGATTGGGCAATGAACCTTTGATAGTAAAACTCTTTCGACCAGGAGGGATTGTGCCAGTCAAATATCGAACTGCAGACATTGGGCTGCCAAAGATATAGGCGTTGTCTCCACTGCCAACTTGACCTGCCCGCAGCCTGTTGTCAAAGGTGGAAATGGCCGTATGGACAGGATCTGTACCCAGTACTCTTACGACAGAGCCAGGTTTTTTTTGTGAAGATAGGTAGAGTAGGTAACGATTTCCATTCCACGAAAGAGGAGATGTAACACCACCATAATAGTTACCAATATCCTCCCAAATGGCGTAACGAGAAATGGGCTGATCGATGAACAAAGTTGCTTCACCAACGATGTCGCCCGTCACTTCACGGATACCCCTTTTTTTCAGAATGTTCACCCACCGTGTGATGACCTCTTTAGATGAAGCACCGCCCTCAACTTTGGCCATACCCAGGCTTGGATCTCCTCCGCCAACGATTATGAGTGATCCTTTCAACTGTCCACCAACGATGGGACCTGCTGCCACGAGTTGGGTCAAGAAGCGTTTGTGTCTTCCCAATCCATCGAGGGCAGTCAAAGCAGTTACTACTTTCATTGTGGAAGCAGGTACGATGGTTTTTTGGCCTTGGTGGGCAAAAAGTGGAGTCTTACTTAACAGGGGTTGGATAACCAATGCCACCGTGGAATGAGGCGAGAATGTTGCCAAAATCCTCTTCAATTGTCTCTTATCTCTACCGGTAAATCCATCGTTGGCCAACAAAGAGGGTGACAAGAGGATAAAAAGGGCAAGAGCCAGGCATATAGAGTAAGACAATTTCACAAAAGCCTCCTTTTTACATTATCTAGTACTGCAGTTTGCCCTACTTGCTCCCATTCATGTAAGGTCGAAACTGTAGAATCTGGAAATCGATGGAGGTTAGATGACCTTTCTACTCTTTCTCATTGGTTTTGTCGTTCTCATTAAAGGTGGAGATTGGCTTGTTTCGGGCTCCACCTCTATTGCCAAACGTTATGGTTTGTCCGACATGGTCGTTGGCCTGACCATCGTCTCTTTTGGCACATCTGCTCCTGAGTTGATAGTCAATATCATCTCGAGCCTCAGTGGCTCTTCTGAGATTGCCATTGGTAATGTCATTGGGTCAAATATCTCCAATATCTTGCTCATCATTGGTGTGACTGCCATTATTTGTGACTTACCCATCAAAAGAGACACACTGCTTTCAGAGATCCCTTTCTCTCTTTCTGCGGCTGTGTTGGTTGGTTTTTTGGCCAATGCTGCTCTTTTTGATAGTAAAAGTACTTTGCTCATCAGTCGCGGAGATGGTGGCATTTTGTTGTTCTTTTTCGTTCTTTTCTTGGCTTACATATTCCGCATTGCCAAAGAGCAAGTTGAAAATGGGGAAGAGGAGGGCGAAAAGCTCGAAGTTTTGCCCATGAGAAAATCAGTAGCCTTGCTTCTGGGTGGTTTCATCGGTCTTTTTCTCGGTGGTAAGTGGGTTGTCGACGGTGCAATTGCTATGGCCAAATGGTTGGGTATGTCAGAAACTTTTATCGGTTTGACTGTCATTGCCATTGGTACTTCCTTGCCTGAGCTGGTTACATCCGTCGTGGCTGCTTCTAAAAAGAGTGTGGACATAGCTATAGGTAACGCTATTGGCTCAAACATATTCAATGTTCTTTGGATATTGGGTATCAGTGCAGTGATAAAACCTCTGCCTTTTGCCGTGTTGAACAATACTGACATTCTCGTTCTCATATTCTCATCGAGTTTGCTCATACTTTCATTGGCAACGGGAAAACGTCATGCCATCGACCGCAACGATGGCATCCTCTTTGTCGTGTTGTATGCCTTGTATACAGCTTTCTGCATTTATCGCGGTTAAGAGACTCCTTTTGAAAGGAAGGTCATTGATATGGGGAAGAATATAGGGATTTTGACTGCTGGAGGAGATGCTCCTGCTCTCAATGCGGCTATTCGTGGTTTGGGCAAAGCAGCCCTAGAGCGCTACGACCATAACGTCATTGGTTTCATAGATGGTTTTCGAGGTTTGATGGAAGACAAAAAAATAAGATTGGACTCTCAGGCCCTATCTGGAATTTTGTCACTCGGAGGCACCATTTTAGGTACGAGCAGAGACAAACCCCATAAGATGATGGTTTACGGCAAAAAGAAAGACATGACTGATGTCATTGTTGAGAATTATCAGGCCAATCACCTGGATGCGTTGGTCTGTCTTGGCGGCGGTGGCACACAGAAGAACGCGTTGCAGTTGAAGCAAAAGGGCCTCAACGTCGTTACTCTGCCCAAGACTATTGATAATGATGTTTTCGGCACCGATGTCACCTTTGGTTTTGATACCGCGCTCGGTATTGCCACCGATGCCATCGATCGCCTGCAC
>CAZXTJ010000439.1:0-6924 GCA_964643655.1 uncultured bacterium
GTCTCAAATTTCATGGGAATGAACTGATAGGTTGGTGTCGCTCGAGATTGATAATCCAACGCATAATCCCCACCGATTTTATAACTGACGGGAATCTCACTGCTCAATCCCAAGAGCTTGGCATAATGGTTGGCCTCTTCCACCTCGCTAATAGCTTCGTAAAGTGCTTGGCGCGCAAACACATTGATGGTCGAATTATCGAAATAAAACTTCCTATGTTCGGCAAAATCGTTCAATACCTTGCCAACCGATGTCTTGGCTCTCTCCAACAACTCCTCTACAACGTTTTTTCGTTCAGCCTCTGACATACTCTTGTCAGCGAAGCCCTTGATAGTTTTTCTCAGGCCACAGGAATTGACACCATCGATGACTGCTTTGGCAGATTGATCCATCTTGTGAGTATATGCCTCAAGCTTCTGTTTCATAAGGAATTTCGTGGGAGTCACCTCACCGGCGGCTTTGTAGAAGAAGACATCATAAGTCAATGTGCGGTGGAACTGTTCTACTCGAACAGCAAAATGATGGTTCGTATGAATGCCTCGCGAAGACTCCTCATGCACGGCCGCACCACCAACATTTACAACTAGTCTCACTTGATGTGGATTGACAGTATTGATGTCCACATGGAAAAGGCCAGGCCCCTGCCACTGTGCTGTACAGCTCAAGAGACGGAAACCTTTTGTAGTGAATTGCCCTTGGAATGACTTGTTGCCATCAGGGAAAACTATTCTGTACTGATATATGGTCGCTTCAACGAGGTCCTCAACTTTGAGATTGTGTCTCGTGACAGCATCACGTTCACCAGGACTTTTGACTATTCTCTGCTCATCTTTGCGCCCTTTGGGCCAAATCTGGACTTCTGTGGGATATGCAATGGAAGAACGCCAAGTCAATTTGACTTCGTAATAATCTGCGTCAGCACTTCTTTCCAAGACATCGTAGGTCTCACCTTCAGCCAGTTGATGAGTGTCGCTGCGGCGAACAATGAGCCACACGGAAAAAGAAAAAACAAAAACGACGAGAGCAATGAGACCAAGAACGACGAGACGATTGCGGCTCGAACCATCATCTTTAACTTTTCTTTTGCTCGTTATCTTGTCAGCATCAATGGCTTTGGTGCCAGCTCTGCTTTGAGCAACAGTGTCTCTACCTGCTCGCAATGGACGAGTGCTACTCTCGTCAGCAGAAAGTTTCTCAGTGTTCACCTGGTCACGAGCTACGGGTTTGGTCTTCTCGTCTTTGACATGAAAAGCTTTGGTGGCAATCTCCCCACCAGGCGCTTTGCCTTCCCGCACATCTTTCAGTTTCCTCAAAAACTCACCAGCAGTTTGGTATCTGTCTCGTAGATCTTTGGCCAACATACGCTCGCGGATCATTCTGTCGAGACGAGTGCGCAGAGTGGGAGGTGCATCTATGTCCAAACGAGGAGGTTCATCGTGGAGATGTTTCAAGGCTGTTTCCATTGGGGACTTTGCCCAAAATGGCAAACGTCCAGTCAACATCTCGAAAAAGATGACACCCAATGAATAGATATCAGAAGCCGGCGTGACTCTTTCTCCTCGCACTTGTTCTGGTGACATGTACGATGGAGTTCCCAAGACGACACCAGTCTCAGTTTTGATGCCGCTTGTTTGCGCTTTGGCTATACCAAAATCAGCAAGTTTGACCTTGCCTGTGCTGTCGATGAGGATATTCTCTGCTTTGAGGTCGCGATGGATAATGTTTCTGTCGTGAGCCAAGGCGAGACCTGAAGCAATATTGTCCATGAAGGCCATGGCTTCCTGAGGTTCAATGGATCCCAAGCGCTGGATATGTTCTGCCAGGTCTTTGCCCTCAACCAATTCGTAAACGATGTATGGGTAATTGTTACTTTCGCCTATGTCGTAAACTTGCACCACATTGGGGTGTACCAACTGCGAAGCAATCTCACCTTCTTGGCGAAAGCGGGCAACAGCCTCTTGGTCTTTGAACATTCTCGGATTGATGAATTTGATGGCAACAAATCGATCGAGATCTTTTTGCAGAGCCTTGAAAACCTGACCAGCTCCGCCAGAACCCAAGCTCTCTTCCACAAGATAACGTTGCTTGAATTTTTCGTCGAAGAGTCGGTCTCCAGCCATTTCAGCGCTCCAGCCCTCTTAGTTCCACAGCGTTGACGAGGACACCATAAAAGGGAGAATCGTCATTGCTTGGCCAGCGACCTATGGACATTTCCAGATGATTTCTCGTCTCCCACCTGAATAGTTTTATAGGTAGAAAGAAAGCCTCATTGATGAAGTCTCTCTCTGTTATCTTCACGAGCAATCCTTTGTCCTCTGGCTTTTGATCCTTACGCGATTTTGCGCTTGCGCCCAAATAAAGCGAGCAGAGATCATTGATCCTTACTTTTAGATAGGTATGACGGGAGAGTACTCGATAACGTATAGAGAGAACCACCTGTTCTTTCGCAAGTTTTCGTTTTCGGCCAAAGTCTATGTAACAGGCAAAAGAACGCTTTGATTGTGTCAGATTCTCATTGTAGTTCTTGAGAAAGAGCTGCACCTCTGAAGGATCTTTCGTTCTTGCTGAGCTCTCAAGTAGCCATCCTATATAACTCTGGCGAATGAGCTTGGCAGGTAACAATTCTTTTCTACCAGCGAAACTTGCTGCTTCTTCGAGGAATAGCCAAGGAGCCAAATCTTCATATAGGGACAACCGTTTTTCAAAGGACACACTTTTTTCCGTAAAATGTGGCCTCGAAAAGAGCAAGAACTCTCTGCCCAAATTGGCCAAGTTTGTCTCTTCCAGCTGAGCGAAGAGTTTCTTTAGTTTCCCTCTTCTGACATGTCTCACATTATCTCTAGAAATAGAGAGAATCTTCTTGTCCAAAGCAATTGCGTTCAACTCGTCTTGAAAATATTGGGCAAAACTTGGCACGACTACAGTTGTCGTATGGCCTGTAGCTCCCTTGCCTGAGATACGCCAACGAAAGAGAAGTTTTGAAGGCTCTGAGCGAATTTTCCTATCTTCACAGTCAAACTCGTATGGCCGACCAACTGATCTTTCCAAACGATATTCATTCTCCGAAGAGGGGCCTATGAAAGTGGCAGTTCCATCGAGTGGAACGGAGTTTTTCAAGTGAACGCTAAAAGATCTACTGTCGTACCGTTCTATCTTGATTATTTGTGGTCCACCGAAAGCTGCCAAATAAAACTGTTTTTCTAGTGACTTGGAAGAGTCGGGATACAAAAGACGATAACTCCAGTTACCAGGAAGGAGATTTGACAACAGAACTCTATGGTTTTTTGTTTTTCCCGTTGTTCTACCTTTGACTACTTTCCAATCACTTTTTCCCTCTTGGCAGTATTCAATTAGAGAAGGATAGGGATTGTCGCTAGTCCATCTAATCTCAGCTCTATCAGTACCTGTAGTCACTTTCAGATCTTTGTGAGTATATCCACTCACTGGGCCACCAAAGCCCAAAACCAACATAAAGCAACACAATAAAACAGTAGCTATTGCCAAACCAATTTTGACCTTATTCGACTCTTCTGGCTGAGCCAACTGAATCATTCCATTGGTGCCAACACGCAAAGTTGCCGAAGACGGAGGAGAGGCTCCCGCTGTAGGGATGGTTATTCCGTCAACGGACTTGAATTCCTCTGAATCTACGCCCTGCAGATCTTTCAACATCATGCCAGCAGAACTGGAAGAAGAGAAAAGTGAAGGTGCTTCCTTTTGACCCAAACCATCAATGACTGCTTCAATCCTTTGAGCAAAAACGATAGCTGAAGGAATACGTTCCTTTGGATCCTTTCGCAATGCCCATTCGATTAAGGTGGCCACCTCAGGATTGCCTTCCAAAGCCTTTTCGTTCAGTGGAGGTGGTTTCTGCTTTATCTGGGCAGCAGCAACTTCAATGGTTCGACCTTTGAATGGTTGGTGACCAGCCAAACACTCGTAAAGAACAACACCAAGACCATATATATCGACGGAGGGAGTCAAACTCATCTCAGAAATCTGTTCTGGCGCCATATACGCAACTGTACCCAAAACGAGTCCCGTTTTAGTTTTGCAGCTGCGCCTCGACAAAGCCCGAGCAATTCCAAAGTCGGCGAGCTTAATCGTATCTTTGTCAGCAATGAGAATGTTGTCTGGCTTGATGTCACGGTGAATGACACCTTTTTGATGAGCATAATCGAGAGCCAAAGCAATCTGATGGCCTATACGCAGAGTCTTACGAACAGATATGTGACTCTTGGCTCTAACGTATCTGCGAAGAGAGAAACCTTTGATGAGCTCAAAGACCATATAAGGAGTCTGTCCATCAAAGCCAGATTCGTAAAGTCTTACTATGCCAGGATGGTCCAATTGCGCAGTGACTCTAGCCTCTTCTTGAAAACGAGCAACTCCTTCATCATCCAACAACTTTGGATTGAGTACCTTGATGGCGACCTGTTCTTCTTTTTCTTTGTCCATGGCCGCATAAACGACGCCCATGGCTCCAGCCCCGAGCTTTCGACCCAATCTGAATCTCTTGCGAAACTCAGGAGTAAAATCAATTCTCATGGGCTAGTCCTCTACGCGATAGAGGCTTCCGTGGTAGTTGGCAACGAGAACTGCAGTCTCTGTCGTTGCTGGACCACCTCGGATTTCTGAGCCCGTGTTCATACTCCAAAGTTTTGTACCGTCGTCGGCATTAAAGCAGTATATCTTTCCATCAGTGCCCCCAACGTAAACCCGTCCCTCAGAAACAGCAGGCTGCCCCTGAACCTCAGTGGGAAGTGAGGCGGTCCACAGTGTTGCTCCAGAGCGGCTGTTTGCACAGAGAAGAAGATATTTCTCTTTCTTGGTCAAGGCAGCATATAGGAGAGAGCGAGGTCTGCCACCAGGAATAGTGGACAAGCCTTCTATGACTGTCATTCCACCGGGAATGGATCCCAGAGACTTTCTCCAAGATACGACACCACGTTTACGCGCCAAGGCATAAAGATGTTCGTCCATTCCTGGAACGAGAACATAATTGCCACTAATGGCAGCAGCGGCTACTATCTTGTTGCCAGTTCTGAATTCCCAAAGTTTCTTTCCATCAGCCAAAGAATAGGCAAGGAACAAACCACCAATGTCTCCGACGTAAACTCTTTCACAATCAACAACAGGCGCTGCCACACATTGGCTCGCCCCTTTGGATTTCCAAAGGAGTTTGCCGCTCTTTTTATCCAATCGATGAATGGAGCCAGCTTCAGTTGCAATGAAGATGCTATCTCCGAAAAGCGTTAGGCCACCTTCGACAGAGCTTTTTGCCTCATGAGTCCAAAGGGCAGTACCTTTTTTTGCCAAGAGACAGAGTACTTTCCCTTGCCTGCCAGCTACATAGATATGGCCATTGTCCAAAATGGGTTTGCCGCGAACCTGTGCTCCAACATTGTGTTTCCAAAGCAGACGACCAGTCTTTTCTGCAATGCTGTAAAGATGACCATCATCACATCCAACGTAAACGACTCCATCTTCAGCCAATGGTGATGGATGAATGACGTCGCCTTGAGGTGTGGAGAAAATCTTTCGGTAGGTTGGTTCTCCTGTTTTGAAAGATATGACAGACTTTTCATAAACAGTGTCACGCCTGCCACCTGCAACGAACTGCTCACTCCAGCGAACGGAAACCTGACCTTCCATCTCAGCTGCAGCAGGAATTCCTGACAATGAAATGTGATGTACTTTCGCCTCTGAAGATGATTCACAAGACCACTTTCGGCCCTGGGGTCTACCTTTGACGTACACTTCGAGAGCAGCTCTCGTATTACGAGTAGTCTCAACAGTCACAGCGACTTCAGTAATGCCAGGTTCAGGTTTCAGCTTTGAGATTATCTGTTCTCGATGATATTCGTGTTTGAATTCTACGCTAGAAGAACCACTAGGCATGATGACCTGCATGCGAAGTTTCGCTCCATCGAGGAAATCTTCTTCAATTCTCAAAGCATGCGTAGTCACCGAAAGCTGTGCTTTGTTTTCGTAAACTCGGCCATTATGGGGTGCCAACATCCTAATGCGTGTTGGACCAGCAGTGTCACTCTTCCAACGAACTTCAACAAAAGGCCCAACTTGGCGCACAACGAGATCTTGTGGCTGTTCGCCAAAACCCAGAGAACCCAAGGATATGTATCCCCAATTTCCCATGCGCATGATGCCAAAGGCTGCCACGACGAGACTTGCCAAAAGGGCAGCGCCGACAGTTAGTGTACGTACCGATTCCACGAAACGCCGGCGTTTTCGAGCCTTTCGACGTCGTTTACGTGCTTCTTTTCGTTTCTCAGCACGTTTTTTGACTTTGGCTCTTGCCTGACGTGCATCGTCGACACCACCGTCAGCCGTTCCTTTGCCCTCTTTTTCGAGAGCACGTCGGGCCTCTTCGACCTCTTCTTCCCAATCATCGCGAGCAAGGAAACGTTTGATGTCTCTCGTGACCTTTTCGATTTTGTCGTATCTCTCATCGAGATCTTTGGCCAACATTCTTCGTACGTAGGCACGAACTTCACGAGGGACGAGAGGATTGAATTCACGTATTGAAGGAGCTTCCTCTTCAACATGTGCACGCATTATCTCTTTGGGTGTATCGCCCCAGAAGGGAACGGTACCACAGAGCATTTCGAAAAAGATGACACCAGCAGAATATACATCGCTAGAATTCTTTAAGGTGCCCCCCATAGCTTGCTCTGGCGACATATATGCCGGAGTGCCCAGAACACGCCCTTTTCCGCCATCAACGGCTGAACCACCTTGGGAAAGGGCAAAACCGAAGTCGAGAATTTTGACGACGCCAAACCTATCGATGATGATGTTTTTGGGCTTCAAATTGCGATGGACGAGGCCTTCTTTATGGATGAAGGCCAGTCCTTCCGCAACTTGCATCATGTAGGAACAGGCATGACGGAGGGGGATTTTCCC
>CAZXTJ010000440.1:0-6906 GCA_964643655.1 uncultured bacterium
GAATCAGATTCCCTTGTGCGTGAGTGTTGGCTCAAAACACGCATTTCCTGTCACGAATCCCGCAGGGGTCGCGTCGATGGTAACACGCACATTACATGATAGGCAAGACGCCCAGAAGTGGTCTTATGGAGTATAGTGTCGACAACACTTTGGAAAGGAAACTACTCTAAATGACCTCCTGTAAGGATTGTTTGCCCCACCACGATGAATCCGCGCTGACAGTCATCATCCCAATCTACAATGAACATGACAGCGTAGAACCACTCGTGAAACGTCTAAAAGAGATTACTGCCTCGGCAGATTATCCCCTATGTTGGGTCATTGTTGATGATGGCTCTGATGATGGCACGGAAAAGAAGCTGGCAGCCGTTGATGAGCCGTCAATTCATATCGTTCGCCAACATCAAAATCGCGGATATGGTGCAGCTCTCAAACGAGGTATACGTTTGGCCCAAAGTGAATATGTGGCCATAGCTGACGGTGACGGCACTTACCCACTAGAACGTCTTTCCGAGTTTTTTCAAAAAGCTAGGGATAATGAACTAGATATGGTCGTTGGTGCACGAACTGGTGCAAATGTTCATATTCCCCTCATTAGGCGACCTGCCAAGTGGTGTCTTCGACAACTAGCCAACTACTTGAGTGGAACTGTCATTCCAGATCTCAATTCAGGCTTGCGCTTGATGCGGCGCAATACTGTCCTAGAATATGTCTCCATCTTGCCTGACGGCTTTTCTTTCACGACAACCATCACCTTGGCCATGTTGTGCAACGATTATGCAGTGGAATTCCTTCCCATCGATTATCACCAACGTCAGGGCCATTCAAAGATAAGACCCATCAGGGACACCTTGAATTTCATTCAGCTAATCTGTCGAACAGTGCTTTATTTCAAACCACTGCGAATTTTCGTGCCCCTTAGTCTGTGTCTCGTTCTGCTAGCTTTCACCGTCCTTGCCGTTACCCATTATGGGCTCGGCCGAGCTACTGACGTCACCTTTGGTGTAATTTTCATGTCAGCCGTGCAAATGTTTGCCGTTGGTTTGTTGGCAGACATGCTGGCCAAACGGTCAAGGTAACTGGCAATGGACAAACGCAGTGAGAGCGACAAAGAGCTCTTTGACCGCATTGCAGCTTTATACGCCAAGAAGGACCTTTATCCTGCCAGTCGAATGGCCAGAAAACAAAGGCTGGAACAGAGTCTGCAAGGTTTGGCAACTAAGTTTGACCGTATTTTAGAGGTTGGCTGCGGAGCTGGTTTTGCAGCAGAGTATCTAGCCCATAGATACGACAAATATGTTGGTGTAGACCATTCACAGGAGCTAGTGAATGCTGCAGAAGCTGGTCATGGTTCCCCTTCCGTCTCTTTTGTGGCTGCTGATATTCGAGATTATGAAGCAGAAGAGAAATTTGATCTCATTTTGATGATTGGAGTGTTACATCATCTGTCTGAACCAGGCGAGATATTGAACTCATTGTCTTCTCTGCTCAAAAAAGATGGAGTATTGGTCGTCAACGAACCCCAAAAAGGCAATCCAATCATTGGACTAGCCAGATCCATCAGGAAAGTCGTTGATAATAACTACTCTTCTGACCAAGTGGAGTTCTCAGCTGCTGAACTCGAAAAACTCTTCCGTGACAGCAACTATTCAACCAAGCTCATTCCGCAAGGGGTCTGGAGTACGCCTTTTGCTGAAACGACTTTTTTACCAACAGTGATTGCATGGCCTATGGCTTGGATAGCAACGGCTTGCGATCCAATGGCGGAGAAACTACTTTTTGGGCCTTTGAGCAAAATGGCCTGGAACGTTATCGTGCAGGCGCGCCCGAACGTTTGACACCAGCCAACATTCGCATGAAATCAAAGACTATCCGAATGCCTGTCGTCAAAGAACGAAAACGCAAAGCTTCACGAATGAGTCGCAATATGGACATAGGTCGCAGATAAAATCTGATTGTGGCCCACTTAACGGCCTTCTTTATTTGCGCCCTAGAGAGATCTGGATATTCGACAACAGCAGATGCGTTCTGATCGAAGTCCTCATATTTATCAAATTTGAGATAGTTTTTCTCTTTAACAAACTGGTGAAACTCGGTCCCTGGATAAGGTGCAGCAATATCAAACTTTGCAATTTTTAGCGGCAAACTGCGAGAAAATTGCGCTGTTCTTTCCATGGTTTCAAGGGTGTCACCTGGGAAACCTAGGACAAAATAACCCCAGGCTTCGATACCTGCTTTGTCTACCATCTCAACGACTTCTTTGGCTTGGGCAACGGTGCACCCCTTTTTGATAGTTTTTAATATCTCATCATCGCCTGACTCAACACCAATGGCTATCATCCAACATCCTGCACGTCTCATCTTCTGCAGCAAGTCGCCCTTGCCCACCAAACTTGCTACGTGGGCGTTACATGCCCAACGAAATGGTGTTCCTGCCTCAATGAGGGTGTCACAGAGCTCTTCGACGAGTTCTCGATTGAGAGTAAAGGTGTCTGCATGAAAAAGGATGGTTTCTACGCCAAGAGAATGAACGTACAGAGCTTCTTCTGCCACTTTTTTGCCTGAGCGACGGCGGTATTGCCACTGCCACATAACGGCTTGGCGACAGAATATGCACCTATATGTACAACCACGACTAGCTTGGACAAAACTGTAGTTGCCCAAAAAAGGTGCCCAATAGCGATGAAGGGGCAAAAGGTCGTGTCGTGGTCTGGGCAACTCGTCTAGGTTCACAAAGGGACGTTGTTCAGCAATAAAGGGTTTGTCACTCTCTTTTTCGTCAATTCGCGCTGGAACAAAACCCAATCCTTTGACTTCTTTCAGCTCACTCACAGTCGGTTTTTCGCTTTTTTTATAAAGACTGAGCAGCTCTTCGAGGGTACCTTCTGCCTCGTGACAGATGACAAACTCTAGGTCTTTTGCTTCTTTTAAGCTTCGTGCCGGACTATCTGTAATGTGGGGTCCCATCCCTACTATGACGGCACCAGAGATTTCTTTTGCTCTTTTCAAGGCACGAACATCGTTTTCATAGGTAGCTGAAATAATGTTTCCTACGCAAAATCGCGGTTTACATTCTCCGATGATCTCTTCGTATTGGGGCCAAGAGATCTCTTCGGCAATGCAATCGACTATGTCGACTGTCATACCCGCTTTTTCGGCAACGGCAGCCAGATAAGCCAGATTGGTCTGGGGCCATATCATTCGCTCCCACGATGAACGGCCATGGCGATTGACGTCACGTATATATACGAATCCGTCTGGTGAAGGCGGATTAACGAATAGAACGTCTGTGACTTTAGTATGATTGGTCGCCATGGAGCTCCTTTGTCAAAACAATGGTGATAATACCATGCCTTATCTTGAGTTCTGTTTAGAGAGCACTCTAACGAGAGCAAATGGTTCTTTTGTTTTCACTTGCACCATCTGCCATGGCTCACCATCTTTTAGTTTTGCTGATTTTTCCACTTCTATCACCGCCCGGCCAGGTTTGATGGGAATGGGCATTTCGATATAACGAACCCCTTTCTTACGAGCAAATCTCAGAAGTGTTGGCATATCCACATCAGGACGAACTTGCCAATCTGTTTCAGCTCTAACTGCTACATCTGCCAGTCGGGACATTATGGGCCCTTTGTTTCGACTCTGGAGAAACTTGCCAATTTGGGCCGTTGTTTCGTGAAACTGACGAAATGATGGTTCAAGCAGTAGATTTGCTCGCCAAGCCTGACTGTAGTCATACCAAGAGCTGACCAACAGCAAGACTCCCAATAGGAAAGCCATGCGCTTGAAATCCATCCCTCTTGCCTCAGCTTTTCCACAAAGGTATTTGACCCCTTCTAGGGAATAGAGCAAAGAGGCTGGAACCCAGAAGAGATGGTGTCGGGGCACGGGATAGGTGGCTACAAAGATGACTGCGCTCGTGAAGGGCAGTGCAAGAAAGAGCAAATCATCGCTCTTTTCTTTCTTCTTCCATCGCTGCCAGGCTACAAAAAGACCAAAAGGCAAGAGAAGATATAGTGCAGGTGTGAGCAGAGTAGAAGGAACACACCAGAAACTGCGCAATGATGCTTTGATGGACTCTGTTTGGGGAACAAGGAAAAGGGGTGGTGCCTGAGAAATGAAACCCCAAAATGAGGAGGACATCTCCAAACGTTTTTTATCAAAAGCGTAATGAACTTTGGAAAATGGTTTCCAGTCGTCCTTCTCGATGACTATGGGCATTGTTTTGCTAAATAGGTGAGCCTCTGTTTTTCCAGTCAGTCGCCAACAACCAAAAACTGAATGTAAAAAGAGGAAATAGGGTATAGCCAGCAGTGCAAAACCAAGCAGAAAAGCAATCAATCCTTTTGGGCTCACGGACCTGTTGCCATAAAGGCGATAAACCAAGAACAGAAAAGCACAGCTATAGATGATGAGTCCTTCGGGACGAGTGAGGTAAGCCGAGGCATAAGCAAGACCGGCCACTAAACCATGGCCGCACGAGCCACTATCTGCAAGCTTCAGCGTAAAAAGCAACCCCGTGTAAACCAAGAGACAACCCACGATGTCAGAACCTCGATAAAGGATTGCAGTGTAGGGAACGAGTCTTGGAAAGAATGCGTTGAGTTGATAAGCGGTCAGCACCAAAAGGGCTGCACAAAGGGCAAACTCAGAGGAATTCCTTCTTTTGACCATGGCGTAACAGACGAGCCCCAAAAGACAGCCAGCCAGAGCTGTGAGCGCATTCAAGGAGAGGACAATATTGCCAAGGATTAAGTTCAAGGCCCCCACAACAATGGGTAAAAAAGGTGGGTAATGAACGTGTGTCAGACCATTGAAGGTGAAACCTCGACCTTCATAAATGTTACGAGCGAGGGTCAGGTAATAGGCTTCATCTGGATCGATGTAGGTTGAGCGAAGATTCAGTAGATAGAGCTTTCCGCAAAAGGCCAAAAGAAGAGCTATGGCTAACAACCACTTCACTGGCAGCTTTCCTTCGTCTCTGTTCATCTACTCACCACCTTTCCAGTTGACCACATATATCCAGCCAAAGATTAAAGATGGCCCTAGAGCCAAGAAAAACCAACGAAGCAAAGGAGAAAAATCTCTACCTTGTTGCCAAAATGGAGCAGGGCGACTTCTGTGAAGTTGTGTCAGTGGTGAAAACTCCCAAGAGCCGGCAAATTCATTGTCCGTCACTCTTGTCCTAGCGGCAAACAACTGAAACTTCTTTGCATGGAGGTGAAAAAAAACGTCTCCTTGGCAGAAATAAGCTTGCTGCCAGGCACAGAGGATGAGAAAGAGGAGGATGAATTTGAGTTTTTTGTCACGCTCTTCAAAAAGCCGTCCGAAAGTGAAAGCCAAAGGCAGAACCAAAAGAGGGATGATGAGCAAGAGGTAACGAGGTCCCAAACAAAAACCTCCATACCAGTCAGAGCGACTGGCGATGAACAAAAGACGAAAAGCTATTGCCGCCAAAAGTGTATTTACGAGCAAAGGTTCTTTCTCATACCACTGACGCCAACAGAGCAATCCGAGAATAATTACTGGGCAGAAGAAAAAGAGCCCCCTCCCCCCACTGACCATCAATCCCAAAAGTCCCTGCCAAGGAGCGACCCATCTTCCATATTGGTAATCATCACGAACATCCACTCCTCGTCCTGTCTCGAGGGGATTACCAAATCGAACATAATTGAAATAGGCCAGCAAACTCATAATCAAGATGAAACCAACGAGAGCGAGCGTGAAATGATAAAACCGCTCCTTTTTTTTAGCTACCAACACGATGTACACCACCAAAAATGGCAGGAATAATAGAGCTGAAAGATGAACTGTTGTTGCCACTCCCAAAAAGAGACCAATGAGGGCACACATTTTAGGTGACTTTTTTTCTTTGAGCTCCAACAAACAAAGGAGGGCAGCAAGAACAAAGAGCGTGGCCAAGGGTTCACTGAAGAAGGTCCCACTGTATGGCCAAAAAAGAGTAGAGAAGGCAAAGACGGCTTGTGCCATCAGCGCCCCAGCTTCATTTTCGCTCACACGTCTAGCAACGAACCAAAACAAGAAAACTGACAGTGCACCTACGATGGAATTGAAAAAAGAGAGGTAAAAACGCAGTTTGTGTTCACTGCTTGGTTCAGGCTTTTTACGCCTGAAGTAATCAGGAATACTCTGGCCATTGACGTAGTGGCTCGCTGGAACAATCATCTTTGGGGACCAATGCGACAAAAGGCTACTCAAACCAACTAATGGTGCTGCAACAAGAGCCTGCCCTGGTCCAAAGATTGAATAACGATGACCATCCACTCCCTTTGGTAAACCAAAACCCTGCCAAGAGAGATCCGTTTTGATGGCAAATGACTGCTCTTCAAAAAGTGAACGCGCAGTGCGAAAGACGACCTCACCATCAGGTGATCTAATTCCGCCATAGTTGCTCAGAGCATAAAGAAGGAAACTAAAAAGAGAGATTAAAAAGGCGTGCTTTTTCAATCCTCGTCAGGCCCCGAATTCGCATTGATGGTGCCATGGAAAGCGCAGACAGCCTGATGTTGGCCACCTGCAGCTGTATATTGGTTTTTCCCTTTTGTTGGGCATTCAGGAATGGTGGAGAGGTAACCACCCTCTTTTAGGATCTTAAAATCATCTTCTGATTTGATCTCAAAGGGCAAGTTCACATCAGCACAATACCATTCAAGGGCACCTGCTATTGTTTTGAGATTGGCATAACAAGCACGTCGCTGAGAACGTTCTCTCGCTTTTCTGAAGTTGGGTACGGCGATGGCAGCCAAAATCGCAATGATGGCTATGACTATCATTATCTCAATTAGAGTAAATCCTCTTCTGCGGCGAAGCACTATTCTCCCATCGCTACTGGCTCTAGTTGGACACATTATAGATCCGCAGCGTAGCTGCGTCTGTTCTTTTTTT
>CAZXTJ010000441.1:0-6905 GCA_964643655.1 uncultured bacterium
ATTGAGGGCATAAGGAAGGCCGAAGAGTGTTTGCAGGAAAGGGGGATTGATGGTCCCACCTGAAAATTGGCCATTTTGCAGGTACAAGACACCAGAGACTGTATGGAGAGGTTCGTCGTGTACTTGTGAATGAGCAGAAAGGAGATAGAGTGCCTGCCCCAAAAAGAGGCAGAACAGAATGATGGCCAATGTCCTTTGCTGTTGCATTTCACTATTCTACTGGTGCTAGCCCTCGTGCGCATGTGTTAAGAGAGATAGTAGACGAAAGGCGGCTTCCTTGTTCGATAGGTTTCTCAATTTGCCTCTTCTGCCTTGGGCTCTCACTCGGTGGGTCATTGGCAAATACATGCTCATCCGTGATAGGCATTTTTCCTGGGAGGGACGTTATGTCCTCCTCGCAGGCCTATTTGTGGCATTGATGGCCCTTGATGTGCAGGGCACAAGAGTTTATGTCATTTGGTCCATATTTTTTGGCGCTTTTTTCGTCTCTTTGCACGCCAAGATGTTTTACAAGTTTCCCCTTCGTGTCGAACGTGACATTCCACGAGTGGCCTCAGTAGAGAGTCCTCTAAATTACCGCGTGAAAGTGACTAACCTCTCTGACCAACCTTTGCACGAGTTACATATAAGAGAAGAGGCACTGCCCCGTTTCGTAAAGCATGTACACGAACGAGGAATTGTATCTCTCATCGATGTCCTCGAGCCTGGCGAAACGGTGAATGCTAGGATTTCCCTCAATTTTGAGAGGCGCGGTGTATTCACTTTGCCAGCTCCTCGGGCAGAGCGTTTCTGTCCCCTTGGCATAATGCGTTCGGGCAAGTCCTTTCCAGCCAATGGACAGGTCGTCGTTTTTCCCACTTGGTATCCAATTGAGTCTGTGAACATGTCTGCAGCCAATGTGCACCAACCTGGTGGAGTACCTTTGGCCTCAACTGTTGGTGAATCCCTCGAGACAATTGGCTTACGTGAATATCGCCCAGGTGATCAGGTAAAGAATATCAGTTGGAAAGCTTGGGCTCGTCTAGGTGAACCTGCTGTACGTGAGTTCCAATCAGAGTATTTCAAAAGGGTGGCTCTAATAATGGACACTCACGTCGATGAGCCGGAGCGCCGTCGTGACGATTTCGAGGCAGCCGTATCAGCTTGTGCAAGTTTGGCCCGACACTTCGACGAGCACGAATATATCATCGATCTTTTTGCTGCTGGTCAAGAACTCTATTATATGCAAGCTGGTCGTGGTTTGGCGGGGCTAGACGCTATTTTAGAGGTACTTGCCCTCGTCGAACCAATCCGTGGCGAACCTTTCCCAAAAATCGACACTCCTCTGCGAGATTTATTGTCTCGTCTCTCTGGGCTCATTCTCGTCACTTCTGATTGGCAAGAGCGTCACGAAAAGTTCTATCGCTCTATCGAAGCTCATGTTCCCCAATTTAAACCTGTTGTAGTGCGCAAGGGAGCACCAACAAAAGATCCAACCAAAGCCGTTAACAATCCAGAGATAGTTGCTGTCATCAATGCAGAGAAGTTGGCTGAGGAGCTCATAATCTTATGAAACTGGCCACGACTACACAGCTGCTTCTTGCCACTGCTTTTCTGACGGCAGCCTTGTGTGGTCCCTTTCCACCGGCCATCTCTCTCGTTTTTGGTTTAATTGTCATCAGCGCTCATTTCCTTGAGTTTCGACTACCCCTAGGAGCCCGAGGCGAGTTGCTCATTTGGTTGCCCGGTGTGCTCGTAATGCTCTGGGGTGTTTTTAATCCTTTTGCTGAAGGAATAGGGCATGAGAAAACCTCTGGTGCAGCTCTCTCTTCTGCGGCAACTATGTTATTGGCTTATGGCTTTTTCCTGGCTCTTGCTCTCAGTTGGTCTACTGTGAAAGAAAGATTACTCAAACAGGTGGCTGTCGCCATTGGCATGATGGTAGTTCTTGGCCGTGTCCCTTATACGAGGAATTATGCCCTCTGTGGCCTACTCTTTGGGGCTTTGGTCATGGTTTTGCTCATCCAACGTCGACAAGAGACTATGGCCAAAAAGCTTTTACGCAAAGGTCGTTCCCTCAATTTCTGGGCAGTTTTGCATGCTTTCGTTGCTTTGGGCACAGGTATGCTGATGGCTCTTTCATTACCTGCCGTTGAGCAATATGCCGTCGAGACCATGATCTCTGCCACTTCTGGGCGTAAGTCTGGTTTCGCTGCCGTAACCAATCTCAACAGTGTAGGGAAGATGCAGAAGTCCCGAGTCATCGTCTTGCGTGTGAAATCGAAATTTCCTCCGCCTTATCTTCGTGGAATGGCTTACAACTATTACCGAGCAGGTCGTTGGCGCTCCACCTGTTCAGCAGCAATTCAGCAAGGGTCACTCGCACCCCAAAGAGTACCTGCTATGAAAATTGTTTCTGGAGCGGGAAAGCAGGGGGGAAAGAGAAGGAGCGTTGCTCTTCGTAGCGCTTCGGTTTTTAACGACAATCCAACGATCGGACTTTTGTTCGTTCCATTGAGCACCGTTAAAATAGAAGGTCCAGAGATACCCATCAAGTGGGACAGTCACCTCGGTGCCCGTGTGCCTTTTGCTCTAGGGTGGACCTATGAGACTGGACCAAATCCAGTTGTGAAACCTGGTGCCACAGCTCCCTCTGACCTGCTGATAAACAAGGGTTTTACTCCTCGCATGAAAGAATTGGCCCTCACTTTGACAAAAGGTGCAAAGACTGAGAGGGAAAAGGTCGAGAGAATTTGTGGCCACTTTGCATCCTTTAAATATTCCCTTGAAAAGGAAAAATCCCCCAAAGGTATGGATCCCGTTGAGGATTTTGTTTTTCGTACTCAACAAGGGCACTGTGAGCTCTACGCTACAGCAACAGTCATTTTATTACGTTATCTCGATATTCCTGCTCGTTATATAACGGGTTTTTCCATTCACGAGAAAAATCCTCTCACTGATTTGTGGCTTGCTCGGGAACGGGATGCCCATGCTTGGGTAGAAGTGCTCTTACCAGGTGAAGGATGGGTAACAATTGATACCACTCCAGGATCTGGAGCCGGTGGTACTCCTGTTTTGGGTCGCTGGATAGATTATGTCGTCGGTTGGTTTCGTCACCTCATGCGTAGACTCTTGGCCTGGTGGGAGGCTATGAATGTGACGACAATTCTGCGGCAGCTAGCTGATAGGATTATCATCCTGTTCAAAAAAGAGGGCCATTATCTTGGCTGGTTGTTGCTGCTCCTCTTGTTCTTGGGACCAACCATTTATCGTCGTTTGCGTCATTATCTGTTTCATGTGGGATGGCTTGCTCGGAAGAAAGAGAGAGTTGAAGCCCCCAATCGCCAACATGCACATGAATTGTTGAGCAAGCTGGAAGAGGTCTTTTCTGAACGTGGCTTGGATAGAGCTCCTTTCGAAACCTTGGCCGAGTTCATCAAACGTGCTTTGACGAGTGAGGAAGCTACTGAAGAGCAAAGACGCTGTTGCCACGATATTGTAGCTACATTTGAGAGAACCATGTATCGCGGAGACGAGCTCTCTTTGGCCGATGTGACGAGATTATCCGAAGAGCTGACGGCATTGTTCCCGATATATAAGGTATGAACATCAAAGACATGCTGACGGCCATGGTGGCAGAAGGTGCCACTGACGTAATGTTTTCTGCAGGCAATCCGCCTTGCATTCGTGTGCAGGGGCGAGTACGGCCATTTGGTAAGCAGGCCATGACTGCCGAAATCATTTCTCACCTCGTTGGTCTCATTCTCAACGAAGAACAGAAAACAAAATTTGCAATCGTTCACGAATTGGACTGTTCCATCTCCGTTCCTGGAGTGGGCCGTTTCCGTGTGAATCTCTACCAGCAAAGAGGCACACCTGCCGTTGTCATGCGTGCCATTGGTGAAAAAGTGCCAACTATCGAGGATTTGCATCTTCCTGGCGTCATTGACAGATTGTCTCGCCTCGAAGAGGGGCTCGTCTGCATTTGTGGTCCGTCGGGATCTGGCAAATCAACCACTGTGGCAGCCATGGTCGATAGGATTAATTCAACACGTGAATGCCATGTCATCACAATGGAACAGCCTGTTGAATATGTGCACAAAATGAAAAAGAGTCTTGTCGAGCAGCGCGAAATTGGTAATGACACACTCTCTTACATCGATGCTCTCAAAGGTGTCATGCGCCAAGCCCCCGATGTGGTCGTCGTGGGTGAAATGTCCGATCTGGAGACTATCGCAGCCGTTTTAAAAATCGCTGAAACTGGTCATCTCGTCATCACTACTATGGCCACTCGTACTGTTCCACAGTCAATAGACCGGCTCGTCGAAGTCTTCCCAGCATATCAACTGCAGCAAGTAAGGTCGCAGCTGGCCTGGACTTTACGTGGTGTTGTCTGTCAGCAACTTCTGCCCAAAAAAGAGGGAAATGGAATGCGTGTTGCCTGCGAAATAATGGTGGCCAATCCCACAATTGCCCAATTCATCTCAGAAGGTAAGACTCACCTCATTCCCAAGGCCATGCGTGATGGCGCTGACTTTGGCATGATGACCATGGATGAATCCATTGGTCGACTAGTTGACACAGGTGCTGTGCGGGCAGCAGCTGCAATTTCGCGTATGTCCGATCCTACGCGTGCTCGCGACACACAGGAAAAGGCCATGCGTGAAAGTTCGACAAGTGTTGAGGAAGGGCAAAGCGGCGGTCACGGAGCCTTAACAGCACGGCAGTTGGAAAAACAGCTATACTCAACTCAACCATCAGTGCGCAGGGCAGCAGAGAAAAAACTGAAAAACATGCAAGCCCAAGGAGACAAGGATGCCGACGAGATCCTCAGACAATTCGAACGGTTCTACGGCTCCAACTTCGAGGAGAACAAACGAGGCGTCCGCCCAGGAAAGTGAAGCTCTACCTTCCGTAACTCTCTTGGGACTTTTCAAAACCGCTGCCACTCTTGCTCTTGTTTTCATAGTGGTCAAGGTTTTGTGGCTCTGTCTAGTTTTGTGTGGTGATGAAAAGACAGAGCTTTTCGAACGTCGCACTTACCTCATACGAAGAGTAGTCAAAGAGAGGGCCGGTCTCGCAGCAACACCCTCAATGCTCAATGCGACCTTCCAAGGAGAATGGGCAATCGTTACTTATTCGATGACTGCTCTCGCTTTGACCAATATGGCTTTTGACCATCCAAAGACGAAGGATGAAGCGCAAAGCTCGACTGCAGAGCTCGTTCGTATGGCCAAAGAACCACAAATCCAGAATTTCGATAGACAGTTGTGGAATGAAAAACCACTCGATGCTCTTGCAAAGGTGAACACAGGAAAAAAGTTAAAAGGACATGTTGGGTATTTAGGTCATTTGGGAATGATCTTGGCAGCCAACTGCGCCCTTGGTGGCAAGAAACATCTGAAGCTATTTCAGAATATTTCAGACTACGCTAAAAAACTACTTCTTCAGTCGCCGTTTTTAGTAGCAGAAACCTACCCTGGTGAGTGTTACATTCCAGACAACACTGTGTTGGTTGCCGTAATCGCACTTTATGAGAGGTTAGTCGAAAAAAAGGTGGAACCATCTGAGTTCGTGAAAAAGTGGCTTTCCCAAATGGAGCTCTCATTCTTGGATAAAGAGACGGGATTACTCTCTTTCACAGTGACGACTGAGGGAAAGATTTTGCAGGGTGGTAGAGGTTCTTCAGGTGGCTGGAACACCCACTATCTACTTCACATCAATCCAGAGTTTTCACGTCGCTTGTATGGAAATCTCGAGCAAAATTTTCGTCATCGTTTATGGTTTGGCTTAACAGGTATGCGTGAGTGGCCACGAGGTGTAAACAAAGATGGTGATGTCGATTCAGGTCCTCTCGTTTTTGGTCTCAGTCCATCAGGGACTGGTTTTGCCATTGCTGGAGCGAGCTTTTTCAAGAAGGAAACTCTGCGCAAAGAACTCCTTTTTACGGCTGAAACAGCAGGTTTTACTGTGAGTTGTTCAGGTGAAAGATATTATCTAGTAGCACCACTCGTAGGTGAGGCAATAGTGCTGGCCATGAAAACTGCGAGGACTTGGGATAGGCGTTTCATCCAATGAAACGGTAAAAAACTCCACGTTCATCGTCCAATATTTCGAAATGGTCGTTCTCTTCGAAAATCCACTCACCATGGCCCAAGATAAACAAACCACCAGGACGTAAAACATCAGCCACACCAGCAAGATACTTCTGCCAAATCTCAGCAGAGAAGTTTTTCAGGACGTAACGACACATGACTATGTCCAGAGGACCTAGGTGATTGAAAGAGTCAATGATGTTGAGCCGTTCAAAAGTAACAAGATCGCGAAGAGCTTGCTGTAAGTACCAAACATTACCTTTCACATCGAAAGAAGAGTAGTGCAGGGGAGTTAGGCCACCTCGCATTGTGGCAATACGGCTGTATTTTCCATCTTTGGCTACCTTGAGAGCGGCAGAAGATACATCTGTGCCAATGACCTCGAGGGATGGTCCATCTGCACTATTGAGGCCCAATTCAGAGGCCAACTTACCCAAAATGGCCATAGAATAGGCCTCTTGACCTGTCGAACAACCGCAGCTCCAGAAGCGGAAGGGACGTCCTTCCTCCTGAGCCTTTTTCACCAATGAAGGCAGATAAGATTCACGAAGGGCTTTCCAGAGAAGAGGATCGCGGAACCACTTGGTCTCAGTTGATGTCCAGGTTTCATAAACAACTTCACATAGTCGACGACTCATTGAGGTGGCCAGGTATTCGCACAACTCATCACAGGATGTGCAGCGACAAACGACGAGCAGTGTAGACAACCTCGTCTCGAAGAGATAAGCATCTTCGAGATCGATTGCTATCCCGAACTCGCGTTCGATTACGTCATGCAGCTTTATGTATTCTTGCTGGCGTTCACCGTGCCGATAAAACACGAGCTAACCC
>CAZXTJ010000442.1:0-6881 GCA_964643655.1 uncultured bacterium
CTATACACGCCTCTCTGCGGGACTAGCTCTTGGATGCAAAATCGAGTCACTCATAACCGACATCGATGAACACTTGAAAAAGTGGGGTGACGTGCCCCTAAAGATTTGGACAGCCCAAGATGGTCGTTTCATCTCTGACACACTATTGATGGCCGTGACCTCAAAGAGTAAGAAACTCAAGGCTAGCTGCCAAAATCTCTTACATCAGTTCTGTTTACGTTTACGTACAGAACTCGAGCCAACCTATTACATTCACTACCTCAAACGGCCCATCAAAACTTACTGTGCATCATCAGATCCCGTCATTCCTCATGGTGAAGCCCTAATAGCACTCATTGCGGCCAAACACTATATTCCCGAAGCAGTTGATGACAGCCTTCTAGAGGAACAAGCTTCGCACATGATGACAAGACATGGTTATTACGATGCCATCCCTGACATAGTCGCTCACGGTCGAAAACAAGCTGTTGAACTTGGTCCACTCTTGACGAGCGCTTGCGCATGTAAGGTATTGCTCACCTACCGCCGAGAGAAACTTTGGCAAGACAAGATGGCAGGTTACAAACACGAAATTTTCGCTCAATATCGTGACCATTACCAGCGATTGACCTTAATGCAACGTTTCGAGATATTGAGATTTGCCGTTGCTGGTTTACCACCTTATTTTGATGTTCAGGGAAATCTCATGCTTTGGCGGAAAGGTCAGCAGCTGAAGCCAAATGCTCTTTGAGCACTGCTGCATACTCCTCATCTAGTCCTCCAAGGCGAAAAAGAGCAAAGTTATGGACACCCAAATCTCGTAAATCAGTTATGTCTTTCGCCAAATCAGTTGGTGACAAAATTGGCTCTGTGCCAAAAACTCCTTGCGCAATAGTGCCCAAAGCAACTGAATAATCAGCACCCAAACTTTCTTGCTGACGACTAATTTGCCACAAGATCCTCTTTCTCAGGGCAGATACTAGAGGAAAGCTCGTGTAACACATTACCATCTTGTTAATAATTCCATCACCGCCATTGAAAGAAACGGTGAAACAGCGATAGAGCCAGTCGATAATTGATCCCGTAGAGGCATATTCACAACTTACAATTGATAAGCCATGTGACTTGGCATTGGCCAAGAATTCTCTAATCCGCCTCGACTTCCTCACGAATCCTGGCAAGCCACGAAAAAAGAGGGAGGGCCTCAAAAGAGGAGGTTCCGCATCCCACAAAACAGTTAGCTCTTCTTTACATTCTTCCAACTCATTCATCACACGTTCCAATGCCCGTTCTTGAGAAAAGGGAGAAAGCCAATATCCTTCACGTTCAGTCAAAATGGGCCAATAACCTACATCAGCCACAGCTTCATGAGATGACACTTGATCACGAATGTTTTTCCACTTAGTCAAAGAAGGAGCTGCAATATATAGAAAAACGGGAAAAGGCAACAAATCTAACTTGGCAAAGTTCTCTTCAGTCGGATACTCCTCGAAGATACTCAGTTTCATTTGTTTTTTCCTGCAGGCAATGATGGTCGACGACGATAACGACTTTCGACGAGAGGCGTCATGGTCAAAACAGAGCCAACAATGTCTGTGAGCTCTGATGGAGGCCGACTACCTTCTCCTACGCAATAACCACTCACATTAAAAGTCCATCCTCGGTAAGAAACAAAGAGGCCAAAGCTGTCCCCTTTCGTGTTTCTTTGAATGCGTAGCTGAGTCAATTCTTTGAATTGAATCTGATCTGACAAATAATCAAAAAGTGGAAACCGATAATATCTCTTCAGGACCCTTTGGCTCAAATCAAATTGCCAAACGTCTTTCACAGCATAAAGATAGATCACCAGCATTATCCAAAAAAGGAATCCATGCACCCCTGTTAACGCGGCAAAAAACATCCCAGGATAAATCAATGGACCAAGCAGGAAAAAGACAGCATCTGGCATGTGAGGACGAAAGGTAGTAAAAACCTTTTCAGGACCATCATTGGAATCGTCGAAGATGTCATCTTCATCCAAACGCCACACCGTTGGAACACCTGATGGTTTTTCTGTGGTGTATTTCTTTTCACAACATCCATAGGTGGCGCAAGTGCCAACGAAGTTCCAGCAATCTAGATGGTGAGCTGTCTCACAAGACTTACAGTAAACTGCTTCCTCATCGAGCGCTTCACCGCAAACCTGGCAATTGATAGTTTCGCAGTCATCAGCTAAGGACATCTAATGGCGGTTCCTTCCCTTTCTTTCCTTCCTCTATTTGCGGCTGAAAAGCTGTCTTGAACCTTTCTATGAGAATGGACTGTTCCCGTCGCATACTTTTGAAGGAATCACTCACCATGAATAAAACAAAAGCATCAAAAGCACCGAGAAAAGCGAGAGCTTTTAATGGCAAAGATGTGGCTACGGGGATGAGCAGCGCAATGGCCACCAAGACCATCCACAAATAGTGCAGGTTACGTTTCCAATCGAGACCGCCGACCTCTTCTTTTGCTCCAGCCATCCAACGTGCTGCTTCTCTGGCTGATACTACTTCAGTAAAAGGTTCACTGCCAGTTACTGAGGTCAACTCATCACGCAAGGAAAAGGCCTTTTTTTCCAAGAGGGCAAAAGCTGTCCCAGACAAAAGCATTGGAATCAGGGCCAACAAAATCGACACACCGCCAACACCTGCATAACTGCCCAATAACGCCAAGTGAGCTGCAATCAAACAGGAAACGACAAAAACGAGAGTCGCTCGTCGCGACAATCGAGTCAACTGTAGCCACGAGCGGTAATCCTGCAAGACTAGAGGCCAACTCTCTATCTCCACCTTCTCAGGAGGTTCTGCATCACGACAGGCGTAGACAGCGCAGCCACCATTGTAATCCCAACAATCTTTGTGATGGGCAGTATTACATCGTGGACAAATCTCTAGAGGATCTTCTTCTGTATGTTCTTCAATTGGACAAGCACAGACAGGACAACGCTGTCCCGTTGTCAACGCACTGTCGTGGCCGTACTCATCCCATTCATCATAATAATCCATAATTTACTCTAACCCGCTTCATTAGGGGGTGGCAACGCAATATCGTGCTATACTGGCCAATATGAAAAATCGCGAAGATCTTTTGAAATGGGTAGAGGTTAGTGACTCTGCCATAAAACACAATTTGAGTGAATTCAGAAGAGTGATCTCACCTGATTCTTCGATGATGGCTGTCGTCAAATCCAATGCTTACGGTCACGGTATATTGGAGGTAGCCACCATAGCCGTCGATGGCGGTGCAGATTGGTTAGGTGTCAATGAAGTAGATGAGGCCCTCAAACTACGCGATGCCGGACACCTCCTTCCAATGTTGATATTGGGTTCTGTTCCAGCAAGGAGAATGGAAGCAGCAGCGAGAGATGGTTTGCGTGCAGTCGTTTATTCCCCAGAGCAGGTAGTAGCCTGGAATGAAGCAGGCAGGACCACTTCCAAAGTAGTCCCCCTTCACATCAAGCTTGAAACAGGTTTGAACCGTCAGGGAGTGCTGAGCGATGATTTGGTCGATTTGGCGCGAACAATAGAGCAATGCCAATGGGTAAAGCTAGAAGGTTTGTCTACGCACTTTGCCAATATTGAAGACACAACTGACCATTCTTACGCCAATACGCAGATAGCTCGTTTCGAAGAAGGACTAGCCCTCTTGGCCAAAGAAGTGAAACGTCCTCCTGTTGCTCATTGTGCATGTTCAGCTGCCGCACTCGTAGTACAAAAAACAAGCTTCGACATGGTTCGAGTTGGAATTGGCATGTATGGCTTGTGGCCATCGAAGGAAACTCAGCTGTCTGTATATATGAACAAAGACATTGAGCCTGTTTCTTTGAAACCCGCTCTCACCTGGAAAACTCGCATAGCCCAAGTCAAGTCGGTAAACAAAGGTGCTCCAATTGGTTATGGCTGCACTGAAAGAGCCACTCACGATTTGAAGTTGGCCATACTACCCACAGGTTATTATGACGGTCTCGACAGGGGTCTTTCCAATCAAGGACAAGTCATCATCAAAGGACAGAGAGCCTATATCCGCGGCCGAGTGTGTATGAATATGACCATGGTCGACGTTACTCACATCGATGACGCCAAAGCAGGCGATGAAGTAATTCTGCTAGGTAGGGATGGAGATGAATCTGTATCTGCAGAATTTATTGCAAGTCAGTTAGGAACTATCAATTACGAAGTGGTGACGCGTATAGGCGCTCACCTACCACGTATCGTCGTTGAATAAATGGGGGTAAGTCCTGATGCACATGCTGGAAGAGATCCTCAGTCAGCCCACAGGAGTCCAAAAGACTATCGAGGGCAATAAAGAAGCTGCAAACAAGATTGCTCGAGCAATCGAAGAGCGAGGTGGAGTGGATTTCGTCCTGATAGTAGGCCGCGGAACCTCAGACAATGCAGCAACATATGCCAAGTACATCTTTGGCCTCGTCAATGGTTTACCCGTTGCCCTAGCTGCACCTTCACTGATGAACCTCTACGAGAGCCCTCTCAAACTCGATAGGGCCATGGTCATTTCGGTATCACAATCAGGCGAGACCGATGAGGTCATTTCAGCAACGGATTTCGCCAAGGAAAGAGGAGCATTCTGTTTGGGAATAACCAATGAGGAAAACTCTTCATTAGTTGAACTCGCCGATGCCACCCTCCTGTGTCTGACTGGGCGCGAACAGTCCATTCCAGCCACAAAGACATATACAGGAGAATTGGCTGCCCTTTCACTCCTCAGCTTCACCATGGCCAATGATGAACGCTATTTGAAAGAATTAGACGCCATTCCCGGTTTACTGGAAAAGACTATTGATAGTCTCGACCCACTCATCGCCAGGCGGGCTGAGAGATATCGCTTCATGCGACGCTGTCTAGTTCTTGGCCGCGGATTGAACTATGCCACAGCTCTCGAAGCGGCATTGAAGCTAAAAGAGACCTGTGCCGTTGGTGCTGAAGCCCTTTCCGCAGCCGACTTTCTGCACGGCCCAATCGCAGCACTGAAACCAGGTTTCCCTGTCATAATCTTTGCACCTGATGATCCAACAATGCCAGCCTTACAAGCTATGCTCGAGCGAATCAAACAGTTCAACTGCGAAACAGTTATTATTTCCAACGACAGGGACTTGCTCGATGAAGCAACACTGGGTTTGGAAGTACCATCTGCACTGTCACCACTTTGTTGGCCATTATTGGCCATAGTACCCGTACAGTTATTGGCTTATAGATTGGCAGTTGTGAAGGGTCTAGACCCAGATCATCCCGCTGGCTTATCGAAGGTTACCCATACCGGGTGAAAGCTGTTGACTTCAATCACAGCCTCCGATAAGATTGGAAGCGCCTTTCCGCAACTACAGGGAGTAACTAGATGTCCATAGATGACAAAAATGACGTCCTAACCCAGTACTCTTCGGCACCCCTAGATGTCGAAGAGCTCTTGCGGATGTACCAAGCCAATCCAGACAACGTGAATGTTCTAGATTGTTTGGCCTTCAAATATTACACAGCTGAACAATTGGACAAGGCGCTCGAGCTGTACAAAAAAATCGCCAAGTTGGAGCCAGAAAATGATTCTGCCCACTATTATATGGGCAACATCTATTACCGGAAAAAACAGCTCATTCAAGCAATGATGGAGTGGAAAAAAGTCATCACGCTCAATGAGGGCTCTAAATTGGCCGCAAAAGCACAAGAGCGAATTGATGCTGCTATGCAGCAAGTCCGTGAATTAAAAGCCTAATCAGCGGCCTCCACCTTGTCTTACTGTCCTTCTTCGCCTCGGACGTCGTATTTTGCGTGTAACAGCAATTTCTTTGCGGGGATATCTGATGTCGACAAATCCATCGGAGTCATTGTCCAACTCCATGCCTTTTACATTACCCTGTTCATCATAAATTATTCGTTGTTCTGGATTACCGTCACCATTTCGGTCAGTTTCTTCTTTGACACGTAGCCCACCACGCATAACCCTTATCTCCTCGTAAGCCTTATCGTGGTCACGGTCATAGTGCTCAGTGACTTCATCACCTCTATGCAGCCTTTTGAGGTCGTAAAAACCATCATCCTTAATAGAGACTTCCTGCTCAGAGATTAGCTCACCATCATAATAGTGAACTGACTCAAAATTACCATTTTCGTTCTTGTCGTACTGTTCTTCGATGACTTCGCCATCATCGTTGAAAAAACGAACTCGAAATGGTCGGCTGCTCTCTTGGCGGTAATACTCGTGAACAAGTCGACCATCGTGGGCCTTTCGTTCTTTGATGATGGGGCCGTCGGGCAGCAGGATGGCAGCCAAAACGTGTATACAAACTGAAACGAAGACAATGAATCCAAAGAATATGGAGAACCGGTTGTCCCACCAGTCGAACTCTTCAACTCTCCGCTTGGCCATAATCCTCTTCAACTAAGCTACATCAACAGAGGCCTCTTTGGGCACAAAAACCACTTTCCAGCGACCACCCTTTATAGCACGGTCAATGAGCATAGCACGCACTATCCAGTCGATAGTAGTTGCCACCCAAACACCTGGCAAGCCAAATCCCCAATGAAGGCCAAATAGAGCCGTCAATGGAACTCGAACGAGCCATATGCCTAAAGTTGTTATAACAAATGGGCTCTTTGTGTCACCAGCCCCCTGTAAAGCCCCTGTTAGAGCCATTGCTATACCTAGTGGAATGAGCTCAAAGGCTCCAATTCTCAAGCAGAGGATGGATTGCAGGGCAACATCAGCTTTATCAGTGTAAAAACCCACGAAAATGTTGGGAAAGGCGAGTAGGACTACTGCCACAACTCCCATAAACTGACAAACACGTTTTCGCACGTGGCTAATGCCATATTCAGCAAGATCTTCACGACCTGCCCCAAGCCTCTGGCCTGTGTGAGTCGCAGCTGCCA
>CAZXTJ010000443.1:0-6828 GCA_964643655.1 uncultured bacterium
GTGCAGAGCAACCCATAGAAGTGAGAAGGAAACTATCCCTCTCACTCACATTACCCGATAAGGCTCTCTCTCCTGGTGAAGAAGTCGAAGCAACTGTGGAAGCCAAAGATGGCCAAGGAAAACCCGTGGCCACAGAGTTTTCTCTCAGTATGGTGGACAAAGGCCTTCTAGCTAAATATGCAGATATCACCCCGTACATCACCGAATTCTTCGAAAAAGACACAAAACGAAAAATCGAAGTGACTGCTTACAGTTCCATCACATTCTTCCGTCGCGGCAAAAAACAAGCAATAGCCAAAGAGGTTCTAAAAGAAGCGGAACGAATGAAAGACGCTGAAAAAGAAGAGAAAAGGGACAAAAAGAGGAAAAGAAGAGCCCGCGCCTCTGCCCCAAAATGTGCGCCGAAAAAGCCATTGATGAAACAGCTGGCCTCTGGAGCGAGAGGCGGAGGCGGTCCCAAAGGATTTGCCGGTTTTGGTGGGGATATGCCAGTTGCACTCGATGCTTTGATGAGCCAGGAAGAAGCTGGAGAGGGATTTTTCAAAGCTTGCAAAGAAGTTGGTGCCTCTGAAGACGGTTATGGCCGTAGAGATGCTCCTGGCAGTACTACTGGGGCAGCAGCCGAGAGAGAAGAGTTGGCCATTGGTGCCTTCTGGATAGGCTCTGCTGAGACTGATGAAAATGGCCAAGGCAAGGTCACTATCAAAGCTCCGGCAAGAACGAGTAGTTATCGCATTATGGTCCACGGTGTGACCCTTGATACTCTCGTCGGTCAGGTGGAAAATGAGACTGTCGTTCGCAAAGACCTATATGTTGACGCCAAATTGCCTGCTCATCTTCTCGAAGGTGACGAAGTCGTTCCTATCTTTTCCGTCCACAATGCAGGCTCTTACGTGGGACCTGTTGAGCTAGAGATTAGTCTTGCCGCTGGTCTCGTCACCAAGGAAGAAACCAAAATAGTTGATGTTTCTGGCCGAGGTGTTTTTCCGCTGACAGCTCCTTCTTTCAAGGTGCCTGTGGCAGATGAATTGATTGTCAGAATTCAAGCCAAAACAAAGGACCAGACTGTTGACCGCCTAGTGAAACGAGCCAAAGTAAGACCTTGGGGTATTGAAGTGGCCGATGGTCGTTCTAGTGTTCTCGCTGACAACAAGTCCTTTGAGTTGAATTTGCCTGAGGGAGTACGGCAAGAGACTTTACGCCTCTCCATTGATTTGAGTGCAAAGGTGGACGAAGATGTCTTCGCACTCATTGATGGACCCAGTTGGGACATTGGTTTGGCAGCTACTGCTTGTCGTGTCCTCGCTCTATCCCGCCTTTGTCATCTTCTCTCTAGCGGTGCCCAAGGAGGGGCCAAACTCGCTGTATGGCAGGGGCAGCTTCGCAGTGCCATTAGTTCACTCATCGCCAGTCAGAACGATGATGGTTCCTGGCCTTTCATCGTTGCCCGTGACAGACGTCATCTCAATGGTGATTTGTCTGCAACGGCCTGGTCTCTCATCGCCCTAGAAGAGGCAATCAAAGCTGGCCAACACGTGGACACTAACGCGCGTAATCGAGCTGTGAATTGGTTGAAAGCAAACACATCATCCTTTGAAAGTGTGGCCGAACAGGAGGCATTGCTGGCCATGTCAATTGCAGGTGCAGTTGATTTTTCTCCTCTCAACAGGTTGAACAGAAACCAAGATGATCTCTCTGCAACCGGTAAAGCTCTGCTCGGATTGGCTTTTACTCATTTCAAAAAGGATGGTTATGCCAAACCTTTAGCTGAACTGCTGGCCAAGAAAGAAGACGCTCCAATTGTTGCCAAAGCTCTCAGCGTCATGTTGATGGACTTGGTCGGTGGTTTGGGAGCCGCGCGAAATCGCCTTGCTGATGACCTTCGTAGTTCATTGCTCACTCACTCCGTCTGTGGTGAGCACCGCTGGTTGGCCATATCAGCTCTAGTATCGAAGAGCCGTCGTTCTATCGTCAAAGATGACAGCGAGAGTGACAAGCCCAAGTTCGAAGTCACAGCCTCCGTTAATGGCAAAAAGCTTGGTGTCTTCTCCTCCAATAACGAAGAGAACAGTCACTTTGAGTTGGCAGGCGAAGAGCTCTCTCTGCCAGCCAAAGTGGAACTGCGTTACCAAGGACGCGGAGAGTGTGCCTACAATGTCCTCCTCAATGGTTTCTCCACAAAGTTGGAAGAGAAACGTGAGCTCAGACTATCACTTTATCGCGAAGACTTTTATCACAGTCCTCGGTTGTACAAAGGACGTAAACTAGTCGACAGTCAGATGAAGGTCACTCAGTTGGCCAATGATGATTTTGTTGACGATAAGGTCGATTTCATCAGTCGAAAATCGGGTATGGATCCAAGCCAATATATGGTCCTCACTCGACCAATTCCTGCTGGTATGGTCGTCGACACCTCCTCCATTCCTTCGCGAGCCCTCGTCGTAAGACAGGAAGCAGGACAACTAGTTTTGGTCTTTGCTGGTAATCCTTCTGGGTTCAGACTGCGCCTTTTGCCTTTCTGTCCTGGTACTTATCAGGTTTTGCCAACTACTTTTTCACCTGCTGACAAGCCTCAGGTGAGTGACACTTTGGGTAAAGAGAGGAAGTTGACCATCCTCTCACCAGGTGAAGTTGACGAGACACCTTACGAGTGGGCACAACGTGAACACATTGAATTTGGCAAAGCTTTTTTCAATGATGGTGAATACAAAGACTCATTGGAACATCTAGGCAAACTATCCAAACAGAGCAGGCGTAATTACCAGGACGTAGTGAAAGCGCTTCTCTGGATTTACAGCACAAAAGAGTATTACGAACCCAAAGAGGTAGTCGATTTGTTCGAGACTGTAGAGCAAAAGTATTCCTCTATTGTCATTCCTTATGACAAGCTCCTTGCAGTTGGTCGAGCTTATCACGATACTGGCGAAGATGAAGCTGCCTGTCTCCTTTGGCGCTCTACATTGGGCTCTAGTTTCCGTGACGATATTCCCGTAGCTCAAGAGCTCGAAAGTGCTGGAGAATACCTTCGTTCCGTTTCTTATCTCAGGGATTTGTATTGGCAATATCCATCACTGCCAATGGTTGTCGAAAGTCTTTACGGCTTGTCGCAAGATGTGTATGCACACAAGGACAACGCCCACGATTATGGCGATGACTTGTCTCCCAATGACCTAGTGGAACGAGCCGTGGAACTGTTACATGAGTTTCTCACATACCATGGTGATGAACCCTATGCAGATGAAGCATTCTTCAGTTTGCTCAATGCTTACCGCGAATTGGGAATGAATGAACTCTGTCTCGAAAAGGCTGGTGAAGCCGCTGCAACGTACAGCAAAGGCGAGTTTACTGATAGGTTTCGTTACATCAGGGCTTTGGCTGCTTTCCATCTCGGCAAATATGAAGATGCAATCGAGGCTGCTCGGGCAGTGGCCGAAAGCACATCAGACGATAGCAACTACGCCACTTTCATTCTCGGTCAGATGTATCAAGCAATAGGTGAAACAGACAAATCCCTCGCTGCTTATCGCAAGGTCATGGATGAATTCAGCGATGCAAATCTATCTATCAATTTCCTGGAACGACGTTTCCTCAACATGCCCGAAGTGGTGACAGGTGTCCCCGGAGAAGCAATTGCAGTGGAGATTTCTTACTGCAATGTGACCTCCGTAGAGGTCTTGGCCTATCGAGTCGATCTCATGCGTCTCTTCTTGAAAGAGAAAAACCTCGATAGAATTGCCGGCGTCAAATTGGCTGGTATCACGCCCACTTGTACATTTGAGCGTGAGGTGCCAAAAGCTCCTGCTGGTACGACAGGTTTGGCTCGCATTGAATTGCCTTTTGCGGAAGTGGGTGCCTACCTCGTGCTCGTTCGAGCCAAAGAAGCCTTTGCCTCCGGTCTGGCTTTGATTACTCCACTGACTATGGAAGTGCAGGAACTGCAAGGAGCTGCCAGAGCTACTGTTCTCCAAGGAAAAGAAAGAAAAGCTGCAGCCAATGTCTTTACAAAATGTTCTGATGGTTACAGTTTTACTTCTGGCAAGACAGACCTTCGTGGTGCTGTGACCTTGGCTGCCAGCGGAGGAGAAAAGGTGACCATCGTTGCTCGCCGTGGCAAAGACGAATATGCATTTTACCGATCCCAGAAGACTGTCTTGGAAGATGACAAACCTTGCCTCGACGCCTTTGAGCAAGTCTCGTATGATCAGGGCATTCGTTCAGCAAATGAGATGGTGCAGCAAAAGGTTGCCTCAAAACTGCGAGCGAACTTCAAACGACGAGCCAAAAAAGATATGGGCCTGAAAGCGGCGATGGTAAGGAAATAAGACTCAAGGAATCCAGCTGCGCAAGACGGGGATGGCATAAAGAACGGCACTCGTGGCCAACAAAAGGCCGAAGTAAAACTTGAAACGGCCGGGGCTATGTTTTTTGCCGAGTTTGGCTCCCCAATAGTTGCTGAGGAAATAACCTGTAAAACCTGAGAGCACGAGGGGCCAGCTTACGTGACCCATGCTGTGGTATTTGAGGACTGCGCCCACGGAAACGGGCGGAGTCAAAACTGCCAAGGAAATGGCTCGCGCTTCATCTTTGTGCAGACCAAAAAATCTCATCAAGATGGGGATGATGACCACTCCGCCACCAATACCGAAAAAGCCACCAATGACACCAGCAGCTACGCCAATCAACAACATTGAAACTGTGTTCAGGGGCAAAACCTCATGCTCAATCTCTTCTTCTGAAGTGGAGCAATATTTCATTCCCAGAAGGAAGAGGAAGGCGGCGAAGATGAGGCGCAGAGTGTCATTGTTGCAGTAATAAGCGCCTGCTGCACCAAAGTAGGAAAAGATGGCGTAGGTGATGACTGAGATAAAGATGAAACGGAGGTTCTTTTTCACGAGGCCCCACATGGCTACTACACCAGGCAGAGTCATGGGACCCAACATGATGGCCACGATTGTGCCTTGAGCCAGGTGTTGGGGAAACCCCAAAAAGGTTCCTGCGAGGAAGATATAAAAAGGCGCTCCCCCAATGCCCAAATATCCGCCTAGGAAACCGATGAATAAGCCGATAAATCCAAATTGTGCTATCAGTTCGTAAGTCATGGACTGTTACGTTACCATGTATGGCTTTTGAACAGTGTTCTTTTCGCCAATTTCTCTCTTTCGCTGCTCGAGCCCATCTTCATTTTGGTGTCTTTTGTGCATATCCCCTCGGGAGAAAGGAGGGACGTCATGTACGTACCCAGTTTTTTGTTCAAGCCCCGTTTGTCGGCCTCTGTAGCTTTTGCCCTTGGCTTTATTATTAGAGATTTGATGGAAGATGAGAGCAAGGTGCGCGACGAGTTGAAAGCCATGGTTCGCCGTGCCAAGGGATTTTTCAAGGCGGAAGAAAATAAGGAAGATGCCGAGGAGAAAGCTTGAGGGCTCAAGCTTTGTCTAATAGATCGAAATAAACTTCCTCTAGGGAGTGTTCTTCTTCTTCCACGAATTGGACGTCACCACCTTGTTCAACGATTGTGCGGATGATTTGTGGATTGTCGGAGGCTGGATCTTTGAGGGCTATATGGAGTTTGTTCTCCTGGCGCTCCACCTTGCCCACTATCTCCAAATCCTCCACCTTTTTGACCAACTCCTCTGTTACTTGGCGAAGTTGAATGACAACTCGCGAACCATAGAGGTCTTGGCGCAAATGCTCTGGTGTATCGACCCGTAAAAGCTTTTGGCGCAAGATGGCTATGCGGTCGCATAGTCTGTCAGCTTCGTCGAGGTTGTGTGTGCAAAGGACAATGGTTCTACCTTGGCTGCTCAACTCTTCCACAAACTCTCGCACTGTCCGAGCAGACTCGGGATCGAGGGCTGACGTAGGTTCATCGAGAAAGATGATTTTGGGGCTGTGCAGCAGGGCTCTGACAATGGCCAGTTTTTGTCGCATACCTTTGGAAAAGCTGTCGACAACGTCTTCTTTGCGTTCCCAAAGACCAACTAGTTCCAAGAATTTTTTGATAGTGCCTTCCACATCGTCGATTTCATGCAACTCTGCAAATAGGCGCAGGTTTTCATAGGCATTGAGCTGCCCATAAAGACCGGGGGTCTCAGTCAAAATTCCCACCTGACGGCGCACTTCATCGGCTTCTTGCACAGTATCAAAACCTGCAACCAGGGCTTTGCCCGCTGTGGGTTTCATCAAAGAGGTGAGCATACGGACCGTAGTCGTTTTACCAGCTCCATTGGGGCCTAAGAGGCCAAAAATCTCGCCTTCTTTAATCTCCAAAGAGAGATTGTCCACGGCCACAATGTTTGCAAAATGACGACTTAGTCCTTCTATCTTTATCATCTTTCTACCGTACCTCACATCGACAGTAGCCTCAAGATTGAACGAAGATGGCTTCCATTGATAGAGTGACTTACGCACAATAAAGATAAGAACGGACGTGATTGATAAATGGCAGTTGCAGTTCACCTTCAGAATCTGACAAAGTTTTTTGGTGATGTACGGGCAGTCGACGATATTTCGCTCGTCATCGAACCTGGTGAGTTGTTTTTCCTCCTCGGTCCCAGTGGTTGCGGCAAGACGACCCTTCTGCGTTGTATTGCCGGCTTTTACGAGCCCGAAAATGGATCCATCAAAATTGGTGACAAAGATGTGACCAAACTTCCTCCCCACCAAAGGGACACAGGCATGGTTTTCCAGAGTTATGCTCTTTGGCCCCATATGACTGTGGCCGAGAATGTAGCTTTTGGCCTCGAGATGCGTAATGTGGGCGAAGGGGAGAAAAACCAACGTGTCGCCGACGCATTGGCCATGGTGCGGATGTCCGATAGGGCTGAATAC
>CAZXTJ010000444.1:0-6822 GCA_964643655.1 uncultured bacterium
ATCCATCTTTGCTTTCACTGCGTCTTATGGCGATGTAACCAGTTTGAGCAAAAAGCTCGAGCCAGTCTTCCTCGGGCAATGTGGTGAACCTTCGGCCTTTGTCGTCACGGCCATCTAGACCTATGTTTCGTCCCGTAGAGGGGATGGATAAAAATAGGCGTCCACCATTACATAAGACTCGCCATATCTCCTCAAAAACTATAGTGATGTCATCGAGGTCGAGGTGCATCAATACGGCAATCGCATAAACACCACCAAAGGTTCCGCTCTCATAGGGAAAATGTGATGGTACTTGCATGACCCGAGCAATATCAGTCAACTCAGGGTGCAACCTCTTGGCCTGAGCCAACATTGAGGGTGAACCATCTGTTGCGACCACCTCGAAGCCATGGGCTGAGAGAAATGCTGCCTCGCGTCCAGACCCACAACCCAATTCGAGTAGGGGTGAAATCCCTTGGAAAGCGGTCAAAAGCTCTTTATGCAACTCTTGAACATCCGCTCTTTCATAACGATCAGCCAACTCTCCCGCAGCCTGTTCGTAGTATCCCAATGTCTTGCCTGGCATGAGCTACGACCTCCTCTTCGGGTTCCAATTCTTATTTTAGATTCTTAGAGGCAGGCATGGGAACGAGTCGCTCAATTGCGTGGGGATGTTCGACAAGGGGATGATCGTCAGAAATGACGTAGGGACAGGATTTCCAGTCAAGACGAGGTTTATCAATGTGATGAGCCAAAAGCCCTTTTTTAATGCGCCTGACTTCATCCCAGAAGGGGCCACGGCCATTTTCCCGAAGTCTGTCCAATTTTTCTCTCGAAAAAGTAAAGGGCTCATTTGAAGCGATTATCATGTAGCTTTTACCAAATGACTCGCAATAAGGGAAAACAGAGGCAGCGGTGGCTCTGACGAGAGATGCCTGCTTAGCTGTTTCAGAACGTGCGTAAATGCAGAAAACACCGTTCTTTTTCAAACGTTTCTGAACCAACTGGAAATACTCGCGCGAGAGCAAAACTGCACTACCAGCTTGTTTTAGGTAAAGCGGTTGTTGGGTTATGAGATCGTATTTCTGCGGGCTCAGTTCCAAGCCTGAGCGTCCATCTTGCCAAATTAGGTTAACCTTTTTGTTGGTGCCAACGTTGAGCGTTCCAAGAGGGAAGTCCTCGAGTATCAGTTTGAGGGTCGCATTGATGTCGTAAGTGTCCAAGCGTTTTATGTTGGGTAGTTTGGCCAGGGTGGCCGTAGTAATTCCTGTGCCCAAGCCAATTACGAGTAGGTCTTCGAACTTCTGTGTCTCATGGCACAAGACAGGAATTGCCGCCAGTAGCCAGTTACTCTTGCTTACGTGGTTTTTTCCATCAGATAAATGGGAATGCCAAAGTCCGTCCCAGGCAAGGTTGCCTTTGTTATCGAGCTCTATTACACCATCAGCGCCAGAATAGGCGATTATTCGTTCAAGCTTGGCAGGCTGTAAGTCAGCTTCGCGAAGAAGAGCAAGTAAGAGCAAGAGTGTTAGGAGAAAAAGAGGACGGGGAACTTTGTCTCGCCAGTGGAAAAAAGTCAAAAGCAGCAGAACCAATGCAAGAAGCCAGGCCAAATACCCATAGTGCAAATGAAAACCAATCAAGGTCATGGTGCTTATTCCGAGACAGCTGCCAAATGTGTTGATGCCAAAATAACGACCAACGTCTTTGCCCCAATGTCCTTTCATTGAAGTGACCAGTTGGCCAAACAAAATTCCATAACAGAAACAAGGAAGGAAATAGAGTGCGCAGCCACCAAAGAGCTGGAAATTCGCCGTCCACCGATCATAAGTAAACAAAGAGGGAATAGCTGCAGTGAGTAAGGTTGCAGCTATGATTGTAGGTCCAATGCGCAGAGGTAGACGTGAAGCCAGCCAGAGCCCAAAAGACCAGAAGGCGAGAAAATAAAATACGACTACAGAGAAAATGACTGGTAAAGGTTCGTGGGCCAGGGAAAACAGTCTCATTACGTATACTTCGTAGGCCAGGGAACAGAAACCAAGGCCAAAGCCCATTATCTCTTCAGGGCGCAAAGGAGAAGAAAAGAGTGAAGCCGAAATTTCATCATCTCTTTCAACACATTCTTTGCTCGTCTTGACAAAAGTGAGAAGAGTGGCCGCCAAGCCATTTCCTAGTATTGCAAAAAACAATGCTTTGCTCTGCCCCAAGTATGGCAGGAGTATAAAGCCAGAGAGCATGGCTCCTGAGAGGGCTCCAATTGTATTGACGACAAAGAGAATCTCTATGAAATTCCGCTTTTGCATGGCTAATTGGCGCTCACAGGCCTCTGCAGCCAAAGGCATGGTCAATCCCATCAAAAAACACGGCGCCAGCAATAGAGCGAGAGCCAGGACTACATAAACGAGGCGAAGGGGGATTCCTGCAGCCATTGCCATTCTTTGTAGGGAAAAAATGGTGTTCGATAGTTCTAGAGATAAAAAGAGCAAAACCAATATGTTGACGACAACGAGTAAAATCTCGACCTTGCGCATTGCCCTCAGCGGATTGTCCACCTTGTGCATGAACATACCAACGCAATAAGAACCGAGCCCCAGGCCAAGCATAAAAGCCAAAACCACGACCATTGAGCAAATCGCTTGTCCTCCACCTAGAAAGACTTTTAGGGCTCGTTGCCAAACGACCTGATTGACCAGACCAGCAACACCTGACAAAAACAAGGCTAAGCCGAGGAAAAATGGCAGACTTGTTTTTTTCTCCAATTGCATGCACTTGCCTCTTTCAAAAAATCTTAGCAATGAATTTTAACAGAAATGTTCTGAGAAATGGCTTGCTTAAAGCATGGCAGGCACAAGAAAAAATGAAGAGTGGCATTATTAGCCAAATTTGAAAACGAGAAAACTGGAATACCCCTCATGTTTTGTCTTATAGTGGACTGGTTACCGGCATGGAGGTCCCTGTAAATGCGTAGAGAATATGCTCCCTCGGTATGTGAAACTGCTTGTGTCACTTCGGATGGCCTGTCTTTGTGCGCAATTCCGCACGAATCGGCAAATAAAGCGCCAGCCTCTCCAGAAGCGATTAAACCATCCCTTGAACGGAGAAGACCTCTTAGAAAAGCCCAATCAGAGGAAAATGGCGAAAGTGGCATGGATGCCGCTTTGCGTGACTATCTTCGTTCAATCGGCCACTATAGCTTATTGACAGCTAAGGAAGAAAAAGAGTTAGCTCGTAATTTTGCCAAAGGTGACGATGTAGCCCGCCAAAGGCTAATAGAAGCAAATCTGCGACTAGTCGTAAATGTTGCTAGACGTTACACGAGTTCTGGTATGCATTTGTTGGATCTCATTCAAGAGGGTAACAAGGGGCTAATGCATGCAGTAGAGAAGTTTGCTCCTTCTCGCGGTTTCAAGTTCTCTACCTATGCTGTGTGGTGGATTAGGCAAGCAGTCACTCGCGCAATTGCCGATCAAGGGCGCACTGTTCGCGTGCCAGTACATATGCGAGATTCAATTAATAGAGTGAATAGAGTCGTTCGCCGCCTCCGTCAACTGCTGAGAAGGCGTCCTACGCACGAAGAGATTGCCCACAAAATGGGAACCTCTGAAGAGAGAATTCGCTCTATCTTGGAATATTCTCGTGACGTTGTCTCTCTAGATGTGCCTTTGGGACAAGAGACCGATGGCGCAGCATTAAAAGACATGGTTTGTGACGAAGAAGCTGCTCCGCCAATAGAAGCGGCTATCAAAGGCTGTTTGGCTGATGACTTGGCTTCAGTTTTGTCCACTCTCACAGAGCGCGAAGGAGCCATTTTGACCATGCGTTTTGGTCTCGATGGCAAAAGAGCTCGCACTCTCGAAGAGGTAGGTCAAGCCTTTGGTGTGACTCGAGAACGTATCAGGCAAATCGAGGCCCGAGCCTTGTCAAGATTGCGGCATCCAAATCGTAGCCGCCGACTAGAGAGCTTTTACGCTGAATAAGCTACTATTCGTCTGAGCAGCTCTTGCTTTCGCCGTCACCGCAACTGCCGTGAGAGCTACAACAGCTACAGTCATGGCCTTCAGCCATTTGGCGTTCGTAAGCTTCGATTACTTCGCTCTCTTCTTTGGTGAGCTCACGGACTTCAACAACTGTCACGTCAAAGGTGAGTTCTTTGCCAGCAAGAGGATGATTGAAATCAACTTCGATTTCGTCACCTGATATGGAGATGATGGTGAAGTTGGTAGAGCCATGGGGAGTTTCTGCCGTCATGACAATACCTGGCTCGAGAGGAGCATCTTCAGGGAAAGAAGCTTTGGGGATGCGCTGGATGAGAGCTGCATCGTGACGCCCATATGCCTCTTCTGGAGCAACAGTAACCTTTTTGCTGTCTCCTTTTGAGAGACCTTCCAGTGCTTTTTCCAGTCCTGGAATGATTTGGCCCACACCAAATACAAAAGTCAAAGGATCGTCAGCTGTGGAGGAATCGACGACTTCACCGGTTTTTAGAGTGAGTTCATAAGCAAGTGCTACGAAAGCGCGGGCCTTAATCTGCATTTGTGTCCAATCGTTAAGCTGTTTGTCCGGTTTGGAGGCGAACAGCATACCACGAAACAAGATAGTGTCAACGCTAGAATTCAAAGGGGATTAGAGCAAAGATGTCGTCAGTCACTCTTGTGAAAGCATCACCTTGATGTAAAGAAAGGGAAACATAGAAAATATATTACAAAAAAGACTTGCGTTCTGTTAGGGAATGAATATCATATCGCGGCTGTCAAAGATGACACAATCAGAAGACTTGATGAAACGATCACAGGTGAAGGGACAATGAAAATGACAACTATGTATTCTGTAAGAAGTATGATTGCAGCGCTTTCAACTATGGTTTCCTCGAGAACTGAACCACCGGACCTTTACAACGAGTGGAACGATGTTCTTGGAATTGGTTAGGTAAGCAATTCAGGGTCTTTATGATGATCGAGCAATTTTCGTTTACGGGGTTCTCTTACCCATTTTGCCACTGTCCCCCCTGAGTAAGTAGCTGGCAGGGCACAAGCCGCATAGGCAAGAAAGAGCCAAGTGGCTATTCCTGGTGCTGTGATGGCATAAGATATCAACAAATCGATGACCAAAAGAGCCCCAGCGTGAAGCATTGGACTTTCTGGAGCATAACGAGCTGCGAGAAAAGCCCCCGAAAAGAGACCAGCAAGACCAATGATGAAACTCCAGCCAATGAGCACAGTTGACCAGAAATAACCTGAAGTCAATCCGAGCATAATCATCGAAAAGACGAATAGCTTGGTTGCCAGCACTGAACCGCCGACATCTACGGTCAAACCAAGGGCCAGAGCCGCAAGAGTCGACTGCTTGTCGCTCTTTTTCTTTTTTACGGGCAACGAAGAGGTTGCCACTACTGGTTCATTGTCCATCACTATTAATATTAACGTGCTTTAGCCTCTTTGGGTCTAGTTATAGGAAAAATAATCTACTAACCACCTGCAAGTAGGACTTTTAACTTGTCTGCAGCCTTGCTGGCAGCGCCATGGTTTGGATATTCATCAATTAGTCTCAACCACAAGGTCACAGCCTCTTCATCTTGGCCCTGCCGGAACAAGATGGCTCCCATATAATACAGAGCAGAAGCGTCGCCTTTCCCTATGGTGTCTAGCTTTTGATAACAGTCCAAGGCCCTTTCGAGCTCACCGTTACAATAAAAAGTAAAGGCTGCCCAATCGAGAACGTCTGGCCTGTCAGGATAACTATCGAGGAATTTGATGGCCTCTTCCACTGCTGCACCATCGCCACCTTGATATTGAGTAACGGAAAAACCTACACGGCCGGCCATCTCAACGAGATCAGGTGAAATGGAAAGAGATTTGGCAGGTTGTGCGGCCTTAGGGAGCGGTTTTTTCGCAGCTACAACGGTTTTGACCTCTGAAGAGCTGTCCAAAGTGGCCAGCTGTTTGGCAGAGGGTTTTGCTCTGCCCTCGCGAGCAACTAGTTCCTGCAGTCGCTTTTTGGCCCACGTACGAGCCCTAGAAGTGGCTTCTGGCAGGGTCAATAAGATTACGAGTGTATCAACGGCTTCTTTGTAGCGGCCAAGATCAGTCAAACAACTAGACAGATCCATATAGGCCGAAAGCCTTTCAGGTTCTAGCTCTATCAGGCGGCGGAGCAAGAGAGTTGCTCTTCGTCTGTAGCGGCGAGCCATGGCTTCCCTGGCAGCATAATTGAGTAAAGAACCATTATCTTGGTTTCGTACCCACTTTTTCAGAGCATGTAGGAGGTCATGGTCATCTTCTTTTAATGGCTCCAACTCTTCCACGGAAGGGGGGAAAATGCCAGCAAGTTCGTCTTTCACTTTCCTCTCCTTTCATGAATGGTTGCTTTCTAAGAATATTATGGGACTGCAAGTGGTTTGCTGTCATCAAAAAGTACACCCTGATTGCTAAATTGGAAAGGTAGAACCTCCTCTTGTAAGATTATGGGAGCGCTTGACAGTGATTGAGGAGGGGACCATGGCCGCTGGCGATTGGCGACAAATTGGTGCAGGATTAGATTGGCTGGGCACAGTTGCAGGTGTTTTGCACGAAGGGAAACTCTTCACAGCAGAAGGCTCTGGAGCATTGTATGTCACCGATTTGAGCAACGGTGTTTATCGAAGGATAGGTAAACTCGATTTTGCAGGAACGAAGTTGGCTTTTTCAATTGATGGAGATATTTACACCATTGAAAACTCAGGCTCTCTTTACATCATCGATCCTCAAAAAGGCAGTTGGGAGCGATTGGGGCAAGCAGGTGAATGGGCAAACACTATTGCCGGTGTGGCTCTGAATGGAAAAATCTACACTGTAGAGATGACTGGTC
>CAZXTJ010000445.1:0-6813 GCA_964643655.1 uncultured bacterium
GTGCACTCGCTTTGACGAGCGCAGTGGCTGTATCTGCACCAGCAACTGGCCCTGCCTATTCAAATGAGGCTGTTCAGGCCTATCGTAGAGCAATCGAGCTCAACCCAGACCTCATTGCATCGATAGAAGATCCACGGCTTTCTAAAGTATTGGGGGAAGAGTTTCTCTCTGAGGGCCAAGAGCTCTTGGACGCTGGCGACCTAATTTCTGCAGAGAAAAAACTTCTCGTTGCAGGTAATTTCCATGAGTCTTTCAAGCTTTTCCAAGCTTTAGCCCGTTGTTATTATAGGCAAGAGCGCTGGGAAGCTGCTCTCGTCCTTTTCCGTAAAGCGCTCAAACGTCGACCGAGAAATGCTGATGTAAGAGCCGAGATGGCCCGTGCTTATTTGCAAATTGGCAAAGAAGAGCTCGCCATACGCCTCTATTGCGAAGCTCTCGTTCAGGACGCTTCATTGACCAAATACATCAACTCTGAATCCATTCGCGACAAGATAGTGAAAAGGCTAGTCAACAAGTCGCGCAAATATTCAGAGAAAGGGCGCCATGTCGACGCTGCCAGCCATCTCAAAGTAGCCATCTCCCTGAGCGCCACTCCAGAGCTTTATCTAGAGGTTGGCGAAGCTTATATCAAAGCTCAAAACATCAAAGACGCTGCCCGTGCTTTTGCATTGGCTGTACGCGAAAAACCAACTCTTTTGGCCAAAATTCGCCGTCCTTCTGTAAAGATAGCCACTGGTCGCGAACTCTTCGATCGTGGTGTAGACGCTTATAAAGAGGGTGTCTATGATCAGGCGGAGAAGTTGTTCGAACTCTCTAATAAATTTGATGAAAGAGGAGCCACAGTTTACAACTTGGCTGACTGTGCCGTCAGACTGAAACGAATTGATGACGCAGTAGAGCTCTACAACCGCTCTCTCGAACTCTCACCAGATTTGAAAAACGCTTATTTGAACGTAGCAATAATTTACATAGATAAAGGTATGGCAAAAAAAGCCGTTGATAAGCTGCGTAAGCTAATCACTCGTAGCCCAGCGACTTCTGAGGCTTATGAACTCCTCGCCAGGGCATTCTTGTCCCAAGGCAAAGAAGACGAAGCAGCAGGTGCTTATCGCACAGCCATCGAATACGACGTCAATCTACAGAAAAAACTGAAGAACCAGAGTCTGCGGACAAAAGCTGCAGACAGTCTATATACCAGTGCCAAAGAACATTACAATGGCAAACGGTACCAAGAAGCTCTTGCTGATATAGCTGGTGCTCAAGCACTTCGTAAAGAAGGACGCTTCCAATTCTTGGCTGGCAATGTGCACTACGCACTGGGAAGCATTAAGCAAGCGCTTTCCTGTTACGAAAAAGCCATCGCCATTGCACCTGGTAGCCCAAAGATCTTGAATAATATGGGGAATCTCTACCTCAAGCTTGGCAACTACAGCAAAGCTATAGACACCTTCCAGCGTGCCGTACAGGTAGATCCCAATTACGCCCAGGCATACAACAACTTGGGTATTTGTCTGCGAAAACGAGGACTCTTGGACGAAGCCATTGTGGCTTACAAACGAGCCCTCAAGCTGAAGCCCGATTATGCTGCTGCCCACTTCAACTTGGGTAATGCATATGCCGCTAAATGCGGAGCATCGCAAACTAAGTAATAATTATTCTAGTTTTGTAAGGAAGCTCAATCCCTTCCGACTACCCGGTGAAAATAATCAGCACACGCTGCAGGTAGGAGGAAACAATGAACGCTTATGCAAAACTTCTCACAATCGTTTTACTCGTTTTTATCTCTGCTAATGGGCTATTGGCTGAAACCCATGGTTTCAAGCCCGCAACAGAAAAGGCTTTGCGCCAGGCCCGCCGAGGGGGAAAACCTGTTGTAATTGACTTTGGTGCAAAAGAATTCATCGCTTTGCTGAAAAAAGTGAAATAAACGGATGGGGTGGATGGTATGAAGATTAAGCTAGTTCTCCTATTAGTACTACTCTGCCTGCCAGCATTGGCAGAAGCACAAGGGAATCAGAGCATTGGTCTCGACGTGGAAATACAAGGAGACCAGTTATTGGCAAAATTTGATGTCCCCAAAGGTCTCTATCTATACCAAGACATGGTCGAGGTAACTGCCAAAGAGCCTGCTGGTTTGACTTTGGCCTCACCTGCCTTCCCCAAGGGAATCAAGAAAAAAGACGAATTCACTGGTGAAGTCAGAGTAGTTTACAAAGAACCTTTGGATATCCCTGTCCTCATAAAATCTGCGCTAGAGGCAGTAAAAGAGATAAAGGTAGAGGTTTCATATCAGGCCTGTACTGACACAGCCTGCTTGTTACCACAGACAAAAGAATTCACTCTGCCCCTCAAAGTTACTGCTGCAAAAGCAGCAACAGCGCCTAGTCCAGAAAAACCAACTTCGGCTGCAGAAGGTTTAATGGCTGATTGGGGCCTCTTCGGTTATTACCTTGCTGGTCTGTTGCTCAGTCTTACACCCTGTATCTTCCCTATGATCCCCATCACTATCTCGGTCATTGGCTCCAAAGAAGGCGGGTCGTTGACTGGCTTTTTCCGCTCGCTCATATATGTATTAGGTATGGCACTGACCTATGCGCTTCTTGGATTAGCAGCAGCTATGAGTGGTGGTGTCATAGGCTCAGTGATGCAGAATCCTTATGTGTTGGTTGGTGTGGCTGTCCTCTTTTTCGCCATGGGTCTATCGATGATGGACGTCTTTTACCTTCAGTTACCAAACTTCCTTCAATCTCGTTTGCAGGGACTTGGTGGTAAAGGTTATTTGGGCGTCTTTTTTACCGGTTTGGCCGCTGGTTTGGTAGCCAGCCCTTGCGTAACACCTGTTTTGGTAGGTGTTTTACTTCAGATTGCCACTGAAGGAGAACTATTCCTCGGTTTCATGAAACTCTTCGTTTTTGCTTGGGGCTTGGGAACCATACTCGTCGTCGTTGGCACTTTCTCTAGTGCTTTATCTGCCCTTCCCCGAGCTGGAACTTGGATGGTAGAAGTTAAGAAGGTTTTGGGCGTAATGCTCATGGGAGCAGCCTTCTATTATCTGCAAGGCGCTTTGCCTCTCACTTGGTTCACCGTCCTTTTCGGTGTGTTTCTCGTTGTTTTGGCCGTTGCAGCTGGAGCTACTGACTCTCTGCCTCACGACACACCTCTCTTCCCACGCTTCAAAAAAGCTGGTGGTATCATTTCTTTGATTGTAGGGATTTACCTGCTAGGTGGCACCTTGTTGGTCCACGGCCTCTTCTTACCTCCCATCCTCAACTGCTCTATTGGCCAAGGTTCATTCTCCCCAGCCGTGAGCCATCAAAGCACTTGGATAAAAGCTACAGAAGAGGCTATCAATCAGGCCAAAAGAGAGAAAAAACCAGTCATTCTCGACTTTGGTGCAGAGTGGTGTGCAGCTTGTCGCAAACTAGAAAATGAAACGCTCAGCTCTTCTAAAGTTGCTGACGCGCTAAACCGCTTCTTTACTATGAAAGTGGATATGACCAGACCAACCCCTCCAACGGAAAAACTCCGTCAAACCTACAAGGTCGTTGGTTTCCCCACTCTCGTTTTCATCGACAGTGATGGAAATGTACGAAGTGATATGACCCAAGTCGGTTTCATTGATGCCGACACATTCCTCAATGTCCTTGCACGTGTGCAGTAAGTGTTCACTATTTGTTGTTCACCCCCTCAGCAACCAAAGTTGTTGAGGGGGTTTTGTCATGACCTTGTGCAGGTTGGCCGTCGAGGTGGCCGTCGACTGAAGATGATGAAGAAAAAATAGCAACAAAAGTAATTTATGGTGACCTTAAGGTTTAGTTCGATGCATTTCACACCTAATTTTGCCATAATTAGCGCCATGAAAAGCAGGGAAAGACTATTTAGATCAACTAGCGGCCAGCTTGACGGCCAAACCATACATGGAGCCAGCGAGCTAAGTTTCGACAGCCGCACACTCGTTCACATAACTCAGCTGGAGGCATGCAATTACCGCCTGCCTTCTATCATTAGGCACTACGCTAGAAACTCAGTGAGATTAGCTGCAAGAAACTCACTCGTTATGGCAAAAGCCGGTGCAGAACTTGATGGATTTGAACGGGAAAGCTCATTCATATCAACTTCAGTACAAAAGCCAAATAGTGATCAGTGGTTAGATTGGCAACGTATAAGACTTGGCTGCGGCGAAGTTCATGCTTTCCGACTAATGTTTGCTAGTTGCGCAGAAACCGAACTTCAATCAGACTGGGATTTAGACACGAAAGCTGAATCCAACCCCTTGGTCGAGTTAACGACAGACTACATTCTTTGGTTGTATGGACAGCTCACTCGATTTATCGCTCCCTCAAAAGCAAACAGCCTTGTTGATCAAAAGAAATTAAGTTTTTTGTTAGATAAGCTGAATTGGGAGTTAGATAGCGACTCTGTTCATCCTGTTGCTGAAGCCGCATGGATTTACTGGTACCTTAACAACGTAGAAGTGTTTCCTCTTGGTAATAAATCAATGGCCAGACTCCTTTCAGTCCTTATGTTACAAGTAAGTGGTTTTGGCTTCGTTGCTTATACCTCTGTTGAACGCAAGTTTCATTGCTTGCGTAGCCTCTACTCTCAAAGTCTCACAAACAGTGATCCTTCGTCCTTCGCAAGGATGTTTATCGAACAGCTGAACTGCAGTGCACAGCAACTAGAGATGGAAATACAGAAACTCTGGACTGATGGACCAGGACCACCTGCTGTGATTCGTCTTTTGGATTTGATTGCTGAACTTGGTCAACTAACAACCAATCAAGCTGCTGAAGCATTGAATCTGCCGAAGCGCTCTGTAAGAAGATATCTTAAACAATTGGTTGATAATGGTTGGTTACTCAAGACTGGTCCTCGTGGAAAACAGTCCTATTTTCTGAATCTTAATGACGATGTACGTACTGAGTCGAAACTCAGACATCTACAAAAAACTAGCATACCTGTTGGCACATTCCAGTTATTGCCATCCAATTGGCCGCAACTCAAACCTCGCTGGCAACCCTCCAGCCCCTGGTCTTGGCCACTTGCATCAAGAGAATTGAAGACAGTGGCGTCACTCCCTTCGCCTTCCCACAGGAAGTCTATCGGATACTCCCAAAAGTAACCTTTTGAGAAGCTTAACAATAGACCTGCCAGAATCTACCATTTGGTCGTTTGACCAAAGAAGAAAGTCGTGGTACCGTGCGCGCCATGCAGGAACTACACCTTAAAAAAAGAGCGGGCAAACGAGTCCGCGCCGGTCATCTCTGGATTTTCAGTAACGAAATCGAACGTGTCGTCAATGGTGAGAATGAAGAACCTGGGGCCTCGGCCCTAGTCATCGATTATGACGGCAGCTATCTGGGCTGTGGTTATTACAATCGTCATAGCCTCATAGCAGGTCGCCTACTCAGCCGACAGCGTGAACCTGATGAGAAAGAACTCTTGGAGCGACGTCTTCTTGCTGCCTTTGAGTTGCGCTCGAGGTTTTACGGTGAAGAGGACGAAGGCTGTCGATTGGTCTATTCAGAAGGAGATTTCCTTCCTGGTTTGGTCATCGACTCATATGGTGACTATCTAGTCATGCAACTGCTTACAGCAGGTATGGACCGACGACGCGATACCATTTTGGAGATAGTGCAGAAATATCTAGACCCCAAAGGTATTGTCCTGCGCAATGACTCCCATTTTCGTCAATTGGAAGGTCTGGAGCGCACTGTAGAGGTAGTCGGAGAGACTCCTCCTTCTCCTCTCATTCTCACTCTCGAAGGTTTGAAGTTTGCCGTTGATATGGAAGGTGGCCAAAAGACTGGTCACTTTTATGATCAGAGTTCAAACCGCCGTTATTTCCGTAGCCTCGTGGCTGGTTACACTGTCTTGGATACCTTTTGTTACACCGGAGGATGGGGTCTTCAAGCCGCAAAAGGCGGAGCCAAGAGTGTCACTTTCGTCGATTCATCACAAGGTGCTCTCGATCTCGTCACACGCAATGCACAGTTAAATGGTATGGAAGAGCTTGTGAATTGTGAAAAGAGTGATGTTGTTGCTTATCTGAAGAAGCAGAACAAAAAAAACAAACGTTTTGACTGTGTATTGCTCGATCCACCAGCTTTTGCCAAAACGAAAAAGTCTCGCAAGGAGGCATTAAAGGGTTATTTGCGTCTCAATCGAGAGGGTATACGCTGCCTACACAAGGGCGGATTGTTAGTGACTTCCTCCTGCTCTTATCACATCTCTTATGACGAATTCATTGCCGTCGTAGCCAAGGCAGCAGCTCAACAGGGAAGATTTGCTCGTATTCTCTTCCAGGGCCACCAAGGTCCCGATCACCCTGTGCCAGCAGGCTTACCAGAAGCAGCTTATCTCAAATGCCTTTTTGTCCAAGTGGACTAGAGCAAAATCCAAATGGCCATAGCAAATACGACTGCAGCTGCACCGTAAACGATAGGTGAGTTACCATCGCCCTCGATATCCTCTAGCTTGTGGTCCAAACCCGATTCTCTCAGCTGGCGCTGCTTTGCCACTTCCTTGAGAGGATCGATGTTTTTTCGAGGTCCTTCCGAGTGGCCACATTTTGGACAAGAAACTTTTTTGTCATCGAGACAAGTCTGACAAGATGGACAGAAATGCATAAACCCTCCTGTGTTTGAAGAATTAAAACAGGAAGATTAAAAGAGCAAAAAACAACGCCCCCGCAAGCTGCGGGAGCGTCGTAATGTTCAGCAACAAGGGGATGTACGATTTAGTACATACCGCCCATACCGCCGCCCATTCCACCCATACCAGCAGGAGCGTCTTTTTTCTCTTCAGGCTTGT
>CAZXTJ010000446.1:0-6811 GCA_964643655.1 uncultured bacterium
TATCCACCCTTTAGGAGAGGTAATGTCAATTTCGTCGAGGTTCGCACTATCAAACTTGTCTACTGCTTCCATGAAGATGTCATGATCTTTAAAGCGTTCATCCTTGTAATAGTCGTATATCAGGCGAGCGGCACTAGGTGTCAGTCCCCAGGCACCTTTTTTTCCAGGAAACTCATCTGCAGCTTTTATTGATGAAGCATGGTGGTCAAACCACAGGCCACAATCAGGATGGTAGGGCAAGTTGGCGATGATATCTTCTGAAGAGACAGGATAGAGTCCATCCTGCATGTCTTTCGGATGAGCAAAACGAATACTCTCAATGTTTTCGCATATAGAGAGCAGAACAGCACAAGCGAGACCGTCTACGTCACCGCGCGTGATCAGATGCATATCCCCAACCTTTCTTTTCTTATTGACCCTGCGAGTGTACGTTATCTGCCAATGGTGTTGTCAACTCCGCGGTGGTTCCATTCTGAGACGATTGTGTCACTGTTGAACAGTTTTCGAAATTTGTATCAGATTGAGACACGGATTTCGAAAGAAGTGCAAAGATTTTATACACTTGCGAAATCTCCTTCCCACCTTGCTTCGGCTCAATAAAAGGCCAAAAGAGGCCCAGCAAATGAGCCACCCATAAACAGACAAACCAAAGACAAAGGTCTTCGTTTGTTGGCACAAACTATGCATGTAGTTTTGTGGGTAACAATAAGTGGGAGAGAAAGAAAATAGAACCGATGTCTCAGCATTATAGGGAAACATTCATTTTGAACGTTCATCCTTCTGCATTCACGACAAATCTGCAGGCAACGTCGGATGTGCTGAATCTTCTTTGCCGTTCAGCAAGTTTTGAAGTGCTTACCTTGGATTTGCATTTCGTCCCTCGGCTGGACAGTAAAGCCATCCGTTGCCTCGTCCAGCTCAAAGAGAGAATGGTAGCCCGTGGTGGTGACCTGAAGCTCCTCAATACTCCTTTGCCAATCATTCACCTCTTTGAACATCTTCGCCTTGCCACCTATTTTCTCGGTCCTGGCGCTTACCTCATTGAAGACACCTTACTGGACCTGGAGTGTTCCTCACCTATTGTGCTGTGTTAGCATAGCCCCGAAGCAGCAATCATCCTTTAGAAGCTGGGGGTTTTCGTGGCAGGTCCATGGCTGTTGTTAACGGACAGATCGGCAGATAGGGCTTTCATTTCTGCTTTTGAGTTGACCAAAGATACCACTACAATTGGCCGCGATGAAGTGTGCGACATCGTTTTGATGGGCAAACATGTTTCTCGCCATCATGCTAGCGTTGTCAAAAAACCAACAGGTTTTGTAATCCAAGACGGCTCTAGCTCATCTGGCTTGCTCGTTGATGAAAAGAAGGTGTCGGAAGCTTCGCTAGACGATGGTGCTCAAGTGACCATTGCTTGTTTCCAACTCACTTTTGCTACTTCCCTTCCTCTTCCAACTATTTATCAAGCATCGCCAAGCGAAATGGCAGATACGTCCACTTCGACCACGTCCTCTGGCGATATTGAGCGTATCATCGAGACTCTCCAACAAAAAGACTCTCCTAAAGAACTGCTAGAGCAGTTACTTCTGGGTTTGGTCAACTTGCTTTCCGCTCAGCGAGGATTTGTACTCTTGGCTGATGAAGAAACAAATGTCTTCTCACCAGTTGTTGCTTATCAACTGAAGGACGAAGAAGAGAGATCTGCAATAAGTCGTACGGTCTGTCGTTTTGCCGTCGAAAATGACACATCCTTGGTTATTGAGAATTCTGCCTGTGATGAACGCTGCAAAGGCGCAGCCTCCCTTGTAACTCAATCGTCACCTCGAACTATCATCTGTGGCCCTTTGCGCTCCAAACAAGGCACCATAGGTACCATATACCTTGATAAAGAAGCAGAAGATGGAACGACTGTCACTGACGATCACATAGCTACTTTCCGAACAATCACTGGATTTGCAGCCGAACTACTGACCAATGACCGCACTCGCAATCGCCTGCTGGCAGCCCAAAGTAGAATAGAAGCTCTCAATTCTATTTCTATGCAACAAGAACGACTCATTCTTGGCGAGGGTGCTGCTGATGACGAATTACGTCAGCTCATCAAAGCCGCAGCAGAACAAGATGTAACTGTTCTCATCACTGGTGAGACTGGTACAGGAAAAGAAATGGTGGCCAAGGAACTCCACCGCTTGTCTTCTCGCAACAGAGAAACTTTCATCCCTGTAAACTGTGCTGCCCTACCTGCTGAGATAATTGAAGCCGAACTATTCGGTGCAGAGAAGGGAGCCTACACTGGTGCTGTTGCTGCGCGCATGGGCCGCTTCCAACTCGCCCATAAAGGCACAATGTTTTTGGACGAGATTGGTGAGTTACCACTCGATATTCAAGTCAAATTGTTACGTGTACTGCAAGAAAGAACTGTCACCCCCTTGGGCGGCGCTGTACCAAAGAGTGTTGATTTTCAACTGATATGCGCGACCAATGCAAACCTTGAGTTCATGGTAAAAGATGGCACTTTCCGCCAAGACATGTTTTATCGGATCAACGTCTTTCAGATACCTCTGCCACCTCTGCGAGAGCGTCAGGAAGCCATCTTGCCTTTGGCTCAACATTTTCTAGACCATTTCTCACTGCGCAGTAAAAAACGATTTGAAGGTTTTACTACACGTGCCCAAAAAGCGCTACGCGCCCATTTATGGCCTGGAAACATACGTGAGTTACGCAATGCAATTGAACGGGCCGTAGTCATAGAACAGGGCAAAGAGGTGACACCAGAAAGTCTTCCTATTGGCCCAAGAGCCGTGCATCAGATTCACCCCCCCAAAGAGGGTGGCAACTTCGTGGCATCATTACCCGAAAACTACGACGATGCTCGCTCAGCCTTTGATGAAGCCTTTTTCAAAAGACTATTATCCGATCATGAAGGTAATATCAGAGCAGTTGCCAGGGCAGCAGGGATAGCCCGCAACACACTCTATCGTCGCTTAGAAAAAGCTGGCTTGGTAAAGAAGGAGTAACTAGGGCTTCTTCTTTGTGGGGAAAACAAGCTTGGGGTTCGTTTTCTGTGCAGGAAAACTCAAAGAAGGAGTAGGTTTGCTCTCTTCGATGCCGATTAGCTCAACTTCGAAAGTCAGCATAGAGTTGGGCTTGATTTTACCCATGTCTCTTTCTTTATAAGCAAGCTTGGGATGAAGGAAGAACTTGTATTTTCCTCCAACGGACATTAGCTGGACGCCTTCTTTCCAACCTTCGATGACTTTGTTGAGTGGGAAGGACGTTGGTTTTCCGCGATTTACAGAACTGTCGAAGACAGTTCCATCGAGCAAGGTACCGTGATAATGGACCGTTACTTTATCCGTCTCTTTGGGTTTGGGGCCTTCGCCCTCTTTTTGGACGATATACTGCAAACCAGAATCAGTAACTTTCACGCCCTCTTTCTTTTTGTTTTCAGCGAGGAATGCTTCAGCTTTGGCAAGATTATCTTTGGCTGCTCTTTTGGTTTGCTCAACGAGATACCCTTGGAAAGCCATCATGACCGTGCGCATTTCTTTTTCATCCATTGAAGGTGGCTTCTGAGCAAATCCCTCTTTTATACCACGGTCAAGCTCTTTCATGTCCACTTGGTCACCAAGCTTGGAGGCCATATTGCGAGACCAGGAATAACCTAGAATATAGGAGGCCTTTGCCAACAGTTGATCTGTTGTAAGGTCAGTCTTTGGCATGCTCATCATCATTGGATTCATCATTCGCATGTCTGCTGCAGGAGCCACCAGAGGAAGCATTAAAACCAAGGCAATAACTGTAAGAAAACGGCTCACGGAGGGCTCCTTTGCATTTTGAGGACGAAAAAAGTTCTGCTCACTATAACAGACAGTTGTTGAATATGCGATTACCAGTCAGCCAGGACGAGCAAATCGGCCACATCATCTCGAAATGACTTTTCGCTCTTGGGCCAATAGTCCTTGCCTTTCCTTCGTTGAAGCAAACGCAGTGCAACATTGGGTCTCAAGCCAATGTTCTTGCCATTACGTTGCCAAAAACTAGTCCACCACTCTGGTAACTCACGCTTCTCTATCGACTCTTTTGTTGTTCTATTGACCAACAAAGTTCCGCCATAAAGTGGATCTTCGAAGACTCGCTCGAGCTTGGCTGATATATCACTCATCTGTTTTTTGTCGATCTCACCAGATGTTGTCTTGACCAAAAAATGGACAAGAAGCCTAATTGGAAATCCTTTGTCCCTTTTCTCCCCTTTGTGAATAGGCACCGTAACGAGAAAAACAAGATCATTTGTCGAGGAAAACAACTCCTCATCATTCACAAGCTGATAAGCCCACTCTGGCCCTAGTTCGAGGTCTTCATAGTCAGCACCGAGTTTTCGCTTCGAGGTGCCTGCCTTGGTTGCAATGAAACATAGATAACCTTTGGGACCATCACTTCGATGAAACAAATTGAGCCTAAAACGAGCTGGTTCATTTCCCTGAATAGGTATGGCAGATGCCTGACTATTTACGACGATTAGTTCATCTCGACCAAGTAAAGTATGCTGTAACATCTGCCGAAGATTTGTCTTCCGCAAGGCTTTCTTGAGCTTTGGGCTTTCAAACAAATACAAGTCACCTGGCGATAAGTCACTACTTTGATTTTTGTAATTGATTTGACGGAGGACAGGTAAGGCCGTATATCGTTCTTCATTTGTGGCCGTGAAATGGCGCACTTCCAGATACATGTCAAAGGGATTTGTTCTGTTTTCCTTGTTTGTCAAATCAATCCACTGTAGGTCATTTTTACGAGCAAGGTTTTTCGCTTCACCTCTCGACGCAGCGACAGCAGCTCTGCTTACAATCTCGTTGTAGTCAGCCAAAACCAAGGAGACAGAGATATAGAGCAAAAGACCAAAGGTTAAAAGACGCACGTGCTGACCCCTTCTATATATAAATAATATCAGTATAGGCCTTGCCGTTTTCGCCCCAATTTGTATTATTCAACCAAATTAATATAAGAGTCGCTGGGGAGTAAGGAACATCAGGGGTGAAAAGGTGTTAAGAAAGAGACTATTAGCTACTGTTTCCGCGGCTATCTTTATCCTTACCGTTTTTTGTTTTCACACCAAGACTGCCTTTAGTGCAGATAGATGTGTGATGGAAGCCATCGAAGCTTGGAATCAGGACATTTCACCTGAAAACAAGCAAATCAAATATGACAAAATGGCCATCTCTCCCTTCATTTTTTATCGTGCAACTAACCACTTGTTCTGGCAAGATTTCGCCAATGACGAGCGTTTGTCCACCTTTGGCACAAAAAAGACTGCAACTTGGATACAGGGCGACTTGCATGTTGAAAACATGGGTTCCTTCTGTTCTGACGAGGGTGACGTGATATTTGACGTCAACGATTTCGACGAAACCATAGTTGCCGATTATCAGTATGACGTCTGGCGATTGGCAACATCTATCGTCCTTGTGGCACGTGGCCACAATTATGACGAGGAAACGACCACTGAGTTCGTGAACTCCTTTTCTGAGAGTTATCTAGATACCTTGGGTTCTTATTGTGACAGTAATGAAGAGGAAGACACGCTTTTCACTTCTGACAACACACAAGGACCTCTCAAGGAGTTTCTCAAAAAGGTAGAACGCAAGAAGAGTCGGGAAAAAATGCTGTCCAAATGGACCCTCGAGGGTGCATTCAATGTTGAGCTGGAAAAGCTAGAGGCTGTAACGGATGAGTTTAGAGCTGAATTGAGAGCAGCTTGGCCTGCTTATGGAAAAACTCTCTTCGGCAGTCTCGACTTCGATAAGAAAAAAGACTATTTCAAAATCAAGGACGTGGCCAAACGACTGCTAGCTGGAACAGGCTCACTGGGAACACCTCGTTATTACGTACTCATTGAAGGTAAAAGTAAATCCACAGCTGATGACAGAATTTTGGACGTGAAGCTTCAGTCAGCACCAACTGCCCTCAGTTATCTCAGCAGCACAGTAGATGGTCAATATTCCAATGAAGCCAAACGGCACAGCAGAGCTTACGATGCCATGACCAAAGACACAGACGACCACCTAGGTTGGGTAAAACTCAGCGAAGGTCATTTCTCTGTACGTGAACGTTCCCCTTTCAAGGACACATTTGCTTCAGAAGAGCTTACAGAACCCGCGGCCTTCGTTTCTCTGGCAAATGCGTGGGGACGCGTCTTGGCAACTGCACATGCAAGAGCAGATAAAGACTTCGATGATGATGTCATACCCTATCAGTTCGAAGAAAAGGTGGGCAAAGTCACTGATGGAAAAGTCGAAGAGTTCAAAGCTCTCGTAGCAGACATTGCCAATGAGTATGCCTCTGTAGTGGAAGCCGACTGGAAAACCTTCTGCGAAGCTATTGGGCACTAAGCCTGATATGACAATTTGTCGCACTTTCCTTTCTTGACTGCGAAAAGCTGTCGTACCTCACTTTTGCAATGGGCCTTCTAATAAGTAAGTGCAAGTTGGTCCATTGTTTGCTAACATAAGCGCCGAATTTTCGCCGTTTTTGTATACCTAGAATTCTGGGTTTATTTGGAAAAGTGAGGTGAGGTACTCCGTGATCGAGGCGCATGAACTGACAATGCACTACGGTCCGGTTAAAGCTTTGAAGGAGGCTTCCTTCAAGGTGGAGCAGGGCCAAATCGTTGGTCTTGTCGGCCCCAATGGTGCTGGCAAATCGACGACGATGAAGATACTTACGACCTACTTGTACCCGACCAGTGGCCACGCTGTTGTTGGAGGACATTCCGTATTAACTAATCCCATCGAGGTTCGCAAAAGGATAGGATATCTAC
>CAZXTJ010000447.1:0-6764 GCA_964643655.1 uncultured bacterium
GTCCTATCAGTTGGCAAAAGAGCTCCGAGCACTCGCTCCCAATGCCAAGCTCGTTCTCGGTGGTTTGCACGCCACTTCTTGCCCTGAAGAGGCATTGGAATACGCTGATTTTGTTATCAGAGGAGATGGCGAGAGTTCATTTCGTAAACTCGTTGTTGGTGAAAAACTCGAGACTATACCTGGTCTTGCTTTCAAAGGCGATGATGGTCTTGTGCTCAATCCAATGGGTGAACCTTTGATGGATCTGGATGAGCTGAAACCACCGGCTCGTCATCTTAGAAAACCCCATTATCACTACAGGGCAGCTGGACTGATAGAGATGGATTTGCTCGAGACGTCGAGAGGGTGTACTCACGCCTGCTCCTTTTGTTCTCCTGGGGCGGTTTATCCCTGCAAATATCGCACTCATTCACCTGAGTATCTAATCCAAGAGATTGAGACTATTTATAAACGCGGTGTGCGCTACTGTATGCTCACTGATGACCATTTCGGTGGCGATGACGAGCGTGTCGAGAAAATCTGTGATTTGATCATTGAGCGCGACATTCGCATAGCCTTTTTTGCCTTCATAAGACCTTTTACAGGCAAAATGGATCTGAAGCGAAAAATGGTCAAAGCTGGTTTCGTTTTCTTTTCCTACGGAGCAGAATCTCCGGCAAAAGCACAACTGAATAGATATGGAAAAGGTTATCCAGAAGGCTTCAAGTTCATCAAACAGGTTAATGATGAGTGGCTCGAAGCTGGTGCTAAATACATTGGTAACTCCTATGTGTTTGGCGACGTGAAAGACTCTGCTGAAACTCTCTCTGAGATGGGTGTTTATGCACGTCATCTAAATCCAACATTTATTGAACCTCTCTATTCTCAGCCCTATCCAGGCACACGATATCGGCAAGAGTTGGCTGAAAATGACTTGCTCTTGGACAGACCTTGGGGGGATTTCACCGAGTCTCGTCTTTTGGTCAAACATCCTGATGTAAAGAGCCAAGAAGAGATGCGCAGACTACGCGCAAAAATGTGGTTGGATTTCTTTTCTCCGAGAAAGGCTGCAGGCATTTTTCGTGGGCCATTATATTTTCACTATCATGTGGGTTTGCCTGTTCTGACTATATTGAGATACATGAAAGCCTGTGATTATCTTGTTTTTGGTTGTCTTCTCGAGAACAAACCTTATGCAGATCTCCACATCCAAATGGTTCACGACTATTTCCACAATCATCTTCCCACTTTCGAAGAAGAAGAGATGTGTATTGATGACATGAGCCAATACTTCGACAAGTTTGCCGACATGATTGGTCTAAGTTGGCTGAAGAGATTGATGGGCAATCGAGAGTTGGCAATATCAGTCTATGACGGCCAGAAGGTTGTGGGGGCTCTCGTTTTGACATTTGCTGATGGCAAAGTGACAGGGGCCCAAGTTTATGCAGGCGATGCCATATCTCGCTGTGACGGCAAGATGTCTTATGTCAATATTCCTCTTTCGCTGCTGGCGAGGGCAATGGGCTCATCTAGGGAAATCTGGAAAGTGTTTTATCGAGCACTCATTGGTACCAATATTCTCTTTTTCGACATCCCACGCAGAATCTTGTCTTTAGTGGTCTAGGCGAAAAGCTCTACTTCTATTATAGTAGTAATACTATGAAAAACGTTGTTATCGTTGCAGCAGGAGCAGCTTGTCCCATCGGGCTATCTTTGGGGCAGATATTTGATTCTCTAGCCAAAGCCGAAGCCGCTATCAATCCAATCACTCGTTTCCCTGTATCTCGCCTTAGGACAGGGAAAGGTGGTTCTGTGGAACTCTCACCTGTAATCGAGGAGCTTGGACAGAGCAAAGTCAAAGTACCCTTTTGGGCCGAAGATTTAGAGCTTTGCCAGAATCCGAAATTGGCTTTTGCCCTTTCTGCTTGTGCTCAAGCGCTGACTGGAAAAGCTGCGCTATCGGGTGAATATCCAAGCTGGTGCAAAGACGTAAAACTGTTCACTACAGCTGGTCTTGAAGAGGTGTCTGTAGACGCATTGTGGCGTGGAATTAGCAAAGAAAACCATATATGCCCTGAAATTCCTCCTACCTTTATTGGGGAAGTTTTGTCCTCAGTTTTCTCCATGACTGAACACCCACCTGTTTCAGTCGTTTCCGCTTGTGCTTCCTCCACTCAGTCCATTGGTGAAGCTGCCCGTTCAATTGACAGCGGTCAAGTTGAATTGGCTTTGGCTGGTGGTACAGATTCCATGCTCTTTCCCTTTGGTATAAATGCTTTCAATTCTCTTAGTGCTCTGGCAGAAGGGCACGGCGACGAATGCAAATTAGCGCCATTTGATGAAGGCCGTGCAGGAACACTCCTGGGCGAAGGGGCCGCATACGTATTGTTGGCGAAAAGAGAAAAGGCTCGTGAATTGGGCTTGGCAGAATTGTGTGAGGTCGTTGGTTACTCCTCTTCATTGGATGGTTACCATCCTGTCAAACCACATCCTCAAGGAGCTGGTGCAGAACTGGCCGTTCGTCACGTCCTGCAAGAAAGTGGCATTGCAGCCCAAGAAGTGGATTACATCAATGCCCACGGTTCAGGTACATTTCACAATGACCTTGTTGAGGCTGCCGTCATCAAGCGCGTGTTCGCAGGATGTGAAAATGAAGTTCCAGTTTCATCGACAAAACCTTATTATGGCCACCTGTTGACTGCAGGTGGAGCCATTGAATTGCTGAGTTTGTTGTTTGCATTCAAGTTTCAGCAGTTGCCTCCAACTCTCAACTTGTCTAAACAAGATGAACGCTGCCCATTGGACGTAGTTCCAAACAAGGCAAGGAAACACAAAGTTGATGTGGCACTTAGTAACTCTTTCGGTTTACATGGACAAAATGGCGTTTTGCTCCTCAGAGCAGTAAAGAACGGATGACATAAAATGGTGAAACGAGATGCTGTCGTCATAACAGGCCTTGGATTTATGACTCCTCTAGGAGATTCCATTGAGGAAGTTTCAAAGGCTATCAAAGGTGGTAATAGCTGCGCTGTACCTTTGGCTGCAGATAGTTACGACACAATGCCAGCAAGCTTTGGTGGTATCGTTTCTCCTGAAACTCTTGCTAGTTATGAACTTTGTCCTATCAAGTTCAAGATGTTCAAGCCATACCTCAAGTACGGAGTTGTTGCTGCCCAGAATGCCCTCTTGGACGCTGGACTCCTTGAAGGAAAAAACTTTGACCCCCGTTATGCGGAAAAAGACCGCGGTGTATTTGTCTGCCAGGGAGTAAATGGTGACAATGCAGAAGGTCTTTTTGAAGCTTTCACTGAAGCCTCCAATCCTGATGGCACACTCGATGTTCAGAAGTTTGCAGGCGATGGTATTTGTGTCGTTCATCCCAAGTGGATGTTACCGTCAATATCCAACAACCTGATTTTCTTCCTTACTGCTGAATTTGGTCTTCGCGGTGACAACAACAATGTAACTTATAGTGCTGTTGGTGGAAGTTACATGCTCGAGGCTGCTTACCATTCGCTTATGCGTGGTAGCTGTGATCTTGCTGTAGTAGCTGCTTCAGACTCTATTTTGAATTGGCAAGCAATGGATGACATTGCGAAATCAGGTTTACTTTGTGAAGAAGGCACTGGCCCGGGCTCGCAGAAAATGTTGCCTTACTCTAAAGACGCTGTAGGAGCCCTTCCTAGTGAGGGTGCTGCTTGTTTGGTTCTCGAGAGGGAAGAGGCAGCCAAAGCACGTGGTGCGAAAATCTATGGGCGCCTTGTTGACACTTGGCAGCATTGTTCTGCAGATGATGTGCTCTTTCCCAAAAAAGATGGCAGCGAGATAGCTGAGGTGACCAATCATCTCCTTGGTTCAGTACCAAAGGGCTCTTCCACGATGATCTGTCTCAATGGAATGTCCGAAAAAGCTTATGATGAGGCCGAGCTGAATGGTTTGAAAAAAGCAATCGAAGGAAGAGGCACTGAGGGGCTTTGCTGCACTTCCTTGAAACATTTGTTCTGTCATACATTTTCTGCTTCTTTTGTTGTTGAGCTTGCTGGAGCAGTCTTGGCTCTCAATAACGAATTTGTTCCTCCATTGCCATGCAAACCAAACTCGCCTGATTTTGATGAAACTCTCTTTTGCACAGACAGAGTGGAAAAATCCAACCAATATGCACTGGTTCTGAGTCAGGGGCTGGGAGGTAACACGGGAGGAGTTCTCATTGAGCGGGTATGAACTCCAACCTCTTTCCACGCAGAGATTTCTAGTCTGGGACCTTTTGAGAGATACTGATCCCTATTACCTCAATCATCAGATTGTTCTCGTAGATTTCACTACTGTCGATGAGTTTCGTGCCCAATTTGCTAGTGCCGGAGAAGAAAAACCATCTTACGTTGCTTGTGTCTTGTACGCTATGACACAAGTTTTACCCAAATATCCTGTCTTTAACGCATATTTGCGCGAGTGGCCTTGGGTAAGACTTGCTTTGTACGAGAATATGGATATTGCATACACAACGGAGAAGGAAGGTCCAGAGGGGAAGCCAATTCTTACGCTCTCAATGTTGCGTAACTGTGGTGAGCTGTCTTTCTCTGAGTTTAATGCTCGCTTTAATGAGCAAAAAACGGCTAGCTTGGAAGAGCTGGGTTATCGCCGTACCCATCAACTTTTTGGCCTCATTCCCAATTTCTTGAGAATGACTCTCTTTCGTTTATTCTGTAAACCCTTTCCCAACATTATGCGCCGCATTGCTGGAACCGTTGGTTTTACCTCAGTGGGAAAACATGGTGTTGACTTCACAACACCTTTGTCTCCCAAGTCATTGACTCTTTCTTTGGGGTCAGTGAAAAAAAGGCCAGTAGTTTCAGGTGATGACGTAGTTTCACGACAATCTGCATATATTACTCTTACCTATGATCACAGGGTTGCTGACGGAAAAGACTGTGCCAGTTTCGGAGCAGATATTCGTCAGTTTCTAGAAGTGACAATCAAAGATATTGAAGCAAAGGAAGTGAAGGATAAATGATGTTATCTGACCAAACAGTACTCATAGTTGGTGGCTCAGGTGACATAGGTTTGGCACTTTCTGAAGAACTTTTGAAAAAAGGCGCCAAAGTTCAAGCCACCTACCGAACCAACAAGAGCGCTCTTGGTGATTTGCAGTCCAAACACAGGGACGACCTAAAGGTTTTTCAACTGGATGTCTGTGACAAAGAAGCCTGTGAGAAGTTTGGTTATTCTCTTGAAGAACAAGAGATCATTCCCGACATTTTGATTTACAATGCAGGAGTGGTAGAAGATGTTCCGGTTCTTGGCATGGCCGATGAGCAATGGGATAAAGTGATGGATGCAAACCTAAAGGGTGCCCTCAATGTTATCCGCTCAGTCGTAAGATTTATGAGTTTGTCTCGAGGCGGAAAGATCTTTTTGGTCTCATCCGTTGCCGGTGCCAAGGGTGGCAGAGGTCAGGGGAATTACGCTGCTTCAAAAGCTGGACTTGAAGCCCTCGGACGTACACTAGCAGTTGAATTGGCTCGTAAAGAGATCCTGGTGAACATGATTGCACCAGGTGTAATAGAAAGCAGAATGACAGAAGATGTAATGGCTCGGGCCAAAAAGAAGGTGCTCGATAACATTACTCTTGGTCGCCCTGGAAAACCAGCTGAAGTCGCTCGTTTCATTTCTCATCTCTGTTCACCAGAGGTTACATATTTTACGGGGCAGACCTTCTACATCGACGGTGGATTTAAACTCTGAGAAGGTGCACAGATGGGGCAAGCAATTTCTAACATTGCGCTGATAGAGCCTACCGTCAATGCTGAGTGTTTAACGACAGAGATATTTTGGCAAATAAGAGCAAGTCTTCCATTTTTGGCCACTGCAGTGAAAGAGGCTGGCTTTCAATGTCGTGTCTTTTGCGAAGAACTCGTTTCATTAGAAACAAGATATGAAAAACTAGCCAAAGACTACTCTTGTTATGGCATCTCTGTGACTATCAATACAATAGAACGCTCCCTGGAGATTGCACGAAAACTCAAAGAACTAAATCCATCTGCTCCCATAATTTTTGGCGGAATGGTTGCAGCACATTTTGCCAGCAAGTTACTAGAAGTGGGCGACTATTGCATAACTGGGCGAGGTGAGATTGTCCTGCCCAAACTGATAACTGCCATAAATGATGGTGAAGAAATCTCTGATATTACTGGTTTGACCTATGTAACAGAGGGACAACTTGTTCGTAGAGCAGCCACTGATGAGTGGGCTGATTTTCCATCAGACTTTGATGCTATTGAGGGCTATGGTGGTTTCTCTGAACGACGCAATATTTTGGGTCTTCGTAAGCCGCCTCAGCATTCACTGTTTTTTTCTACAGGCTGTGTCAATCGATGTCGTTTTTGTATGAGTGAGAGGCGTTATCGCACAAGAGAGATAAAAAATGTGTTAGCAGATTTGCGGCAAATCATTAGCCACCATAAAACTCTCCTGTCTCCTCGCATAATGATTGTCGATGATTGCCCCTTCGGTGACCGTAAGAAGTTAAAAGAGTTATTGAAAGAGATTGCTTTAGTAAGGCAAGAACACAAGTTTTCCATACAGTTGCAGTTTCACGTCAAACCTTTGATTGAGGATGAAGAACTCGTACAGCTTCTGGTTGCAGCTGGAACCTCAATGCTACTCATAGGATTTGAGACTGTCTCCAATGAGTCTCTGGCTTCTCAGAACAAAAACACGACTGTTGAAGAGAACATCAAAGCCATAGAGATATGTCGAAAAGCTGGCATAGTACCTTATGGTTATTT
>CAZXTJ010000448.1:0-6708 GCA_964643655.1 uncultured bacterium
ATAGATAGCTGTGGACATGTTTTTAGTAGTCTCTCCACGAGCTGTCTTCTCATCACTACGATAGGTCTCTTTGTAAAAACCCCCCTCACCAGGGAGGGGGGCAAGACCTAAGTTATCGATGAGCCATTGGGCTGTCATCGTCATCTCAGGCTTCCTCTTTCAAGGCTTTGAGCGATTGCTCGATTGAGGTTTTCGCATAATCGAGGGATATGGCCAACTCTTCTCGATGACCATCGATTAAAGCAGACCAGGATCTGTTGATATTTCGTTCAGCGCGAGCAAAAGAGCCGAAGAAGTGAGCAAAAACAACGGGACCATATTTCTGCAAGAAACGGCGTCTTTCGCCAACAAAAGTTGCCACTAAACCGTATTGAAGTTTTTCTATGCTTGCTTTGACAGTGTCCTGCTTGCCTTTGGGATCTATGGCCACAACTTCTTGAAGCATGTTCTCCAAAAGAGGTTGTGCTTCACGAATTTCCCCTTTGGCTTTTTCGTCAGGGGCTTCAGTGTGGGAACCATGGGCCCCAATTCTTGCGATATAGGCACCAATGAAAGAGATGACTAGCGAAGGAACAAACCAGCTCCAGAGAGGCGGAATTCGCATTGAACTAGCAGCTGCAGCTAGAAAACCAATAGTAAACATCATCCATCCGAAAGATTCTTTATTAGACATTCCGCACCTCCTAGAACATTGCCAGAATGCTGTAAGTGAGTTCAGTTAGCGCCTCACCAACAATGAGCCCCGCAGCGAGGGGAACCAATTTGTCTTCGACCCAACCAGAGGAATACACCTTGGCTAAAATTATGGCACCAACACAGCCAATGCCGTAACCAAGTGTAATGTTAAAGGGAAGGTACATAGCCAAACCGACGAGTACTCCCAAACCACCAACAGGCAAAATGGTCAAAGAACCTCCTAGTAGTGAGCCACACAAGTATTTCATGAAAGGTACATTGCCTGACTTGAGCCCTTCGACCATAGCTTGTAAAGCTTGTGCCTGAGGAGCAATGAGTTGTGTACCAGGACCAAATCCAGGCTCTCCTGTTGGCGTGTGCCAGAGGAAATAGGTTGTTGCAATAGCTGCCAATGGTCCAATCCAGGCTACGGCAAGCTGCACCGTTTGTTGTCTTACAGGTAAGGAACCCACAAGATAACCAGTTTTGAGATCCTGCATCATGTCGGCACATTGTGCTGTTGCTACACAGACAGCCATACCAATCAAAACTGCAGCAACGACATTATTCTGCGTGAGGAACATGATGACAGTCACACAAATGAGCGCTAAACCTGATAAGGGCGATATATCTGTGGCGCCAGTACATTCAGCGACGATAATACCTGCCACGGCCAAGTAGACCGTACCAAAGATTGAGATGACGATTGCACGACCTACACTAATTCCTTCTGTGCCAAAATATGCAGCCAGGAAGAAAACAATCGCAGCGCCTATTATGCCCATATAGATGAACTTGGCTGGCATCTCATCAGAAACTCGGCCATCATCAGAAGCCTGTGTGCGCGACAAGCTGCGAATGGCTTCTTTCATCATTGGAAAAGCCATTGCCACGCCCATGAGAGCGCCACCAATGAGCATTCCAATGCCTACAGGTCGCAATGCCTGCAAATAAACAGCATCTGTCAGACTTTGCCCTGCCAAGGGATTTACCCAATCCATCTTAACTGCAATGGGAGCGCAAAACCAAAAAGCCAAAATACCGCCAAGTGCAAAGGGCAATCCACCAAGACCGGACAGTAGACCTGCCCCCAAGTTCATCGTCGAAACAGAGATGCCAGTCTGTGTGTATTCAGGGAAACCAAACCATTTTCCAATGGGGATGGATGAAGGCAATATCTTGTTGTGTACACAAACAACAACAACGACAGAAATGAAAAATCCTATTCCCAAAAGAACAGCCTTCTGCAAACCAGCACCTGGTGACTTGAGAATGGCACAAACAGCAGTTCCAGAGGGAAAACGCAGACGGTCGAAGTCAATCATCTGCTTACGCAGTGGGATGATGACAGCAATACCCAAGAATGAACCAGCCACGGCTGCTAGACACATGAATAAAGGATTGAAACTATCCTTCATTCCCATCATGAACAGAACCGGTAGAGTAAAGATGACGCCTGATCCGGCGATATTGATACCAGAAGCAATAGTTTGGTTGATATTGTTCTCGACAATAGTACCCTTGCGCAAAACACCTTTGAGCACTGTGAAACCCATAATTGCAGCCACTGTCGATCCACCGAGAGTGAAGCCCAGCTTCAATCCTGAATAAACAAAAGCTGCCGTCATCAAAATGCCCTGCACCACACCAAGTGCAATCGCAGCAACTGTTACCTCACGGTAATTTTCCCTTTGTTTGCTTACGCTCATCCACCGATCCTCTCAAACAAATGCATGGAATGGACCGGGGAATATTATCTAAAAGGAGGGAATGAAACCAGTTATTTCCTACCGATAACGCAGCATCTTGTTGGCTTCGTCGGCGTTACTAGCAATAATAAAGCGCTCTTTCATCTTTAGGAGGCGGAAAAGAGTGAGTAATTCTGGTGAATCAGCAATGATGACCAGATGGCCACCCTTCTTCTGCACATGTTCACGCAGTTGGAGGAGGGCACTCAACGCTCCGGGCAACAAAAAGCGCATTTGGCGCAAGTCGACGATGAAATCGCCACTTTTACCAACAGCCCGTACAGCTCGCTGAAGGGAAGGAACACCCTCGAGAGCACGTAACTTTGGCTGAGTCACTGCCTGTGCCAATCCAACTGACATCAACTTATCCTCCTTATCTATTGGAATTGTTACAAAAAGACTGCCACATCAGCAAAAGCCACTATTGATGGGCACAATCATCTAAGGGCAAGGCATATTGCCCGAGAGTGAAGAAAACCAAGGATAGAAAGGTGACGACAAATTGCCCGAACATCCCTCTCATTCACAAAGTCAATTTACCCGAACATGACAATAGGGGCATGTCTGCACATGCTTGACCTTTTGTGAAATTATTAGGAGTGAAATGATGATGTCGAGGACTCGTATATTTATCTTCGCCCTCCTGCTACTCGTAGCAGGCGCTTCTTTGCGACCACTTTACGGTGGTGTCATTCAACCTGCCGAACTTCAACGAATGATGAGCATCATATCTTTCCTCAAGAGCAAACTAGCTGGTGAGGAAACTTATGACAATGCTTCTCCTAAAGTGAAGTTAGAATCGCTCATCTCTTCCCTTGAATTGTTTGGTTTGACTGTAGCCAACAAGGAAAACCTCTCGCCAGATTTGTCGCAGACAGATTTGGCCATTGCTATCCTTGGTGCCACACCACCAAAGCGAAGACAAGTAGTCATCGCTGATTTGACGGTGTTTTTACGACAATTCCCTGCTCAATTCAAAGAGCAACCCGTCACACCGACAATGCCCAGAGGGTCTGCTATCCGCTCTTTGGGTAGAGCTCAGCAGGTTGAACCTAGAACGGTTAGCAAACCTAATGAAGTGCAAAAATACTTCCACGGCAAGAGGCGAGCATTACACGACCTGCTCGAGAGGGAAACTAAAAAACAGGCTGCAATCAGCAGAGCTGAAGAGAAGAGAAGGGCTGGCAAAACCAACTTGCAAGAGGTTATGGCTAAAATTAAAGCCCACAGAGAAGAGCTCTTTCAAAAGGCAGAAGAAGAGCCTCAAGCTATTGAAGAACTTGAGCCTGAAGTCATCGAAGAACCTGAACCTCAGGTCGAAGTAGAAGAGACAAAACGTAAAGAATCAATGAAGCAGATGTTGGCCAAAATCCGCCAGCACCGTGAAAACCTAGTCCAAGACTTCTATCACGAAGAAGAAGCTGAAACTGAAGAATCTGAAGAAACTGATGTCGAGTACACAGAGCCAGAAGTTGCAGAAGAGGTTGAACCTGAAGCGAGCGAAGAGCCGGAACCACAGGTTGAAGAGGAAGATACGAAATCTACGATTGATTCGGCTGCTGAACAGGCAAAACGCAAAGAGTCCATGAAGGAGAGGTTGGCAAAAATTCGCCAACATCGTGAAGGTCTCGTTCAAGATCTCTATTACGAAAAAGAAACTGAAGAGCCAGTAGATCAAAATCAGACAGCCAAGGTGACATCAATGCTCAGTGACTTGAAACCTGAAAAACCTGTCTTGCCAAAAACGCCTTACAAAGACAACAAAGGTAAAGAGTGGCTCGTCGGTCCCAAAGGACATGAGTCTTCAGAGACAAAGATTGAGTTACCACCAGCTCACAAATGAGCTCAATAAAGGGCCAGATACTGGCCCTTTTTTATTACAGCCAAATTGACGCTACGTGTGTCATTACCAGTCGAGTCAAAAGTAATCAGTCCAGTCACACCATCGTGGGCTGCTGTTTTAGCAATAGCATCCCTGAGAGCAAAAGCTTCCGGGCCCGCTTTCTTCAGTGAGTTGGCCATAATCATCATGGCGTCATATGCGTGAGCTGCAAAAGAGTCAGCTTTTGTACCCCAGCGGTTTTGAAAGTTTCGCAAGAAATTCTGTGTCTTTTCTGATGGACGTTCTGGGTCAAAAGGATAGGTAACGACCATACCTTCAGCTGCAGAACCTGCAAGCTCGAGAAAGGCAGGAGTCGTCACACCATCGGGACCAAAAAAGGGACATCTTACTCCTTGCTTTCGCAAAGCTCGCACGACTTGAGCTGCTTCGTGATAAAGACTCCAAATGAGTACTGCATCGGGTTTTGCTGCTTTTACCCGAAGAGCCAGTCCACTTCTATCCCTATCACCGCGTAAAAATACTTCCTCTATGATTGGCGGCCGTCCTCCCTCTTTGAGTAAACTGCCCACTGTTCTTGCACCCATTTGCCCATAACGATTTTTTAGGGTCAACAAAGCAATTCGCTTGGCACGCACATTCCTCAGAAGATGTTTGGATAGTGCTTCAGCTTGGCGAATATCATCAGCCAAACAACGAAAAATCCAAGGAGTACCAGCACGTGTAATAGAGGGATCTGTGGAGACACAAGTTATCTGAGGTTTCTGTGCTTTCACGCAAATCATTTCCAGTACATGAGTACAGGAGCTATTTACACAACCGATGAACCCTGCAACTTTGTCTTCAAATATGAGGTCCCTAGCCAATTCTCCTACACGACCACTTTCGCCTTTGTCATCTGCAGCCAATACTTCTATGTGCCAACTGAGTCCCCCACCCCTGTTTACCTCTTCAGCAGCCAAGGTTGCTCCACGCAACTGACTGAGGCCATAAGCTTTCCCTGAGCCAGAAAGAGGCCCCATAACGGCTATTTTTACAAGACTCTTCTCTTGCGCCAAAGTAGGAGAAAAAAGACAAGAAAACAAAAGAGTCAAAAGGAGCAAATATTTCATAAAACCCTCCACCTCTTTTGATGTCACTATATTCATATTGTTTCGTTTTCCATGGATAGCCTGAGTTCTTTGGCACTGTTTTCAGGTGTATCTTGGCAAACATAGAGGCCAAGATGCTCTAAACCTGCCAGCTCCTGGGTGTATGGGTGAATTTCTATGTACAACTGCCCAATTGGACCACTATGTACGACGAGATTGTAACAGGGTAAACGCCCCATTTTTCTCATGGCAGAAGTAATTGCAAGCAATATAGTTCGCATAGCCCGAACAAGGGAATCTCTCTCGTTGTCATTCAAATCGTGCAGGTTACAAGCTGAACTATCTTCAAAGAGAAGCAGGCACTGAAGTGGTCTTGTCATAAAATAAGGTACGACTACTCGAAGAGATGAAAAACTCATTACAGTCAGAGAAGAGTCATTTCGTCTATTCAAAAATTGGGCAAAAGGCTCATTGTGTTTTTCTAAATAATTGTAATCTTCGACTATTTTTCTGGGCATTACATTGCTGTGCACAACCTGCTGATGACCATGAGACAAAGAACCACCAGCAAGGAAACCATAGTTTTTGATAATCCCAACAAAACCCTTGTGTTCATCATTTGAATTTTGGTGCAGTAACTTCATTTCTAAGAGAGCCAACCTATCAATGACTATCCTGCCATCTGCCTGGGACATGGTATGGATATCTTGACCGTGGATAGTTGAAGACCACTGCAAAAAGTGGCTACCAACAACTTGGTCTTGCTCAAAATTTTCGTTTACTGCAAAAGGATATAGAGCAGGATAAAGGTTTTTATTGATGAGAGTGTGTCCCTGGCTCAAAGGCATTACATCAATGAAAGAAGTAGTATCGCCATTACAAAGGGGACAGCTTTCTTCGTCCCTCTCTTCAGGTTTGTCCTCTTCTGATGTTGGCATAGTTGTTATTGGTCGCCGTGCTCGAGCAGTTGAATATAAAATCCTCTCGCCATTGCGCGGATCAATGCGTACTTCTCTTTCTGGAAGCCAAGGTGATATGAGTTCGTCTTCTCTAATGGTTAAAAGCAGCTTCTCATAATCCAAATTCGCCAGATCCACATTCTCTGTCAGCTTTTTCAAAATCTCATCTGACACTTTGCGGGCCATTGCAAAACCTCCAGTAAAGAAAAACAAGCCCCCTCGGTAAACCGAGAGGGCTTGAATGATTTGCGATTACTTCTTGAAGAGCTCGCGAAGTGCTTTACCAGGATTGAATTTGGGATACTTGCGAGCAGGAATTTTGATGGGTTTGCCGGTTTGTGGATTGATTCCTTTGCGAGCTGCGCGCTTGCGAACTTCCCAGCTACCGAAACCAA
>CAZXTJ010000449.1:0-6707 GCA_964643655.1 uncultured bacterium
CTGGGGTGTAGCAATTGGTAAGAGCAACTCCTGCACAATTACACACTCTGGTGGCATTGATGGATACCAGTCTTCAACACATTATTGGCTCACTCAACCCAGTATACGTTCTGCAGTTGAAAAAGCTGCATCCACAACTCGTACTGAACTGGAAGCCGAAAGAGACAAACGTCACGAATTGGCTATGGCTCAATGGAGAAGTAACCAAGGTGGCGGAAGCCACAGTGAAGATGGCCCAAGAGCCACCTCCAACAACCGCCCAAGTTCCATTTCAGCAGGCTCTTCAGTTGGTCAAGGCTCAAACTATATGAGCGGCTCCTAAGTCGCCGAAAGATGCCATGAAAAGTCACACTTGCATGCCATGTTTTTGCGCATTTCATCTTTTTAGCTGTTGACACAAACACGAAAAAGGCCTCCTAGGGCGCCTTTCATCCTCAAAAGCATAGTTGGCACCAACCCTGCAACCGAAGAGTTGGTCGAGTTATGTGAGATGGAAGGACAAAGAGATGAGAGTCTACCTTTATGGGCTTATCCTCTCACTCTTTCTCCTGCCTACCAATCTCTTTGCTGAAGACTCTTGGGAATATGGCGCAGCTCCCGAAGATGGAGGCATATCTTTCCTCGGACTAAAGAGGAATGACAGCCCAGTTAAGGTGAAGGTACCCCAAAAAACTGAGAACAGCTCCTTTCTTCAGCATGCTCTGGAAAGTTATGAGGTACTCACAGCCAAAGGTTATGGGACAACCATAGCTTGGGGCACTCCTCTTTACGTAATTGGTGAAGCATTTGAAAAGGGTCTTTTGCAGGCATATCCAGCAACTGAGCTCGTCAGCGAAGGAAAACTGACACCTCGTGGTGAAGTTGCAGAACAAGCATTACATGAGGTTTTTTCAGCCCTCGAAAGCAAATGCCAGCCTTATGCAGGTACATTGGTTACTCTACAGTTTTCTCAATGGGCCGATCAGATTGCGAAAAGTCTAAAACTAGGAGGAAACTTTACAGAGCATTCCTTCATCTTTCCCGCCGATTTTCATCCCTTGGCAACAGCTGCATTGAAGACCATTTTGCATAGCACCGCCAAAGAGATTAATGAAAGCTCATACAAAGGAATTTCTGAAAAACGTCAGGAGAAAATCAGACAACTGACACCTGAAGCAAGGAAAAAGGTGCTAGATGACGAATTCCACAAGTTCCGCTATTACCTCAGCCTGACAGAATTTGTTGGTACCTCATCTCGCCAACTAGATGGAGCTTTTGATAGAGGAGTTATCAGCTCGGCAAAACGTACTTGGAAACGAGCTCATGACGCCTATTTGTACATAAGTAGTTTCAGTGACTTCAAACCTTTTGGATAAGGAGGCACCTAGGGAATAGGACGCCAATAAAGACACGTTTGCCCAACACCCCGTCTGCCCGGCGGGGTGTGTTCATTTGACACAGAAGAGTATAATGGCTTTGTGAACCCTTTTCATCTCAGTGAAAGCTACACCTTTTCCCAGCTCGCGGGCAAAACTATGCACGAGCTGCGTTTCTGGGTGTATGGCTTGTTCCCATACTTGGCCAAACTCTATACCCATCTTCACTCCTCCAGTGACGCTCCGGAGGTCTCTTCGACTTTTGATTTTTCTGTCCTTGAATTCCTTGAAGATAGTCAAGAATTAGAAGATATCCTCGAAGGATGGTTTACATTCGCCGGAGAGAGACAGCAACTTCAGGGTAGAGACTTCTGGCGCCCAAATGGACCAAGTCGCTTATTCATATTCCACCTCCATTACCTCAATTGGTTTCACACTCTCGTGAAAAGTGAAGAGGGTTTGGAGCAAGCTCGTTCTCTCTTTGATGATTGGATTGACAATAATCCCATTGGTTCATTGGAAGGTTGGCATCCATACTGCATTTCACAAAGATTGGTTTCGCTCATTCTTTGCTGGCAAACTTTGTCTCACGGTCAACATGCGCTTCGCACCAGGCGTTGGCTCAAGTCCATGCGTGACCAAACAACCTTCTTGTACCTTCATCAGGAGACTTTTCTTGGCGGCAATCACTTGTTGGAAAATTTGATTGCTCTCATTATTGCCTCTTTCTTCTGGAACCATAAAAAGACAGGTCGAATATTTTTTCTTGATTCGACAATAATGCTAGAAGAAGAGTTAAAAAAACAGATCCTTCCTGATGGAGGACATTGTGAAGGATCTTATGGCTACCACATGACTATTCTGGCGCGTTTGCGGCTCCTCTGCCTTTTTTATACAGCGGCCAAGCACCCGCGGCCCCATTGGTTGACGAATACTATCAAAGCTATGGAAAAGTGGGCTGCAAAACTTAGTGCCCACTTGGAAGCCCCTCCACTCTTTGCCGATAGTTGGCGTTCAGCCCCCATTGAGAAAGATATGGATGCAAAGGTTAAACATCTGGAGGTCTTGACTGACAGCGGTTTGCTTCGCCAACAATGGAATGAGAACCGAGATGTAATCATATTCAGATATGGTGCATTTGGGGGCAAAGGTGTTCCTGGCCATGGGCACTGTGACTGCACCTCATACGAGCTCTTTTTTCACGGCCGACCATTTATCTGTGATTCGGGGAACCTTCACTATAGGCAAGACAGCCTCAGGGAATACTTCCGTTCAACAAAGGGACACAATGTGGCCATGATGGAAAAGGTTGAGCAATCTGAGTTTTCTCACACTTTCCGCGCCGGCAGAACGACAAAAGGAGAATTGCTCTGCTGCCGAGAAGAGGAGGAAGGTGCATACTTTCATATGGCCTACGTGCCTGCCACAATGAAGAACCAGGGTCTCAGAGTCCATCGCCATGTAATGGTGATACCAACGCGAGCAATAGTGATAGCCGATTCCATTGATGGTTATGAGGGTGAGTTGTTTCACTCTTATGTCCATTTGACTCCAGAAGCTGCCAAAGCAGAAGCTGAAAAGGACCTGCAAAGGCTAGCTAGCGAGGGAAGGACCTTGTGGCTAAAACTACTTGCAGGTCAATCGACAACTACAGAGAAGGGCCACTACGCTCCTGAGTTTGGTGAACATCACACTTCCATAGTGCTCGTTTTCTCTGGTGTGAAAAGAATTGTCTATTCCTTTTCATTGGACAAACCCAAAGCTGAAGAAACGCGAATATGGTTGGAAAAGATAACTAACTTCGCTGCCGAACGTAGATCTTGAATGTAACCTTTGTGCCCTTGCCCGGTTCCGTATCAACATAAAACTCATCAACGAGAACTTTCGTTCCCATGAGTCCAAGCCCCATGCCCGTTGCCGACTTATACTGACCTGACATAATCTCACGTAGATTGGAAATGCCAGGCCCTTCGTCCTTGGCAACGACTTCCATCCCCCTACGACCATTTTTGCGTACAGGCACTATAGAGATGTCACCCTTGCCAGCATATTGAACAATGTTTCTGGCCAACTCTGAGACTGCTGTAGCAATCCTTGTTTGAACAGATGCTGAAAAGCCCAATTCATTGGCCAAGGTACGTGCGTAAGAGCGGACTTGGACAATGTCCTCGTCCTTGACAATTTGATGCAAGGAAGGTCTTATGGCAGCAAATGTTCCTGATTCTTGCCTACCCAGAACATCTCGCAACTTGCTAATGCAAACTAGCTGCTGAGCTTTATCGGGGACATAAAGTTTGACGCCCATCTCGAGCTCGTAGAGGAGCTTCGAGTTGTCGCCATTTCGCAAGACCTTGATGTTGACTCCAGCACGAGAGGCACTCCTCTTTACCATTGATTCGGCAAAGATGGGCGAGATGAACGATCTCAGAATGCTCGTTACCTTCTCGATACTCTCATCCACGTCTGGACTTCCTAGCTGCCCCCCTTGGGCAACGTCAACAACAGTTTATTGCTGGCGCGTCGCTCGACAAAATAGCAACGGCCTCCTCACATACATCATCGACACTGAAAGGTTTGACGAAAAGACGAGCATTGTCTTTCGCTGCAATCTTTCTAAGTACCGATGGAGTAGGATAACCTGTTGCCACGATTATATACGTCTCAGGGTAGAGATTGCTCACATAATCGAAAAACTCTTCGCCATTACGTTCAGGCATGGCCAAATCGAGCACTACCAACTTGACGGGATGTTCTTCTGTATAAGCTATCGCTTCATCTACTGACGAGGTGCATGCAATTGAAAAACCTCGTAGCTTAAAAAAGGCTTGGTAAAAAGATCGCATTCCCTGCTCGTCTTCGACGATTAGGATTTTCCAATCCATAATTTGCGCTCCGATGAGATAATCAGGACAACCCCCAATAAACGAACGGTTGCGCAGCCGTCCATCTCACCTCTTCCTGGTTGGGTAATAATCCAACCAAAACCGCAACAGGCGTGCGGCTCCAACTGCAATTCTAGTCCCCATGGACTAACTTGTCTATATCAAAATGCAACTTTCTCAATATTAATAGTAAGACAAAATTGTATTACTTGCAAAAATATACTCCTGAAATGATCCGATCACGACAAACGGACCACTCCTAGCCAAAAGATGCACAAAGGCAGCACATCATACAGAAATGCATTGCTTTTTGCAAGGGACGAAGAGCTTGCTAATCTTGCCCAGTAGTCTTAACAATGTAGGCGATTAGGAGTAAAGCTTGAAAATACTGTTCATATCACAATATTTCGTGCCCGAAATGGGTGCGCCCTCTGTGCGCACCTATGACCACTGCCGACGTTGGGTGGAAGCAGGTCACGAAGTAAATGTCGTAACAGCTTTTCCTAACCATCCCAATGGGGAAATTTACCCTGGTTATAAAAATGCTCTTTGGCAAAGGGAGACAATAGATGGCATAAAAGTAATGCGAGTCCTCACTTACCTCACTCCGGGGGCAGGAATCTTTCGCCGTTCAATACAATACATTTGGTTTTTGTTTGCATCCGTTCTTGGTTCTCTTCTCGTCCCCAAAGCCGACGTAGTCATTGGCACTTCTCCTCAATTCCTCGTTGCCTTGGCAGCTTGGGCAATTGCATTCATTCGACGTGTGCCCTTCGTTTTTGAGATCAGAGATCTTTGGCCAGATTCAATTCTGGCTGTTGGGGCTATCGAAAACCCTGTTTTTATTGGTTTTTTACGTATGCTCGAGCGTTTTCTCTTCAATCAAGCAACTCACATCATTGTTGTCACGAACTCCTTCCGAGAACGATTGCAAGAAGAAGGAGTTCCTCCTGACAAGATTACCGTTGTTACCAACTCTGCTGACATTGAGATATTTTCGCCCAAAAATAAATGCCACTGGCTGCGAAAACACTATGGCGTAGAAGAGAAGTTTGTCATTTCTTACATCGGTACCCATGGAATGGCCCACAACCTCGAGGCCGTCCTGGAGGCAGCTTGGGAGTTGCGCGACGAAGAACAGTACCACTTCTTTTTCGTAGGTGAAGGTGCTGAAAAGAAAGCACTGAAGAAAAGACGATCTCATATGCGATTGCGCAACATCACCTTTGTTGATAGGCAACCACGAGAACGTATGCCTTGCTGGTTGGCAACAACAGACCTCCATGTCGTCCATTTGAAAGACAATCCACTTTTCCGGACAGTCATACCCTCAAAAATTTTCGAGAGTTTGGCCATGGCCAAACCCATGGTCCTCTGCGTTGATGGTGAGGCTAGAGAGCTCGTAGAGAGCCTAGGCGCTGGTGTTTTTTCTCCTCCAGGAGATGGGAAAAGGCTAGCAAAAAGGATCAGACAGTTGGCTTTGTCACCTGAGTGGCTGGCAGAGATGGGTCAATGTGGTCGTAAGGCTGCAATCAAGTGGTATAATCGCGACAGTCTCTCAGCTCATTATCTCGACGTCCTTCAGTCGGTGATTGGTGAAGTCTTTTCACCAGCCATTGAAAAGGACGAAGAGCTTCAACCTGAAAGACAGGCCGTAACAGTAACCACACGATCGAGGAAACGACCGACTAGGTAGCAGAAATGTTCGACTTCCTGGCTTATTTTTCAGTAGCTTTTTTCATCACAAGCATTGTTACACCCATTGTTCGCCGATGGGCCAATTTGCTCGAGTTGGTCGATCACCCTAGTGAGCGTAAAGTTCACTATCACGTTCGTGCGCGTCTTGGCGGAACAGCTATCGCATTCTCCTTCCTTACCTGTTTGGCGCTCGTAGCTCTTTTACACAGAACAAACTCAGCTCTCTTCGTGCCACTACAGACAGGAGATGCTTTTAAGGTCATCCGCACCCACCCCTTTGGTACTCGTTTTTTCATTTCTGCGCTCATCGTTTTTCTTCTCGGTGCTTGGGATGACTGGAAAGGCGCATCAGCAACGGTCAAGTTCTCTTGGCAAATCATAGCCTCATTTATTGTCCTTTGGGGACAACCCAAATTTGGCGTACTGCAAGGTTTTGGCGTTCATTCCCAGGCTGTTGTTTACCTTGACTTAGCCCTTGGTATTTTTTGGGTAGTTTATGTATGTAATGCCTTCAATCTCATTGATGGTTTAGATGGATTGGCTGCAGGCACAGCGTTTTTCGCATGTCTGGGATTATTCACCTTGGCAACGGTAGTACACAATTTAGCCCTTGCCTTGCTAATCTTGTTGCTCGCTGGCGCTGTTCTTGGTTTTCTCCAATACAACAGATATCCAGCTCGCATATTCATGGGGGACTCTGGCAGTCTCTTCATTGGTTTCTGTCTGGCCGTTTTTAGTCTGCGCCTTTGTACAACCTTTGCCTCTCAGGGAC
>CAZXTJ010000450.1:0-6700 GCA_964643655.1 uncultured bacterium
ACCCCTCACACAAACCGGGATTAACTTCTGCCACACGTCGCTTCTCATCTGAGCCGCGAGCGATAGGAATCTCTTTGATTGACGGAGCCCCATAAGGACAAGTCTCTACACAATATTCACAGCCAATACAGCGTGCTTCATCAACGACTGCAACTTCTGGTGCTTTCTCTAGTTCGTCTTGGCTCAATAGAGCTAGGGCTTTACTCGCCGCAGCAGAAGCTTGCGCTACTGAGTCGGGAATGTCCTTGGGAAACTGACAACAGCCAGCGAGGAAAACGCCAGCTTTAGTCGTCTCTACTGGTTTCAGTTTTGGATGAGCCTCTGAAAAGAGTCCATAATCGTCGTAATTGATGCCTACTTTTTGTGCTAATTCTTTGGCGTCTTTTTGGGCAACTTTGGCCATAGCCAAAACAACGAGATCTGCCTCTATTTCAACAGGCCGTCCAGCCAAACTGTCTTCGCCTTGAACGAGCAATTTGTCACCATCTTTGATGATATGGGCTACGCGCCCACGCATATAGATAGCTCCATCTTCAACCTGTGCCCGTCTGACAAACTCCTCATATCCTTTTCCCGTTGCCCTCACGTCGATATAAAAGACATAAGCTTGGGCATCATGGATTTTGTGTTTGAGGAACATGGCGTGTTTGGCCGTATACATACAGCAAATCTTCGAACAGTAGGGCACGCCAAATCGTTCATCTCGAGAACCGGCACACTGAATGAAGACGACCTTCTTAGGTATCTTACCGTCAGAAGGGCGGAATGGTATGGAACCTTTGTCTTTTGGACCACCGGCTGAAACCATTCGCTCGAATTCAATGGAAGTGATGACGTCTTTTAACTTGCCGCCGCCATACTCTGGATAAATCTCCGGAGTAAGGAAGTCATATCCCGTGGCAACGATGACGGCATCGATTTCCCTTTCCACTAACTCGTCTTCTTGCTCGAAATCAACGGCTTCTGGTTTACAGAATTTTTTGCAGACGCCACATTTACCTTTTTCGAAATAGAGACAGTTGTCTCTATCTATGACAGGTACTGTGGGCACAGCTTGAGCAAAAGGAATGTAAATGGCCGTACGATTGTCGAGACCAAAGTTGAATTCGTTGGGTATCTTCTTTCTTGGGCACTTGTTCCAACAATCACCACAGCCCGTACATTTTTCCATATCTACAGAGCGTGCTTTTTTGCGGATAGTAGCCTTGAAGTTACCAACGTATCCTTCAAGTTTTTCCAATTCAGAATAGGTCATCAACTCGATATTTGGATGACTGCCAGCTTCGACCATCCTTGGTGTCATAATGCACTGAGAACAATCGAGAGTGGGGAAGGTCTCGTCCAACTGAGCCATATGGCCACCCAAACTGGGAGAACGTTCGAGAAGGACAACTTTTCGACCACCAGCAGCTACGTCGAGAGCAGCTTGAATGCCTGCAATTCCTCCACCAATGACCAAAACTCGTTTGGAGCGAAGAGGCACTTTGATAGGCTCCAGAGCTTTGGCCCGACGAAGTTTACGAACAGATTTTCTGATGAGTTCGATTGCCTTTTGAGTGGCTATCTCTTTGTCTTTGTGTACCCAAGAACAATGTTCACGGATGTTCGATATCTCGAGCAAATAAGGATTGAGCCCTGCTTTGACCAAAGCATTTCGGAAGGTCGTCTCATGCATTGCTGGTGAACAGGCTGCAACGACGACACGATCCACAACACCTGATTTGACAGCATCGAGTATCCTCTGCTGGCCAGGACTGGATCACATGAATTTGTACTCTTCGGCTAAAGAAACTTCAGGGAATTTGTCTACTGCTTCTTGTACGGCGCCACAGTCCACTGTGTCAGCGATGTTACGTCCACAATGACAAATCCAAACACCTATACGTGCCACGTGCTCACCTCCTAAATCAGCGACTGCTCGCGCAGGAGCGGTCGGGCGTCGAGAATGTGTCTGTTGATACCAAGAGTACTTTGTTCAATGCCAAAGGCCAGTCCCATCAGTTCTGTGATGTAAAAGACGGGCAAACCAAACTCTCCTGGCCTTTGTTCCATGTTTGCGTGACACAAAGGACAAGCAACGGCAATACAATTGGCTCCAACTGAGCGTGCTGCTTTGGCAATACGTTCACAACGTTTCTCTGCAATGTCAGTTCGACTGAGGGCCAGAGATGCGCCACAACACTCCACCTTGAATCCCCAATCAATGGGTTCAGCGCCCAGTAGTTTGACCAACTGGTCCATAGTTTGTGGATCTTCATGGTTGTCAAAACCGCAGACCTCAGGAGGTCTAACGAATTGGCAGCCATAATATGAAACCACCTTCAGGCCCTCTAAAGGTTTTGTGATGGTTTCTTTTATCTTTTCCTCATCCACCTTTTGAGCCAAAACTTCGAGAAGAGCATAAGCTTCAACAGTACCTTTGTATGGCACTTCTGTAATGCCGTTGATTTTTGCTCGAAGTTCTTCATCTTCCCGCATGGCTTTGTTGGCAACCCTTTGCCTGTTGTAACAAGCTGCACAGGGAATAATCATATCCAAACCAAGCTCTTCGGCTTTGCCTAGATTATGTGCAGGAAGGGCGATTGCGGCCAGATCATCTGTCATGTGGGCAGAGGAAGCTCCACAACAACACCAGTCGAAATCGACGAGCTCTATGCCGAGTTTTTTGCACACTTGCTCAGTGGACAAATGAAACTCGATGGCTGTCGATTCGAGGGAGCAGCCCTGGAAATATGCGTATTTCACTTTTCCTCCCTCGTGTCGTCTTCTGTGAGCTTTTGTTGAGCCTCTCTTTCGGCTTGCTCTTCGCGCTCTTCTGCTTCTTCAATGCGCAATTCTCTGATTTTGCGCATAATCTTTGCTCCTGCAGCAACACGATGAGGTGGTAGGAGCGACAATTTGCGATTGAAGAACATTTTTGCGCCTAACAAGGTGTCAGAGAAGAGATCCAATGAGCGCACTTTGTAAGTACCAACCATGAAGAGTTCCCAGAGGCGACCACCAAATCTAACGGAATCGAGGAATGTTTGATGAAAGATGGGAATGGTCTCAACAGTTGGTGGACACTCTTCGTAATACCCTTCTTGTAATGAAGCCTGCCTCAGTGCGTCAATGACGTGAGAAGGGCCTACGTCCCTTGGGCACCTTGTAGTACAAGCCTCACAACCAGCACACAACCAGATCATGCTAGTTCGTAGAGCTCGTTCTCGTTCGCCCAATTGGACGAGGTGCATAATAGTACGAGGGCCATAGTCGGCATAAGTGGCTACGGGGCAGCCTGCCGTACATTTCCCACACTGGTAACAGGTCTTGATGTCCTTTCCAGTATGTTTTTCAACTTCTTTGGAAAGGCCTTCAGAAGAACCTTTGATAGTCCAGCTCAAAGCGCCTCCCTCCTGCCTTCGTTTATATATTCGTAACAGGTCGCTAAAAGCGGAGGCAGTATACCACAGTTTAGGCTGATCTAATCAGGCCTAGCTGAGTCCGATTCATCTTCTCTTGCGACCATGGATACGACTGTAAATCTCAAAAGAAGAGAGGACACGGACTATGTAGTCCTTTGTTTCCCGATAGGGAACGTAATGAACGACTGAGCCACGCTTTCCTTTGGCTACCCAACGGCGACACCAGCGTTCAGCTTTGGTCAAACCTGCATTGTAGGCAGCAAGGACCCATTTTTTTCGGGTTTTCCTGTCAGTAAATCTGCCTTTGAGATATTTGAGGAACCAACAGCCCAAGCGAATATTGGTTTCAGGGTCTTCTAACATACCTTCTCGATAGCGCAATTTCATTCGCATACAGATCCAACGGGCTGTATCAGGTGTTACCTGCATTAAACCACGAGCTTGAGCACCAGAACGGGCAGCAATCTTGAATTTGGACTCTTCACGAATGACGGCAAAGACAAAAAATGGATTGAGACCGAAATGAGTAGCATTGTTCATTACGGCGGCTCGATAACCGCAGGGATAAGCCAGTAACTCGAGTTCGGGCATTCTCTCTTTGGAGGTCAAATCTGGCGAATAGTTCTTTTTGATGATTTCCGAGAGAAAGAGAGAGCGATGGAATTTGCCTTTTAGGAAATTGAGCAGACAGAGATTGTAGAGCATTTCGGACTTTCGTTCTCGAGAACGAGCGCCAAAGGGAAAAAACTCCCTCTTCCAAGGACCGCGTTCGATAGAAACTCCCTTGCCCTCTGAGCGCGCAACAACTGGAATAGGAAAGAGGCTCAATCCAAAGTTGGTAATACGGTTTCGCGACGATGAAATTGTACGAGCTTGAACAATGTGTTCATAGGCGGAATCCAGCTTGCCGTCTTCCATATCAACCAAAGCATTGAGATAACGGTATTCGGCAGAGAGGTTCTTGGCCGAGCGAGCACGAAGAAGAAAATTCCTCGTCGTGGGAATATCTTTTCGGTGGTAAGCAAACCAGGCACAGAGAATGGACGAATAGGGTGAGATTTTCAAATCGGGAATCGATAGATTTTGGAAGGGATTGACCGTAGGAGAGCCTTTGTATTCCAACCAAGCTTTCAATGGCACACCAAAGTCTTGGGGATGTACCTTAACAAACTGCTGAAAGTGCTTCTCTGCACTTTGTTCATCTTTTTGCAGAGCAGCGCACACTCCTTTGAACAAATTGGGGTAGGGATTTTTGGGATCAAATTGCTCAGCTTTGGAAAACTCACTCAAAGCGAGGGTGAAATGCAGTTTCACTCTTTCAGCTCTTTGCTCAGCACTATTTGAAGTGGCTGTCGTCGAAGCCGTTGATGGCGAGGAGAGGAGTTTTTCTCCTGCTCGCAGCTGAACAAGGCCTTTTGCAGTGTAGTGCCAAGCGGCTGCCTCTCTGAGATTTAGGGCCCAGAGTACGGCAACGCCAAGAAGAGCTATTACTACCAAGATATATCGTGTCATCAAAAAAGGAATGTAGCACAGCCAATTTGATTATGGCTATTACGTGGTATACTCGGAACAGATAGTAGTTGAGCCCATGACCTCGAATGATTCGCTGAAATACTCAGTTAAAAAGTGGTTCGCCGGATTGCTGGCGATAAGTTTGTTTTGCTCTTTTTTCTCTTTGGAAAGAGCTTTCGCCCAAGGAGATGAGAAAAAGCCTCTTGCTATCACTTCACACAAAGACGGTCATAGAGTCGTTAGGAAAATCCTCCGTCTCCGAGGAGCCGTAAACCTTCCTGAGCCAATCAAAATGGTCTTGGATCTTCTCCATGAAGATGGGACTAGCAGTAGGAAACGTATACGTCCATATGGAACTAGTTTTGATGTTTATTGCGTACTCAAGCCAGGGTTGAACAATCTCATCGTCAAAGCCATTGATGGTCAAAATGGCAAACATAGAGAAGAGATTTCTGTAACATTCAATCCGCCTGCTTCTGCCCTGAGGCGCGATGAGAAAAAACTGATAATTGAAAAACCAGCCAAAGACGCTGTTTTGTCTTCTGCTGTGTTGAAGGTCGTAGGCAAAGCTCAGGGGTTTCCTGACAGAGCTGTCGTTTACATTCAGTTACAGGCTGGCAGTGGAACTAAATCGAAAAGAGTGACTATTCGAGATGGAGCTTTTAGTGCCTATTTTGTCATCGTTGACCATGACAACACTCTCGACGTTCGTTGTGGCGACCAAATCGAAACCATTCATTTCGAATGTAAATCGCCAAAGGGTTATAAGCCTCGCCCTGAACCAACTGAAAGTGCTTCAGCACCTACAGCTCCGCCGCCTACAGCTAGTGACGCTCCGCCGCCAACTCGACCTGCTCCTGTACCTATCAAAACACCTGATATAGAAGTAACTTTCCCCAAACAGGATTATTTGGTCAATTCAGCCATTCTCAAGGTGGAAGGTCTCGTCAGAAAAGCCGCTATCAAGTTAGTGAAGATTATCGTCGTCAATGACAACACATCAGAAACCAAAGACGTTGAGGTCATTGATGGAAAGTTCTCGAAATATTTCGTAATGAAAACACCCTTCCCAGTTGTCCGTGTCGAGGGTTACACCTTGGACGGAAAAAAACTGGCCGAGGATTTCATCGAATTCAAATGTGGTAAACCCAAAGGGTGGAAAGGCCCTCTGCCCTGGGATTATAGCTCTGATGTTCCCGACGATCCTGGCGCAACAACAGGTGCCCCTCCTGTTGCTGCACCAACGAGACGAGCTGCTACAGGTCAACCCACATCTCAAGGAGCCACAAAAGAAACAACAGCGCCTGCTGACCAGAGTTCTTGGGAAGTCATCTTGGTGCCCATTGTTCTTTTCATCATGTTACCTGTCATTGTCGTTCGCGGCCAGTTCATACTGTCCAAGCTGACGAAGAATGTAGCTAGTACGGCCAAGACGCGTCCTGTGCAATGTGAATTCTGCCAAGCTCAGGGAAAACGTCACTTCCTCTTTGAATTACCCAGGGAAGGTGAAGGCAAAGAGGTCATCGATGGTTTGGTTAACTGCGCTACCTTGACGGAAAACGACAAGGTCAACGAGGAACTACGTCCTCTTCTCGAAAAAGCTCATCAATTGAGCAATCAAAAAGGAACTGGTCCAACGACTGAAATCGCCTGTGTTTGGTGCCGCGAGTGCAAGAGTGGATTTATCGTTGTCTGTGCCGGCGATGAGGAACAACGTTACCCCATGCTCGCCCCTGTCTATTTCGACTGGTTGTTAGTCTCCTGTGGCCTACATGGCTAAGAAC
>CAZXTJ010000451.1:0-6686 GCA_964643655.1 uncultured bacterium
CCACCGATATAATACCAACAATCATCGTGGTGAGGGGCTTCACATTCAGGACAAATCATGGGTCTTTCAGTGAAACCTTCACCGCAGACCCCGCAGACAGCCCTTTTTAATGAATAACCAATGTTTTCGTCAGCCATTGTCACATAAAAATGATATTACGAAATGCCCAAGTTTCCTTATTCTACGCTACCATACCTATAAAGATAGGCCAATGGAGAGATGGAGGAAGGAAATATGACAAGGTCCAAAGGATTGGCAATTTTAGGGGGCGGCAACATTGGCCAAGCAATCGCTCGCGGAGTAGTCGCTGCAGGATTGTTCCAAGCCGACGAGGTAACAATCACAAGACGACATCTCCACTTATTGGACTCTTTCAAAGAGCAGGGTTTTGTCATTGAAAAAGACAATCGTGAGGCAGTCCGAAGTGCTGACACAGTCATCGTAGCCGTTCGACCAGAACAACTGCACGATTTGCTAGACGAGATTTGTGTCGAACTGGACTCTCGCCGTCACTTCCTCATTTCTACGGTCACAGGTGCCACCATTGCTGAGATTTTGTGCCATTTGCGCAAAGAGCTCACTGTGATTCGTGCCATGCCCAATACGGCAGTAGCCATAGGCGAATCAATGACTTGTCTATCCGCTTCCGAAGGACGCCCAGAAGGTTTGGAGCGAGCTCGACAAGTTTTTGACAGCGTGGGCAAAACAATGGTCATAGATGAAGAGCTCATGACACCGGCAACAGCCCTTTGTGCTTGTGGAGTGGCCTTTTTCCTCCGCTCCATCCGCGCAGCTTCTCAGGGCGGCATTGAAATCGGCTTTCATGCTGAAGAGGCAATCATGCTTGCGGCCCAAACAGCTAGAGGAGCTGCATCGCTTCTACTCCAAATGGAAACACACCCCGAAAAGGAGATAGATAAAGTCACCACTCCTATGGGCTGCACTATTGCTGGTCTCAATAGGATGGAGCATGAAGGTTTTAGCTCTGCTCTCATCAAAGGGATTGTGACATCTTCTCAAAAGGCTGCCAACATTACGGGAAAAAAGCACTAGTCATCTAATCGAGGCGGTGATTTGCTCGGGTCGAAGGGGATCTCATCGCGAACGATATTTTCGTGTTTTTTCAGTGAGAAGGCACCATCTGACTCTGTTTTCAGGACTTGACCTGGCTTCATTAGTGAACTGCCTTTGGTAGTCTCGAATTTGACAGAACCTTCTCGTAAGTCAACGGTTGTGGAACCACCACTTTCTACCAACACTCGAAAAGTAGTCCCCAAAACCGTTACAGTCACACTTGGAGTAGTTACCTGGAAACCTGAGCGCTGTTTGGATAACTTCAGCCAAGTATCTCCTTTTTTGACATGCAACCATCGGTCATAAACCTTGCAGGCCGTGCCCGGTTTCATCTTGACGGCAATCTCCCCAGGAAAGACTAAAGTTGGATGTGCACCTTGTGAAACGGCGACCTCATCTCCTTCCTTCAAATCAACCTGAGCAGGTCTATCACCATTTGTATCTATTCGTTTGCCATTGACAGAGAAATATCCACTGTCACAGAAAACTGCAGCCACTCTCACCAATCCGTGCGGGCCTTTGTTTCCATTGCCACGGGGTGTGACGATGGGTGATTGGGTGGAAGAGAAGAGCAGAACAGCACATAAGGCTGCAGAAGCCAAGGCCGGTACCAAAATTTTCCATCGCTGCCAGAAGGGAATGGACTGGGGAGACATCTTTTCCGCCTCAGCCTGTAGCCGCTTTTTCATTCGAGCCCGCATATCTTGGGGCAAGGGAATGTCTGGAATTTTCTGAAGTGCAATGACAGTGTCACCAAGAGCAGCTGCCTCATTTTGGCATGAAGGACATTGGCTGAGGTGTGCTTTTATAGCTTCGCGCTCTTTTTCGCGAAGTTCACCCTCCACATAAGCCAAAAGCTCTTCTGGTGCTACCTTACACTGCATTTTCCTTGATCCTTTTCTTGTTCTCTACAGGCAAGACAATTGGTACCTTGCATGTGTTAGAACTTTTTTCCAATTTTCTCTTTTAATAACTTCACACCCTGATGAAGCCTAAATTTCACAGAACTCATAGGTATACCAATGGTGTCAGCAAGCTCCTTGTATGAAAGCCCCTCTTTGTATCTCAAGAGGATTATCTCCGTGTAGATGGGTGGCAGGCGTTGAATGAGCTTCTCCACCCAAGCTCCTTCATCCTTCTTGGTTACAGCTTCTTCAACAGGAGAACTTTTGCTGTCAGCATCTCGTATGTCGAGTGTCCCCAGGTCCTCAACAAAATCTACGGGCACCGTATTTTTAGCACGACGGAGATGATTGAGGGTCGTATTGTGAGCAATTCGAAGAAGCCAACTTTTCACTTTGTCAGCATCACGAAGCTTGTCGTAACTCTTCATTGCGCGAATGAGTGTGTCCTGGAGAACATCTTCGGCAGTGTCTTTTGAGCGCACCATACGATAGATGAGACCGTAGGCCGCACCCCAATATTCGCCCGTTTCTCTTTCGAAACGTTCGTATGGTCCTTCTTTTCCTGCCATTCTAAGGAGCATATCGGCGAAAGAGTGGTCCTTGGCTGAGTATGCTGTCATACTGACTATATGCATTCTCATCTTGAGGTAGAGGGATACACTATCCAACATCTCCTTGGCCAAGGTGGTATGGGCCAAGTCTATTTTGGGCGTCGCCAGAGCGATCAACGCCCTGTGGCCATAAAATTCATTAGAATTGACCACACTTTCGCTGATATCGATCTCTTCATCGCCCGGTTTCGACGAGAAATCGAAGTATCCAAGAGTTTTGCCCACCCCTATGTCGTTCAAGTACTCGATGGCGGAGTATTGCCCAATAAAGAAGTTCCCTACGTCATCATGGAGTACCTCGAAGGTTCGACTCTTCTTGAAATGAGTGCAGTAGGCCTTCTGACAGAGCAGGAATTGAGGACTATCGGTTTACATATGGCCGAAGCCCTTTCATATATACATGCCCACGAGATCATCCATCGAGATGTGAAACCTTCGAATATTCACGTCGTCTCGGCTGAAAGAACTGTCTTACTCGACTTTGGTTTGGCTCTACCAGATGATGCCACGAGACTAACTGCTACTGACGAGCGAGTCGGCACTTTGGCAACAATGGCTCCAGAACAGCTGCTTGGTGAAGTTCTCGATTATCGTGCAGACATCTATAGTTTGGGTGTCACCCTCTATCAGGCAGCAACGGGCCAATTTCCCTTTAACAACGAGCAAATCGTCAGAATGGCCGTTGAAGGCAGTCCTCCAACCTCTTCACCAGCTCTGAGCGAGCTTAGGCCAGAGCTTCCCAAAAGCCTGACACGAGCAATAAAACGTTCCATGGCTTTTGACAAGAAGGAAAGATTCTCAACCTGTGAGGAGTTGAAGGGAGCACTGGAAAAACCGCGAAAGGATCTCACTGAAGAGGTGGCACTGACTCAGACTCCTCCAAAACGGTCCTTTGCTTCACTTCTTTGGGTGCTGCCTCTCCTTCTAGGCCTCCTTCTCTTTTGCTTCAGCCAAAGGGCTCCTTCTCCTCCAAAGATGAAGATAGACAGGGGCGAACTCAATTTAGTCTGTATTGAATTGGCTAACAAAAAAGCACTTCCCACTGAGGAAGAACTCACTGTTTTGGGTGAAGTTTTGGCCGAAGTGTCTCTGCCTGTGAAGAGCCTTCCAGAAAAAGCCGACAATGACTACATCAAAAGGGCCCCCCACCTGTTGCTCGAAAAGCAGAGCTCTATGCCAGCCAAAGGTTTGCTCTTCCTCATTGGCTGGGCGACAGAACAAAAAAAACACGAAAGAGCCGGTGAGCTGGCCTATTGTTTCGTCCGCACATATGGGCATCTTTTCTGCTTCAATAAACGCCTCAACAACTGGCTTTTGGCTGTTGCCGAAAAGGCTAGAGGTGAATTTCAGCTGGGCCTAGCTTATTGCAAAGCTGCCAGCTCTTCTAAAGACAAGGCTCTTGGCCAACTCATAACGCTTGCTGCCACCTGCCTTTCAATGGCTTATGACGTAAAACACAAAGCTAAGTTCATCAAACAAGGAATACGTGGCGACGTTCGTACTTTGTTACATTTGGCAAAAGACAAACCCGGAACAATATTGGTATCAACAAAATTGCGGCTGTTGTACATCCTGAATGACAAGAGTAGCCGAGCAGCTGTTCGCGTTGCGACGCTAAGGTGGTTACAAAGTCGCAAAGTCAGCGAGAGTGACATCTCTCCCCTATGGTGGGGTGCCAAAGCACTGAGTCAGGGATTTGATGACAATACAGACGTCCTCGTGCCAACAAAAGGATTTGCTCCGCGAGAAGAAAGGGAAAAAGCTGTTGAGTGGCTCAAGATAGCTACCGAGATTGCTAGAGGATATGACAAACCAAAGGTACAGTGTTTTCTAGCTCAGCTTTTGAACACCTTGGGACGCCAAAAAGAGACCATCATACTGCTCAAATCAATCTCCCCAGAAGAGATACCGGTCGACTTGCTGGACAACTACTTCAATCAACTGGGCGAAGCTTACGACAGGCTCAACCGTTTTGATGAAGCTATCGAAAACTACAAATTAGGTCTAAAGCTCGACCCTCGTGACTGGATCAAGAAACGTTATACTGAGGCAATAAACCGCTCGAAAAGATTGGCTGCACTCTCGAGGTTCTAATTCCTTTCGAGGCGAATACAGGGCAACTTGCTGGGATTCCAATGCCTCCCCAATTTCCTTCGACTGACCAAATCCAGAGCTGTCAAACCAATCAAAGTGAACTCGCCCTCTCTTGTCGAATCCATGGCCACGACGACTGTACGCATAAAAAAGATGCTCTTCGGTTTTCCAGGCAGACTATCGAGAGCCTCTTTTTCAATGGGTTGGAATGACAGTCTCTTGAGAGGCATGTTGTACAAAGTACGCCCATTTCGAACGAAATAAAAATAGGGAGTTCCTTCAATTGGTTTGAGCCCATAGGAAACTTTGGCTCCTTTGTAAATTCCACCCTCAGCCTGGTCTCCGCGGGAGGCATAAAAAGATATTGATGAACGAAAAGACAAGTCGTCGAGAACAGTAGGTGTCTTGCTGTCTTCGACTATCATGGCCTGCAAATCATTCTCTACATATTCAAGAACGAGCTGGGCTACCTGCATGGCTTGAAGGTGACGTTGCGTAGCCGCAAACTGACGTACACTGCCAGAAAAGAGCCGCCAGAGGACTGTAAGCAACACTATTGATATGACGGAAGCAATCATTACTTCCACCAATGTGACGGCACGCTTTCTTCTTCCTGAAGCTACCCTCATTGAGTACCTCCAGGCAATTTCATAGGTTTACCGCCAGGAAAGTCTGCGTCCACCAATACGGTGGAAACTCTCACACTGCGAGTGTGACCATCTTCCTGCCAGGCAACTGTTGCTTCGAGAACACCAGACCTGTCAGTGACAGGGATTAAAAGCAAGGTACGCTTAAAACTCGAAATCATGCGAGCATAAGAAGCAGGCACATCAGTAGGAGTGAGAAGTTCATCTTGCTCGACAAACATGGCCGAACCCTCTTCAGAACAGAGATAAGTAGCCACCTGTGTGAAACTCTCAGTGCGAAAACGTTCAATCATATTGTGGGCCAAATGGGTGGCAAAAACGCGCATTTTGGAAACACGAGTCAGCCTTGTTTGATCAATGACAGTGGAAATCAAAGGAATAGCGGCAAGAGAAATAATGATGGTGGCAATCATGACACCAAAAAAGGTGGCACCTTTATTATTCTCTTTAAACCGTTTCATCACTTAATTCCTCAAGAAGTTACAAGCCACGTGATAAGGGCTAACGGTCACCCAAAAACGAACTTCATTGTCTTTGCCGCCACTTTTGGAAGCCAAATTAGAGTCATACATGATTGAAAAATCGTCGCCACTGTAAAAGGCACTAGAAGCTGTTCCACTAATAGAACCGCCACCAAACTTTACGCAGTTTTTTGGTGCTAGCAATCCTGCTTGCGGCGAGCCATCAACAAATATCTCTTTCTCAGAGGCTAGAGTAAGGCAACCATCGCCAGCGTTACGGCAACTACCAATATCGATTGTTGCGCCAGAGGCAATTGCTCCAGAGCCCAGATACTGACCAAAGTTAAGCTTGAGAGCACCTTCAACGTAATAAACTCCATCTAAGAAAACAGTGCCTCCCCGCTTTGGTATAAAACTATCGAACTCCTCTTGGCTCCTGAAAAGATAGGAGGCTTTCTGTTTCCAGAAATCGGGTATTTCTTTAACCTCATACTGTTGGCGAAAGGTATCCACCCAATCATTGGGCACTAGCTTGAATAGGCTTTCATGCCTTTTCAACTCACTACCGAGAGCAGCTTGAAAAGGGGGAATGGTAGCGTCGCGGCGCTGACACCACGATGAATATGCGTCAGAGTAAATCGATAAATCCCCATCCCAATCAGCTCGACCTGCAATTTCTTTTGTCCCTTTGGGCAAGTTTTCATCAGGTAGTGGTAAAGGAGTCTCTGGAGAGTCGGGCCAATTCAATTCGAGCTGAGAAGAAGAGAGCTGTTTTTCGGTTACGTAAACAGGATTACCCAGACTCTCACTACCCTGTCGAAACTTGGGCCACTGAACTTTTTGTGGCTGCCAAGGAAACAAACCATCCATCCAACAACCAGGATCAACACCAGC
>CAZXTJ010000452.1:0-6674 GCA_964643655.1 uncultured bacterium
CGTCTGTCGTCCGACCTATCTGGTGCAGAAGGAAAGCCCGGTGTAGCCAAGCTTCCACAGAGGAGGGCCTTATCTGGACTGCTCTTTCATAATCATCGAGTGCTCTAGCCGTCTCATTGAGAATACGGAAGATGTGACCACGATATAGAAAGGCCTCAAAGTTCTGTCCATCCAATCGTATGGCATCGCCCAAATCGGCCAAAGCAGCAGCATAAAGGCCTAGTCCTATCTGAATCTGGCCACGATGCGAATATGCACTAGCTGATTTGTGGTCGAGCTCGATTGCTTTGTCAAAATCCGATAGTGCCTTCTTAGGACGTCCTAAGCCTTGGAAGACCAATCCACGTTCGAGCAAAGCTTCGTGATCGGTTGGCGAGAGAGTGATTGCTCGGCTCAAGTCTGCCAAAGCAGCATCTAGTGAACCCATTTGACGGTATGTCACTCCACGATTGAAATAGGCGTCAGCCGAGCGCGGTGATAATTCGATGGCCTTTGAAAAATCGGCCAAAGCTTCTTCTCTTTGTCCCAAATCAGAGTGAATGAAACCACGACTGATATAACCCTGCACAAAGTTTGGAGCCACTTCTAGCGCTTTGTCCAAATCGACGAGGGCTTCATCCTTACGCCCAGTAAGTTGGTAGAGCAAACCGCGATTGCATAGACTTCCACGATGTTCTGAATCAATAATCAGCGCTCGCGAGAAAGCCTCAATCGCTTCATTGTAATCTTTGAGTTCTCGCAGAACCTGGCCCAAGTTGAACTGGGCCGTCAAAGACGAAGGTTGAACTTTGGCAGCACGTTCAAAGTGTTGCCGAGCTTCCCTCAAAGCCCCTTTGTTATAAGCTTTTATGCCTTTTTCCACATAAGGAGCAGCTTTGCCCTGACCATAAGAAACATCAAGAGGAAACAATACCAATATGAAAACGAATAGGCTCGTGGCCAACCTGCACATGGCCCAAAGGACCTCCTTCTAATTCATTGCTCTGAAGCTGGCTTAGTGTACCACGTCCTTGAAGAGCTGATCTCATCATTGTGTACGTAGTATTATCTGCTCGCTCGAGAAAGGGACTGTTTAATGAGATATGTAACATTTGTCGTTTTGATTGTGTCATTATCCTTCCTTGGTTGCCGCGAAAAGGAAACCATTGCCTTGGAGGCCTTTGTCGGTTCTGCCTCAAAGCCTGCAACGGAAGAAGCTGCCCAACTCTTTGAAAAGAAAACAGGCATCAAAGTACATCTCCATTTTGGTGGCTCAGGCAAAATGTTGTCGCAAATGTTGCTTGCCCAAAGAGGTGACCTCTATTTCCCAGGTTCATCAGACTACATGGAAAAGGCCAAGAGGAAAAACTGTGTCTATCCAGATACGGAAAAACGCATTGTTTACCTCATTCCTGCCATCAATGTTCCCCTTGCAAATCCCAAGAAAATAAGCTCACTGGCCGATTTGACCAAAGAAGGCGTACGAGTAGGCATTGCCCGTCCTGACACTGTCTGTGTTGGTTTGTATGCCATAGAAGTATTGGAAAGAGCCAAATTGCGTGAGGCTGTTTCGAAACGAATCGTTACAAATGCAGAATCCTGCGCCAAGACGGCACAACTGGCAGCTTTGGGCAGTGTGGACGCCATAGTGGGCTGGCGAGTATTTCAATATTGGAATCCTGATAAGCTAAAGACCATTTTGCTGGAGAAAAATCAGATTCCACGTATTGGCTACATTCCAATAGCCATCTCCAAATTCACGAAAGAACGGAAGAAAGCTCAGCAGTTCATTGATTTTTTGCAGTCACCTGAGGGACAGGCCATCTATAGAAAGTGGAATTACCTTGCTTCGCCTGAAGAAGCGAGGACTTTCACAGAAGCCGACACACCCATTGGAGGCGAGTGGCAGTTACCAAGTGAAGGAAGTAATAAGCCGTGAAAAGATGGTTCACCTATCTCACCCTGTCAGCACTTGGTGTGGCCGTCTCTTGTGTCTTTGGCATATTGCTCGTTCAATTACACTACACCGGTTCAGGGGCTCCTCTTGGAGCTCTAATGGAGTCTGATGTACAGACAGCAGTGCGGCTGTCTATCGTCGTTTCTGTTGGCTCGGCTTTGTTAGCCGCCGTTTTTGCCATACCAGGGGGTTACGCCCTCTCGAGATTCAGATTTCGCGGCAAGGCAATAGTCGAAGGTCTACTGGTAATCCCCATCTTGATGTCACCGATGGCACTAGGTGTGTCATTACTCTTGCTGTTCCGAACTTCCCTGGGACAATGGGTAGAGGACAATGTCATTCGTTTCGTTTTTGAAACACCTGGCATGGTGTTGGCCCAGTTTCTCGTTGCTCTTTCATTGGAGACATTGGTCGTCCGTTCAGCCTTTGATGCGATAGACATTCGTTATGAACAGGTTGCCCGTTTTTTGGGTTGTACACCTTGGCAAGCCTTCAGACGAGTCACCTTGCCTTTAGCAAAAAATGGGATAGTTGCTGCAATCATTCTGGGTTGGGCAAGAGCCATTGGTGATTTTGGTGCTACCTCAATGATTGCCGGAGCAGTAAAAGGCAAGACAGAGACCATGCCCATTTCCATCTATTTGAGTATGTCTTCTGTCAGCTTGGATAGAGCAGTCAGTCTTTCTGTCGTCCTGACACTGGTCACTGTTTTTGCCTTGGCCATAGTTCATACACTCTCTGCGAGGAAGAGCCATGATTGAAGTACGAGATATATCTGTCAAACGTGGTGCCTTTTCTCTCAATGAACTCTCTGTGAAGGTTGAAGAAGGTGAGAGCTTTGCTCTCTTGGGGCCTTCCGGTGCTGGAAAGACACTCTTTCTCGAAACAGTACTTGGTTTACGAAGGCCCAATAGTGGCACTGTCAAAGTTCGCAATCGAATTGTCCACGACATTCCACCAGAAGAAAGATCCGTTGCTTTCTTACCTCAAGATCTCGCTCTTTTTCCTCATCTTTCAGTCTTCGAGAACATAGCTTTTTGTCTACGTTTGGCCAACATGGATGAAAATTCCGTGAAGAAACGTGTTGAAGAACTTTCTCAAAAACTTGCCATCAGCAAACTTCTCTCACGTGAGGATGTCCATAGCCTCTCAGGAGGAGAGAAACAGCGTGTAGCTCTCGCACGAGCTCTTGCAGGTCGACCTCGCTTGCTCTTTCTCGATGAGCCTTTTTGTGCTCTTGATGGTGCTCGACGCAGAGATCTTCATCGTGAAGTGCGCGCTGTGCAGAAGTCTCTGGGATTGACCATGCTCTTTGTTACCCATGATTTGGAAGAAGCACTAGTAATGGCTGACAAAGTTGCTCTCATGCGCGAAGGCAACATTGTGCAACAAGGTCCACCCAAAGAGGTCTTTGGCCAACCCAACACTGCTTGGGCCGCTCATTTTTTGCTCTTTGAAAACGTTTTCTCTGCAAACATCAACAAAGAGGGTACTTGTAAGGTCGATGGACAAGAGCTTTCTTTCAGTACTTCCGAAACACATGAAAATGGCAAACGTGCCTTTGCCATCAAAGCAGAAGACTTCACCCTAAAAGCAGGACCACCTTGTTTCGTGGAAGCCATTGTTGGCAGTCCACTACCATTTGGTGCAGGAGAGGTATTGCCCTTCAGACTGGCTGATGATGAAAGTGCCCAAGAATTTCTTATGACCTTTGACAGCTCCGCGTTGGGCAGAGAAGTGCCTGCAGAAGGAACGAGCTGTAAAGTCTATTATGATGGTGATGACATACGTGTCCTCGAAGCATTGGATGGGGGATAGAAATGAGAGCATTCTCCAATCTTCGGTTGCTCCTTCTCCTAACGGCCATTGTCATTTTCTCTCTCTGTCTGTGCCATAACTGGGGCTGCACCTCCAAACCAACTTTGCGCATTTTGGCAGCCGATGCATTGGCTCACTCCTTCAGACGAATAAAGATTGCCTTTGAAAAAGAACATCCCGAATATGTCATTAGTTTGGAAACACAAGGTTCCATTCTGCTATCCCGGCTTGCTGTACTGCGGCCTTGTGATGTATTGGCTGTGGCAGATCAGCGGCTAATCAAACGTTTGTTGACGAAAAAACATGCTGACTATGTCATTGGATTTGCATCAACGGATCTCGTCTTGGCCTGGACGGACAAAAGCAAATATCAAGGTGAGATAAAGAAGAGCAACTGGTGGCAAATATTATTACGTAAGGATGTTCGGCTTGGATTGGCAAATCCTGATCAAGATCCCTGTGGTTATTTCACTTTGATGAGTTGGAAATTGGCAGAGAAACATTTAGATCAAAAAGGGCTCTATGACTATTTGAGAAAAAAGTGTCCCAAAAGAACTTGGGCTCTACATGCAGGTGACCTGCTCTCTCGTTTGCAAGCCTTTAATGGTGACTACGCCTTCGCTTATCGCTGCCATGCCCAAGACATGCATCTGCCATTTTTACCTCTTCCAGAGGAAGTCAACTTGGGTAATCGTTCTTTCACCAAGGTATACAACACAGTTTCCACCAAGGTCCCCAATTATCAAGGCGGCGCAGAAACTGTTCTGGGTACTCCCATCGTTTTTGGCATCACTATTCCAAAAAGCTGTCAACACCGGGAGCTTGCAGAAAAATTCATTAATTTCTGCCTAAGCGACAAAGGTCGAGAGCTCCTCTCTGAATCTTCACTCAAATCCCTGCAGCCCCCAATCGTTGAGACTTGGGGCGAGAAACCTTCATTCTTGAAGAAAGCCCCATAGCAGGACGATTACCAGACAATACCTTGGACTGTTTGCCATTCACTGTGAAGAGAATTAAGTTCAGTGGCAAGTTTTAGTCAACCTGACGATTTGACGACTTCAATCCTATGGCTCGTTTAAATACAGAAAGTGGCATTCCGCGAGCAACTGTTACACGCTTGAGTCCATGTGGGCTGCCTGCCCAATCATTTAGGCCTCGCTCTGTCGTAAAAGCGATTTCATAACCTGCCCCTTTGACAATCTCGATGGCAAGTTCGTCATATGCTCCATAAGGAAATGCAAAAGACTTCACTTCTCGACCGAGCATAAACTCCAAAGCCAATCGAGAATCAACCAACTCTCTGATGAGCCTATTCCGGCTGCAATTGCGAAGGGCACAATGGTTTACGGTGTGTGAGCCAATCTCAACATAACGAGGATCAATTCGAATGAGTTGACTTTCTGTCATATGACCCATTGCACCAATGCTGCCAGTGATGATGTAGAAATTGGCTTTCATTCTGTAACGACGCAGAAGTGGGTAGGCTTCGAGTAAGTTGTCATCATAACCATCATCAAAAGTGAGCATGATGGGTTTTTCTGGACATTCCATCTCACCAGAAAGAATCTTCTGATATTCGCAAGCGAGTAGAGTGGTATAACCCTCATCACGAAGCAACATTAGTTGTTCTTCGAACTCTAGTGTTGGCAAAACACGGCCACCATCATTTGGTAGTGCTTTGTCGGAAACCCGATGGTACATCACAATGGGAAGGCGGGGTCTTGTTGTCTCAATTGAGTAAAAGCCATTGAAGGCCAACACTGGCTTGGCTCGCTCATAATGAGGAGCTGGTAGGAAATGCCAAACTAACAGACCCGTTGTCACCAAGATCATAATTCTAGCGATGATTGCGTCATATGAATTTCTCATATGACTATCATCGGCAGAAGCAGGAGCTGAATCTAAATATGACCTATTTTCGCCAAGTGAGCGGCAAGAGGACAACAACGACAGAATAGATTTCCAAACGGCCCATTAGCATACAGATGCTGAGCAAAACTTTTGCCGATAGCGGCATCCAACCAAAGTTACATGTGGCACCCACCCCAGCTAGACCAGGACCGATATTGTTCAGAGTTGCAGCCACAGCTGTCACCGAAGTGACCAACCGCCAGTCGGAATTCTGCATAGAATCCCCTAGAAGAGGCATCATCAAAATGCAGGCAACACTAAATACAACAGCCCATAACAAAGCCAAGCCAATGATGTTAGCCACGAGCTTTTCGTCCATTGTTTCGTCACCAACACGAATACGATTGGCTAATCCTGGTCGCAGGAGTCGCAAGAGAGAACGGTAGATGTATTTGAAGATGACGTAAATCCTAATCTGCTTCAAACCACCGCCTGTGGAACCTGCACAGCCACCAAAAAACATTAGTATGACGAGCAGAAGTCTGCAGAAGCCTGGCCAAAGATCGAAGTTGGCCGTCGCAAACCCTGTCGTCGTCATTATGGCAAGGGTCTGGAAGACAGCCTCCCGCACTGTCTGCCCATAAGTGTCTGGGCCCATTCCCGTGATCCTCAGTGAAATGGTGAGCAACAGAACGGCTACCATAACGACAACACAATAAAAACGAAACTCTGTGTTTTTTCGATAGGCATCTAGATTGCCACGTAGAGCTTGGAAGTGTAGCAAGAAGTTCACACCAGCCAAGAACATGAAGACATCGATAACAACTTCAAAATAGAGATTGTTGGGCACACTGTTTTTGAAATAGTGACCAATGGATGCATCTTTTGTAGAAAATCCACCTGTGGCCATGGTGCCAAAGGTGTGGCACAGAGCGTCAAAGAGAGGCATATCGCCCATCCAGAGCAGGAATGCCTCGGCACAACTGAGTAAGACGTAAACACCCCAAAGAATAGCTGCTGTCTGCCTTACTCTTGGCAAGAGTCTATCTGCTGTTGGACCAGGCACCTC
>CAZXTJ010000453.1:0-6660 GCA_964643655.1 uncultured bacterium
CGAACTCCTCTTCATCTCGCTGCCAATCTAGGTAATGTTGACTTGTGTCATCTCTTGTTAACTCACAACGCTGCAATGAATAGCCGCGATTGGGATGGTGAAACACCTCTTCATAGAGCTGCTTGGCAAGGCCATTTGGCAGTTGCCCAACTGTTCATTGAGAATGGTGCCAAAATAGACTGCCGAGACGACCAGGGATGGACACCAATATTTATGGCAGTGGCTGCGAACCAAGAAAAACTTGTATCTCTCCTTGTCAAAAAAGGAGGAGATATAAATGCCCATTGTTTTATAGGCACAACTCCTCTCTTCTGGGCTGCCCGGTTGCGCAACCATGAGGAGATAGAAGAGCTCGTGCAAAAACTAGGCGGTCGTCAATGAAATTAGGATGGTGAGATAACATGAACTTATTACGAATAGTCGTAATACTCAGTTTGTTTGTTCTTCCTTTCTGCAAACTTTCCTTTGCTCACCCTATGACCGTCTCTGAAATGAGAGACAAGTTGAGAGCCTTGGATTTGTTTGACTCAATGAAACTTACATCCTTACAGCTCACCAATCTGAAAGAAATAGCAGCTTCGCATTGCCTGAAGAGAAAGGAAACCGTCACTTCCTGGCGAGCTTATTACGAAAGTAAAAAACGCGGATTATCAGCTGAAAAACCTTCTACTCCTCTTGATGGAGATTGCAATCTAGCAATCAAAAGAGTGAAGGAATTGTTGTCTAGAGATCAACTCGCCATCTTGAGTGGACTCAATGAAGACTCAAAGAGTAAAGAAATGGCCCAAGGGCAGCTTGTCAAAGGGCTCAGTAATATACGGGCGATGAGTGATGGTCAGTGGCGCCAATATGGTTCTGACATGGTTTCACACTTGAAAGAACAAGCAAAACTCTTGGTTAACGACAAGAGAGAAGATATAGATGAGATGATTACTCGCTATTTCTTGGATGTGTCTCATTACCCTGTCATTAGTAAACCCAAGGCAAAGACAGAAAAACCAAAGTCTTGGTGGAAGCCCGCCAAAGAATGGCGCACTATCAAAAGTGATTACAATACTGCCTTACCTTGAGGAGGCTGCCGCTAGACTCAGTTAGAGTCTCTCACCACTAATACTTCCTGTTACTGCTCGTCGCTCCTTGTCTTGCCAACCCACGAAAATTCTTACCGCCATCACGCCATCCCGAATAGCTACTAGATAGTGTTCCACCCCTTGGCAAATTGCGTCTTGAAGAACGAGTAACCTTGTAGTTTCCACCCTCATAATTAGTACCAGCGACGTAGAAGGAACTGATTTTTGTAGGACTAGTTATTGGCTCATCCTTTTTAGGTTTCTCCAAAAAACGATAATAGGCTACTTCGAGTCGTTTTGTATCCAAGTCAACGCGACCACGAATAACAACTCTTTTGCCCACATTCCTTTCGTGAACGAGAACTTGGGAATTGTATGTCTCTATAAAACTCAAGTTCCACCCCAGCAGTTTTTCGTATTTACTACGATCCAAGAGAAATGCCTGTTCCACTTTATAAACAGGCCGCTGCCCATAATCAGTGCATTTATCAAGGTTTCCATCAAGGGGGGGAAGGCAGATGTTGGTTCCAACGAGAACGACATCCACCTGTGTTGCTGTAGCTAGCAGATGACTTGTCGGTATGATAACCATGTTCAGTAAAATTACTAAGAACAATAGTGCGCTTTTCATGTGGTCCCTCCTATCAACTATTTGGACCTTTCATCAAACAGTCGACAGGAGAAATGGGACCTTACAAATCAATACGAATAGTGAATATCACCATAGTCGGGAGCGTTGTCTTCATTGGCATTAGAGCCCCATTGCCCATTGGATACGGTGATGGCAAAATTTAACTCACGTGGCTCATGGCTTTTGCTCAAAGTGTATTGCGCTTTTCCTTCTCTTAGAGCAAGAAGGTGATATTTCACACATTGTCGCCCTTCTTCCATACATTCCTCTTTTTTCAGAACTCTGACGACTTGCTGGTTAGTGAGCCGTTCATGCCAACCACTGCCCTTTGGCAAAGAGAATGACCACTCTTGATTAACTTTGAGGATGACGTCAGCCATTATGTTGTGCCCTTCAATGAGACCATGGTGTATGGACTGTGGTCTCTTTGGTGTAGAGACAACAACGGGCGGTGTATAGTTGCGCTGAACATTCTCTATGGGCCTATTGCGACGCTGGTTACCTTCTAACAAGTTATTCATATAACCAGGTCTCTTGTTCTGATTTTCCCACCGCCAATAAAATTTGCTAACTGCTGCATATCGAACACGTAGTGCCGCATATTGGAAGTAGATGGGAAGGACGGCATTGGTGTTATTTGGATTGTTTCGCAGGACATGAGTCAGATACCTATAGATGTACATGCCACGTTGATAACACTGTATGAGCTCTCCTCTGTAAGGGTTTTCTTGAAAACCCAGAGCAAACAAAGATGGTGACGAAACCAAAAGCACTAACAAGATAATGATGAGCTGAAACTTCATATTCGATCCTTCCGCACAGGAGCAGATATAGATTTGCCTATTCATTAAAAGGCAAGCAAGTTTCGGACCGTTTCAAAGGACGAGATTCAATGGCGGGAAACACGTCGATAAATTGTTTGGGGCGCAATGGCAACGTGCAAATAAGTTTGTACGATAATTACTCGTCCACCATCGAGTGTTATGCCTGAAGAATACTTTTCTAACCTAAAGAGGGTTCCCACCAGAGGCTGCAAAGGTGGCTGCCACATGTGAAGATTACCAACAATGCGGGCTTGCGAATCGATGAACAGATCGGGGGGAGGTGCTTGTTCATGTTTGGCTAAGAAGAGTGAACAATGGACCTCTCCTTTTATCTTCAATGGTCCCGTACAAGCCACGATAGTTGCAACATCGCTCGGCCCATCATTGGTGTTGAAGTTTTCAATGATGGCACCACCTGAACCGAGAACGAGTACATATTTTCCTTTTACGAGTCCACTGAGCCTCAAGGGTTCACCATCGTTTTCAATCCGTATGATGCCTTTTGGAGAAGGGTGGTCACGCAAATATCTCTGCCAAGCAGCATTACAATCTGCTTCGCCAACACCTTTCCTGACTTTGTATTGGCAGCGTCTTGTCCAATAGGAGTAATCAAACTTGTATAAGTGTTCTGATAGTTTGGCGAAAAATGGATCTTCCCTCGTCACATAACGAAAGGAATTTCTTTGGGCCCATATTCTAAAAAGGGCATCCTCTATTGTTTTTACTGCCTCATTCGCATTTTTAATGAAATCATCGTGAGCACCCGTCGCAGCAAGAGAGCTGCTTGCCCGTTGGGCGGCACTATTGTATTTGCCTTCAATTGAACGAAGTTTTTCATCGTAAACCTTCAAATAGCTCGCCAGGTCAAGAGACTGAAGGTAAAAATCAGCGCCGCCATGAAAACAACCTATCAACATGGCCTCTCCCTCACCAGTAACAGGAGGAGTTCTATCAACTGCTGTCTGCTGAGGAATCATCCTACGTTCTAGATCTTTATAATGCTCACTGAGCGAAGGGGGCGCCATTGCTTTGCAGTCATTCACTTTTCGCCACAAATCGCTGTTGGCACTGATGAAACGGCTGCGCAGGCTCTTGAGACTCTCCATATCCGTCAGTTCGTCAGCTTTAGCGACAAAAACACCACCCAAGCAGAAAGGTCGTGGTGAATTGACGAGACAAGTCTTGAAAGGTTGAGTGACCTCCACACGGCGAAAGGCTTTTCTGGTAATACCACCTGGGGCAGTTACTTCCGCCGTATATTTGATAATGCCAATACGCTCATACTCTGTCTTGTCTATGTGTTTTTGCAGAACGACTTCAACTTTTGGATTGGCCACATGATAGCCTGCATATCCCTCAGAAAAGAGTAAAGCCTCAGTTTCAGGGATTTTGATATGGTCAGATAAATCTAGCTTCCCAAGATCTGGGGCATAAACTAGCTGTCGCAAGCAATTGAAGATCTGTGTTGATGGTGTATTGGCTTGATGGCGCATTTGAGCCATTGCCTCTTGAATGGCTGAATCTGCCAAAACCTGGGCAACATCGCCTTTGACGAGCACGTCTGCTTCTACTGTGATGGAGGAGGTAAAAAAGGATTGGCCAAAGGTCAAAATGGCAAAGATAGCAATAATTACGACGACCATGACAATGAGCAAGCCAGAACCACCATTGGCTCTAGGCCTGCTCGAAAGAACTCTTCTCATTAGTCTACGTACCACTTGGCGATTGATTCGCGGAATTTTTGAGATGGATTCCACGAGCGCCAGTGGTTGAAACCTTGCCTACCTTTCACCTTCATACGATATATGGATCCGCACTCTGCCATCCACTCTTTATGATTGGTAAGTGAATAATTCGTGGGAATGTCGGAACGGCTCATTGGCCGACCAGACCATGTGTTGCCAAGAAACTCTCGAACGACACTTCGCTGCCTTTGTGTGTGGTGGGTGATTGAGAAGTGATGGCAAACTTCGTGACAAAGGACCTTGCAAGAACGGGAGTACATAGTGATGCGTGGCACGCCACCACCCCAAGAGTACAATCCAGCAGTGCCACCGCCACCGCCACCAGTCCAACGAACCTTGAGAGTGGTGATTTCATCTTGTTTGAACTGTCGAGCGACCCAAAGTGCTTTCTCTAAATCTGCGTCTCCGTAGGCACCGGACAAGGACCAGCGATACTTCTCAGTTAGCTCTTTATAGGCTTCTTTTCCAGTTACAGAAAGGGGTTGCGTTGGTTGACCACCCCAAGGAGAAGCTGGAGGAAGACTGCCTCCTCCATTAAAAATGCCACCAAATCCGCCGCTAGGACCTATGGGACCGCCGCCTCCACTTGGAGGCAAACCAAATCCACCAACATCCATTCCTGTAGTGAGGCTGATAACAGTGCGAATAATTTGAGCTACTGGGCCGTCTTGACTACAACCGGGCTGAAAAAGACATGACGATAGCAGGAGAGCCAGAGCACAATATGCTTTCAAGAGCTTCGACATCGCCGTTCCTCTCTTTTGGCTCATCTTCGTGAGCACCAGGGTTCTTTGCTCGTTTCCCCCGCGCTGTTGTGCCTCTTGGGATCCAAGTTCTGTGCCACTGTGAGTTTGGGATTATCTGGGCTCTCTGATCCCTTCTGCCAAGAGAATGCTACAAAATGTGGCATCTCCCTGTCATGAAACGTATCAACATTCCATCTGCCTCTTGAGGGCAGAAAAGATAGTCTGGAGAAGCTTGAAAGCTCAGTGCCACATCAAGTGAACATTGGTCGTTTCTGAGAAGCGTGAAGAGCGCTTTCTGCCTCTTCCTTTCGCCTTTGCTTTTTTGTGTAGCGGGCGAGACGTTTCTCTCTCAACCGCTCTAGAGTTTTCACCTTAGCCGTTGCCTGGTCAAGCTCGACCATTTGCATCGCTGCCTTGGCGCAAAGCTCATCTTCTCTTTTTTCCAGGAGGGCAAACTCCTTTTCGAGCTTGTTTCTATATCTTTCTGCGAGCAAGCGGTCTTGGGCACCTTTGTTTTCATGCAGTTTCCGAATGATTGTTTCCTTTTGCTCTTCCACTCCATGTAACTCACCATACAAACGGGCCAAAGCCAGCTGTTTTTGCTGTTTTTCAGCACGACGAATACGAAGAACTCTATCGAGGCGGAAAGTAAAACCTCTCATATCAGCCCTTTATCTTTTCTGACCAAATAGACGGCGCAGATTACCCATAGTAGCTTTCATTGAGGTGAGATCGTCGCAATCTTGACAAAGGAAGGCTTCCATATCTTTCCTTCTGGCAATTGCTTCGTCAGCTTTGGCGTTGCTGCCTTCACGATACGAACCAGTGAGGATCAGATCTTCCACCTCTCGGAAGGCTGCCAAGAGTTGGCGATATTGATGTGCCAATGCCATGTGTTCTTCACTGGCAATGGCGCGCATCAGTCGACTCAAGCTGGCACAGACGTCAATGGCTGGATATTGGCCCTGTTCAGCAAGTTGACGAGACAAAATGATATGTCCATCCAAGAGACCTCGTACTGTATCTGCCACAGGTTCATCGGGATCGTTTCCTTCGACGAGAACTGTATACAAACCTGTTATTGTGCCTTCTGCTGACGTGCCTGATCTTTCTAGAAGACGCGGTAATTGTGAGAAAACGGAGGGAGTGAAGCCTCTCGTAGTGGGCTGTTCACCCACAGCCAATCCTATGTCACGCTGGGCTAGAGCAAAACGAGTGAGCGAATCCATCATCAGAAGAACGTCTTTGCCTTCGTCTCGAAAATACTCTGCAATTGCAGTAGCCAAAAAAGCGGCTCGTACACGCAGAAGACTAGGTTCAGCCGAAGTTGAGACGATTAAGACTGAACGCGCCATACCCTCTGGTCCCAAATCTCTTTCAATGAAATCTCGAACTTCTCGTCCACGTTCTCCTATGAGGGCTATGACATTCACATCAGCTGCCGAGCCACGGGCAACCATACCCAACAGAGTTGATTTACCGACTCCGGCTGCAGCAAAAATGCCCACCCGTTGACCACGCCCACAAAGAGTAAAGGCATCAATAGCCCTTATACCCAAAGGAAGTGGTTCTGTGATACGCCGTCGAGAAAGAGGTGGAGGAGGTTTGGCATGTAGAGGATATGACTTGCTGCAGAGCAATTCC
>CAZXTJ010000454.1:0-6634 GCA_964643655.1 uncultured bacterium
ATTGTGAAGAGCTAGGTCTTTTGGGAGCAATGCATTGGGGACTCCAACACCAAAGTGAATTGGCCAATGAAAAGACGGTGGTCTTTAACCTCGATATGCCTTGTTCTCACCGTTATGGTCTGGCCTACAATGGCTCCTTTGGTTTTCCTCGTCCTTGGCGTACTGATAGCGAGCTCAATGAAATGCTCGAAGAAAGGGCAAAAGAGCGAAAGATTAGTCTGAAACGTTTGGACATTCCCTTCTTTTCTGCCTTGGATCATTTTCCCCTTGTTCTACTCGGTTACCGTTGCACAGGAATGGCTTCTGCAGCAACGACCATCCATGGGCTCAGCGACACGATAGAAACTGTACCCAAAAAGCAGCTACAAGCAGTTGGAGACTTGAGTGTCGATGTTTTGCGCAGTTGGCTCAGGGACTCTGCAGAACACGACGAACGGTAGCCATCAAAGGATCTTCTTTTATCGGTTTTACGATGTAATCCCGCGCTCCTGCTGCAAGGGACTTTTGCATTTTTGATTGCTGACCCAAGGCTGATACGACGATTATCCTGGCTGTAGGATCATCAGCGATTATGGAGCGAATGGTAGCAATACCATCGAGACCTGGCATTGTAATGTCCATCGTGACAAGATCGGGCTTTTTTATGCCATAGAGGCGAATAGCTTCTTCACCAGTTGTTGCCTGACCAACGACGTCAATTCCATGTTTGCTGAAAACTTTGGTCAGCATTATTCGAATGATTGCTGCGTCATCAACGATGAGGGCGGTTTTCCCTTGTAAGTGTTCATCGCTCATATAAGCTATTTCCTCTCGAGAGCCAATACTGGTGAGAACACTGTACCATGGTAGTAGCTCTCAAGGGAGAGGGGATTATTTGCTAAATATTGTGATTTAGCGAGCTGACGAGTGTAGAGCAGCTGCCAAAACAGCGTCTCTGTTGCCAAGTACACTGATTGAGCCCCATACAGGCACATTGCGCAGTCGATTTCCCAAGGTCTCGTGGTCTGGGCCCTCGTCTGACATAGGATAGTCAGACTGAACACGAGCGAAGGATTCTCGCAATTCTGCAGGCTCAATGCCATCGATCTCTGCAGTGAGGTTTTCACTCACACGCTGAAGATAACGTTCGACCTTACCTTTGACGATGTTGCGGGCCATTTCGATGTCGCCTTGGAACATTCCAGGTGCGCCAGGATTGTCAACGCCATCTGTTACTCCAAGCTGTTCAGCAATATCGGCAAGGTAACTCTGAACTTCTTCGAGTTCATCGAGCTCTTCGATGTCAGCAAAGAGAGCGGTTCGTACATCGGCAATTTGATTTTGAGAAAGGTTGAGTACTGATGCTTTGAGCTGAGCGTCATCAACTTTCTCGATTTCTTTCGTATAACCTTCCAAAGGTTCTGTTCCTGCTGGAGCTTTGGGAGGCTCTACGTCAGCTGGACCTTTGGCGCGGCGAAAGGCAGCTTCTCGCCACTCGAAGCGTTCTTCAGAGTCGCGGAAGAAGATGTCTCGGTCTGAACCTTGCCCACGAACTGTCCACTCTTCGCCACGTTTTTCCAAGATGACACCGTTGTCGAAGATGTGGAGCGTTCGCTCTTTGTCATCTTTTTCTCGATTGACAATGATGTCATTTTCCATGAGGACACCCTTGGAATTGAGGAAGACGATGAAACGACCATTGTTGTCAGCAACCTTACCAACATTACGTACTTTGTTGGTGTGGATGTCATATACCCAACGGTTACCGTCCATATCAATGATGTCATAGCGGATGTCTGCGTTGCCGCAGAATTTGGTTCCATGTTCATCAGGAATGATGATTTTCCAATAGTCGCCTTTTTTACCCAACTGAACGTTGTGGGCATAATCGACGAAGAGGATACGGATGGAGATTTGGCCTACTTTTTCAACTTTTTCGAAGTCGTCGGCACGGAGCTCAGCAATCTCTTTGATTTTATCATCAGAGAGTTTGCCTTCTTTATAATCTGGAGTCTCTTTCAACTCACGAGTGATCTTTTTGATGTAGTTGTTGCGGCGGAACTTCATCATGAATTTACCGCGGTCCAACTTGGTTGCTGCCCAGTTGCCAACGAATGTACCGAGACCAGCGAGCAGTGAGGAGACGAGTGTTCCACCAACGAGTGTTAGAGGTCCGCCACCTACAAAGAGAGCACCAGCGAGAACAGAACCGAAATATCCACCCATGAGACCGGAAACTGGTACTACGAGCGAGCGGATGGGCCACTTGATACGGCCGTGGAGGACAGCGCGAAGTCGGATGTAACGTTCACGCAGTTCGTCTTTCCACTTCTTACCAGTCTTCTGATACTGGTAAGCGTTAACGTCTTGCTGTACCCAATATTTATTGCGGTTACCACCAAGGTATGTGCGGTTTTGAAAACCACGGGCAACAGCAAAGGTAGAGTCTAGAAGGAACTGGCCACCAATGGCAAAGGCACCACCGACGGCAAGTCGTTGGAAGAGACCGCCCAAAGTAAATTGTACACCTTCACCAACACCGACGAGCCCCATTTTGGAGGCTAAGCTTTGTTCGGAAGAGGTCTGAATACCTAAGCGAGTAGCTTTGAACAACTTTTGGCCTAGGAGATTGGCCTTGGCGTCCAAGCTCGAAAGCGCTTTTCCCCATACAGATTTGCTGTTGAGGGCACTCTGGTAAACCTTGTCAAAATAACCATTAAATCCAGAGAACATCTGCCTGTTGATGAAGTCATACATCATCTGAGCAGGCAAACCTTTGTCGTATGTCCAATCAGTACACAAAGGTGCGATGGAGACGACGTGATCCTTCATTGTATCAACATCGAGACCATCATAAATGCCTGAGTTGATGAGAACTACGATGAGAGCCATGAGTACGAAGTTTGACTCTCTCAAAAGGGCTTTTTTGAAGGTTTTGTTTTTTGCGATGAGAGCAAAAATGTTCTTACCAAATTTGGAGTGAGAAAGAGCACTGTTGAGGACATGTGCCGAGTCGCCAGCCATTTTGCCCACAACTTTAGTTGCTGTGCCCCATGCTTTGGTTTCGAGGGCTTTTTTACCAACACCTTTGATTGAGTTGGCTGCTTGGAAAGCGAGGAACTGTTTTACGATACCAATCTGGCCGTCTAGTAGAGCCAAACTAACTTGGCTGGCAGGCCGTTTCCAGTCGGCAACTTCGTCTCGTTGTGCTGGATTTTCGTCAAAGGTTTTGGCTTTGACTTCATCGAAGAGTTCTTGTAGCTCTTCAGGATTGTTAATCTTCTTCTCCGGCTTTTTCATCCGGCGGAAGAAACGTTTTGGGAAATTCTTAATCCACTCCGTTGCTTCTTCTAAAGAAGCAGCCGCAGCAGGTGCTGGAAACAATGCACTACAGAACACAAAAAGAGTGAAGATGCTAATTAGTCGCAAGTATGCCCGCGAGAACATCTATCCTCCAACCAAACTACCCCTCGTTGTTATTTTCGTAACGATTATTACTATGTAAGAGTAAAGCGTCAATCCGTAAAAAAGATTTTTTTTGCATGTATTCGTCAAAGCAGCTACAAATGGGAACATGAAAATCAAAAAATGGGACCTCATCGATAGCAAAATAAGGCTGGAATGTGGCATCTTCAAGATTGAAGAGAAAGTATTCCGCTCTCCACGCACAGGACAAACCCATCCTTTTATTTCGGCCCGCGGCACTGACTGGATCAACATAATTCCGCTTACCTCTAATAATGATATTGTACTTGTTCGGCAATTTCGACAAAGTCGTGAAATGATCACACTCGAGATTCCTGGTGGAATGGTCGATCCAGGCGAAGAACCGCTTGAGGCGGCCAAGAGAGAATTGTTGGAAGAGACAGGTTATTCTGGTGACTCTCCCATATGCTTAGGGGCAGTTGATCCCAATCCCGCCATTCTTGACTTAAAATGTCATACCTATCTGGTAGAAAATGTCCAGCTTACGAGCAAGCCAAAATTGGATGGGACTGAAGACATTGAAGTGGATCTTTTACCCTTGGCTGACATGCCCAAGTTAATCAAAGATGGCCAGATAACTCATTCTTTGGTCATCACTGCCTTTTCCTTGTTAGAGCTTCATCGCGGCGGGTTTAAAACGTTGCGAGCTTAAACTTGCAAACTCCAATTGGCAGGTTGCTTGCTTATGTAGCCTAGTTGCCATATCAAGTAAGAGTTCCCTTTCAGCTATCTTTTCTTTTCACTTACTCGTCTTAACAATTGTGGTTGTAAGAATAAACTATATTAAAGATGTTTAAGAGGCGGGAAAGGGGTACTTTGTGAGGACAATTACGAGCTCATTGATTCTCTCAATGTTTTTGGTTTCTGCTCACTTGGCTTTAGGGGCTCCACCAGATCCTGCCATCGAAGTAGCTATCAAAAAAGTCGATGCTTCGCACTTCCCAACAGTCAAAGTTTATTTCACTGTCATCGACAACGTTCCCTCTACCTCCTATTACGACCTCGAAGACACGTCAAACTCCTATGACCTCACCGTATTTGAATCTCCTGAAGGAAAGAATGAGTGGTCCGATGTGAATGGAGTGCTGAAGGACTCTGTTTCCCGACCCATGGCTGCAACATTTGCCATTGATCGTTCCGATTCCGTTCTCGACACCATCATGCTCATTCAGAAAGCTAGCCTCGATTGGATCGATTCTATGGCCACTGGTGATGTGGCAGCATTATTGTTCTTCGCAGGCTCAGAGAACTGCAAACAAATGTATTTCCACGAAGTGTCAGGCGATAAATCATCATTGCGCGATTTCTGCCAGGCACACCTCGGTGATACCTGCGGTGGTACTCCCATGTTCACTAGTTGGTATCTCGCTCTTGGGGCCTTGGAGGATTGTTCAAAAGAAGACTATCCAGCTCGCGGTATCTTGTCCCTCACAGATGGTGGTGACACATCTGGCAACAACCGCCTCACCGATTTGACTCGCGTTGCAATGTCCTTGGATATGCCATTTTATAACATTGCTTTTCCAAAATTGAAGATAGACAATAATGGGATAGCTTCAATTGGCGGTGACATCGTTCCCAGCAATATGGAGCCCATATCCGAGAAAACTCATGGTTGTTATTTTGAACCCATACCGCCCTACCCACACCTACCAGAGTTGCCAGAAAGACCAGATGTTACTGACGATGCTGAAGAGATGAGCGACAGTGATCTTTCCTCATACTTCATTGAGCTGTTGCAGACTCTACAACTGCTCATCAAAAACGATGATGATGCAAAATTTGATGACTTCAGCGAAGCAATCAATTTAGTCCTTCACGAAGACTTTAAGGTTGCTGATGGCGATGCATTTCAGTCTCTGACAGTTGATGATACTGTTTTGGATTTTGAAAAGATTGGTGAACTCGATTGGGATACTTTTAATGCCGGCGCTGCTGCTGTCACTGAATTGGCTATGGCTACAGTAACAGAGGAAGATCTCAATGCTTTCTATAACGAACAAATGTTGAACATGTTCAACAAAATTCGCACCTCTTTGAAAAAGGAATATTGCTTAGAGTTCGAGTCGCCAAACAAGAAACTTGATGGCTCCTTGCGTGACATCAAAATCGAGGTGGCCTACACGACCCACGTAAATTATTCTCCTGTCAGTCTTGCAGGGCAAGCTACGGGAAGATTCGTTGCTCCTCTCGTTGCCCAAGAAGATCAGTTGATCACACAAAAATCCTCAATGGATCCCTCATCACCCATCTATCCGGCACTCTTTGGCTCTGGTGCCGCACCAAGAAATGGTACTTGGGATGCTGAACCGACAAAAATCAAATGGGGAGTCGAACTAATGGGGCGTGACGAAGAGGGTGACCCCTGGTTAATCGCAAAGATGGATCCAGATGGTAATATCGAGATGAACGACGATACAGAAAGCCCTTTTTATTCCGTGGCTCAGGAAGACGTTACAACTTACCTGAAACACATTGAGATGAAAGTGGACATTGATGGTGATGAACTGACTCAGAAGTTGTACGCCTATATCCCTACCTGTATTGCAAGCGATTTGTCGGCACCTCAAGATGACTGGCCCCTTGGCAATGAGGCAGCAGCGGGATTTCGCCAACGACCTTTGTGGTATCGAGTCTTACCCGTTGCTTCACGTGGATACAGTTTTACTCGTCTCGTGCCAAAACTAGTAAGTGGTTCTGTTGTCGTCCAATCAATAGCAGATCACGCCGATTTGACTGAAGAGTTTCCACCGCTCGTTACCTATGTCTATGACACAACTTCGCCTACGATGGCCATTTTCGCCACTCCAAGGAGGGGAGTAAACAACAGAGTCGAGGCGCTAGAGATAGACATGGACTCTGAGAGTCGTCCACGACCTCTCATGCTTTCCTTTTATGGAGAACGATGGGCTGATACATTGGCTACGAATTTGACAGGTGAAACTGTGCTCGTATCAGAGCCAAATGTGGAGGCCTCCACTTGGCCAACCCTCGTTCTAGAAGATGGGGCCTCAGTTCCCGGTTTGTTCATTAGAGAAAACGAACGTCTAGAGTTGGTTGTTCGCGCTCGTGACAATTTCGATAAGGCAGTCGACTTTGACTATATGAGTGATCCAGAGAATGTACCTGCTCCTCACAATGACTATCATCGCGAGGATATGTTGCGAAC
>CAZXTJ010000455.1:0-6618 GCA_964643655.1 uncultured bacterium
ATTAGATATGGTGCAATAGACACCAATAAACTACCTATCATTATGTACTACGTAGAGGAAAGACTTAAGGTTGCATTAGCCTTTACCAACAAAGCGGTTTTCTCGCCTCGTCAGGAAACCTGATAGCTTCACACCCAACCAATGAAGCTCATTTTTGAACTCCTCGGCCAGTTTTCGGACACGTGTGGCATCTTCAGGAGCCATGAGACCGACGGATTTCATGGCAGATTCAACCATGAGAGCTGACTTGTGACGGGTCAATGGGGTGCCCCGTGACAAATCTCCACTTAGATTTCGGTCTACATAACCTTTACGAAAGAGAGCGAGCAAGTTTTTGTAAATCCAGCTCTTCGGTCCTACTCCGCTGGCTTTTTTGTTGCGCAGATATGAAGATGTGTTCAGTGAGTCTTTTTTGCCCTTATTGTGGCGCTTCAAGATGGAGCTCACATTGTGGGCAGTGGCCTTGTCCGCATATTTGGTGGAGAAGATGAGCGGTTTGTTCAAAACGAGCTCATTACCCTGCTCATCAGACAATCCTGGAGGCAGAACGAGTGTGAGGTCGCACTTGTTTGGCAATTTGCGGTGAGGAACGAACAATAGGGACTTTCCGCCCGTACCCAAAATGGTGTTTCCACCATAAGTTTGGTCTTTCACTTTGAGGAAAACTTTGCCCGTAGAGAGTGAATCTGAAGAGACTGCGCGGTTGAAGTGAATTGTTATGTCACTGCGTGCTCCCAGAAATCCTTTTGGTTCAAAATCAGCGACCAGTAGTGGCGAGCCATGATTGGTCGTAAAGGACCAAACGACAGCTTTGGGCAACTTCTCACCATTCACGGAACGAAGATTTTGTGAAATGAAGACACGGTATCTCTGTCCAGTTTTCAGTTTCTCGTATGGAGTCAGCTGCAAGGTATCGTTGCCATCAGGAAAGAGTACTTCGCCTGCCACTTTGGAACCTCGACCATCAAAGAGCATGATTGAACCTGCTGCAACAGTTGATGGGTCAAGCGGTTTAGAAAAACGACAAGTTACTCGTGATGTTGAAGCAGCTCCATTTTCATTGGGTGTTTTGTTCACAATGGAGAAGGGTATTTCTTCAATTTTTCGAATTTTCACAACTGGTTTTCCGCCACGTTTAGTCGCAAAATTCCAGCTGAAACCGCCTTGCAACACTTCGCCACTCTCACCACTGATATTCTCTGAGAGCCTGACCGTATAGGTTCGACCACGAAGGAGATTATCTACGGGCATGGCATCAACACGACGCAAATTGGGATTGTAGCTGCAAACGAGGGGAGTGATAGTTCCTCTGTCGTCAATGAGGCTAATCATCGTGTCGAGCTTCTGTACTGATGCCAACCTGCTTGAAAACACTACACTGAGTGCTCTTGGTGGTTTGATACCTTCAGGTTTGAGTTTAGGGAAAAACTGTAGCACCTTCAGAGAAGCTCCGTTGTTGAAAGCCTGTGGTCTCAGAGCAGGAGTTTTTTCACCGCGGTTGTAAGCTCGCACAGTTTTTCTTGGTTTAGCTTTCGGAGCACCTTCACCAACAAAAGAGAGCAAAGTCGATGTATCGTCATCATTACTCATCTCTTTGGCTTCTTGAAGAAAATCAATGTCTTCTGGTGCTGCTAAAGGTTCACGAATACCCGGAATTGGTGTGTCTCTTGGAATTGGCAGCTCATGGCCCGCAGAGGCAACAACATTGTTTGCAGCTCTGGGAGGATTTTGAGCATAAGCGCTGTTACCCTCACTCATGGGTAATGGCGGTAATAGGGCTGTAGCCACTCGTTTATCGCCTGTTTGATTGATGGTAAAGACGACTTTTTCTCCATTGGGATGCCACGTTGGTGCTTCCTCTGACCAAGGAGCGCCTGTCAGCCGAAAAGAGCGATAAGGTCGTTTCAGTTCTTTGATCCAGACGGAGACTACTCCTCTTTCATCTCTATCATAGGCAAGAAAACGTCCGTCTGGTGACCAAGATGGATGTGCATGGACTGCTTTTCCTGAGGTCATCTTTCTCAGAGCGCCACCTTTTTTATCAAATCGATAGAGATAGATTTGAAATCCTTCGCCTCGATTGGAAGTAAATGCAATGGCTTTCTCTTGAGGAGACCATGTGGGAGAAAAGTCTGGTCCCCGCGCTTGAGTCAATTGCCTGTCCTCTCCGCTACGCAGGTCTTTGAGCCAAATGTCATAGTTTCCCGAGCGATTGGAGTCATATGCTAGATAACGTCCTCTTGGCGAAGGAGCTGGGTGATAATCCTGTGAGGGACCAAAGGTTACCTGAACCGGTTTTCCACCACGAAGGGGAACGGACCATATTTTGGTCAAACCACTACGATTGGAGTGGTAATAAACCGTTTTTCCATCAGGAGAAATGATGGGAAAATCATCTTTACTTGCTCTGCTCGTTAGACGTTTACTGCGAGACGGCCTGTCTGCACGGCGAACAAAAACAGATGTCGTTTCACCACTTCCTCGTTCATTGGCTTCCTTGACCACATAAACCATGAACTTGCCATTGGGAGACACGTTTCCGTGTATTCCATTGGTTGATTGTTGAGCTTTTGGTGCCGAAACGGCAACAGCAAAAAGTGGTGATACGGACAGAGCTAGACTGCAAACAACAATGAGCAGGGCCTGCCACGTATAGAGGCGTGCCATGATTTCTCCCTTCGATGACCGAACATGGTCTCGACATTTCTATCGGTAGATCGAAGGTTTTTGTCCACTCTGTCTGGGAAATTCTTACCAGGTCCAGACTTCACGAATGACGTTGAGGGCTCTCGGTGTAGAGACAGGCTCAGAATCTGTTGAAATCATCTGTCTGTCGCCAGGAATGATTACTTTCTCTCCCATACCCTCAGCTTTTACTAGGCCATCAGCAACAATTATCCTCGTTCTTGTTGGTTTGGAAACCAACTTGAGGTATACGAGCTTGCCCCAGAGGTTTACTCCAGTGGGGGTTTTTACATGCAAAATTCCAATGCCTTTTTCGTTCTTGAACTCAAAGACGGCTTCTCCTCTGATCATTTCCATATCGAGCTGGAAGTCTTGTGATTGCCCCATCCGTAAGCCTTTGAAAAGCACTTCACTGTTTTCGAAGAGCAACACTCGTGTATCAGGAACATGTAATCCCAGAGAAACTTTTCCATTTCGAGCAGTTACCACACGAACATTCTCTGGAACTGCTTCATTGAGTGTTGGTTTCCACTCTTTGAGCATGCTGGCGAGTATTACTTCACCAGTCATTCGTTCGAGGACGAGCCCCTGACCAACAGGGCCAGCTACGCCAGTACGCAGCAAGACGAAATAAATGAAAACTATGGAAATGGACAGCAAACCGAAAACGAGGATTTTTATCTGTGTACGACCCTCTGCAGCAGCTGAGTGTTCACCACTAATGGCACCAGACTCTTCAAGGAGTCGTCGTTTCTTCTGAGCGCGGCGACGAATCTGGCGTTCTTTATAGTCCAGAAACTCGAGCTCTTGCCACTTCTTAGCCACGCTAACAAATCACTTTCTTGTTAAGTCACCGCACACGGCAGTGTTCAGGAGCCTCAGCCCCCGCCACCTCAACTGCCAAATTTTACACCAGTTTGTCCATTGGCTGTCACAGTCACGGACAATTTGGCTTTACCCTTGTGTGGTTCCACACATAGTATCTTGATTTTAACGGCAGGTGAAGAGGTAACTTCAGACTGATCGCCACTGAGGGAGCTACTGGCAACTCCCATGAGTATGCAGTTGACACCCTGAACGAGTTTACGTGTTCGAGCATTACCGTATGAAAAAGTCGTATCGACACCAAAAGAATCAGGATCTTGAGTGGCAGTTTCTGTGCGTACCCAGAGGTTTTTCACGGCATTACAGTATTTACCTTTACCACGAACACCTTCGCCACCTTTGAGGAAATAGGTTATTTTGGTAGCCTTCACATCAGCATCGGCAAAGCCCGGAATCCTAGTTTTGCCAGGTGTCCCTTGAATAATCTCAAGGACAGTCTCTTCATCGGCTGAATGGGCAGCTGTTTTTCCTGGGCCAGCCATTGTCACGCGAAAGTCAGACCAATCGTCACCGTCCCAATCGGGTAATTCAGCTTCTGCACCAACGAGATTGATGAAATGTGTGTCGGCTGCGGCCACTATTGTGTCTTCAGGTGTGACGGCCGAAGGATATGAAGCTTTGCTAATGTCCATCCTCAAGCCAGCTGACAGGGTACCAAGCTCTTTACTGGCTGACTGTCGCCAAATACCAGTTACACTAGTTCCCATCCACCCAGAAAGTAATCCCCAACAGAGAATGCAAAAGAGCGATAGGACCGCAATGACGATGACTATCTCTATGAGGGTAAAGCCGGGAAGTCTTCCACGACTGCGTCTCAACATGTCAAACCCCTTCCCTCGCTTGAGGATACCCTCTAGCGAGTACATCGTGCAAGGCAGGTCTAGCCCACCAGCGCTCAATTCTGGCGTTGAATGTGGTAAATGCCAGTTGCGATTTCTGTACGCCTACCACTTGATATGGACGAATCTTTCTGAATACCCAAAATTTCCTGGTTTTTGTCAGAATCGTCATCAGCCATACGGTCATTGTATGACTCAACATCTTCCAGGTAACTTCGCGCTTCTGGGAATTCGTGAACTCCAAACTTCAGGTCTGAAATCTGTTTTCGCCCTGTACTAAGGTTACGCGCACCGTTGATGTTTCCTTTGGTGACAAGGCTTATCTGTCCAGCCCTTTTCACAGAACCAAGCGTTGTGACGAGCAAACTATCTTTGTCGTATCTCTTACCACCGGAAAGACCAAGGATGGCTGCATTTTGTACAGCATAGTTGCCAATGAAAGGATCTCGCCAGTCCATCTCCTTGGCTTTGTCCTGATGAGCTTCCGAGCTGACGACAACAATGCCATCTTCCTCTTTATTCGTTGGGTAAAGAGTGCCAACATCAAGAAGATACATCTTTAGTAACGTTCTAATCTGGTGACCATTAAAACCTTCAGGTTCAGACAGATCGATGGTTCGTCTATCAACCTTGGGAATGCCTCCATCAATGTTGACCTTTGTATTACTCGAAGTGCCAAAAAAGAACATTGGCCCAGGATTAGCAGCGGCATCGCCTGAATCGATTGCTGAGATTTCGCCAGATCCTTCATGGGGTCGACCAAAGTCATAATATGGATTTTTCCCAATTGAATAAGCCACGGCGTCGTAAAGCTCAGTGGGAAGATAACGAAACTTGAGCAAAAAGTGCTGTTGAGCACCTTTTGCCAAATATTCAGCCTGTTTCTTCTCAATGATAAACTCTCGTACCGTCCGGTTACCACGTCCAGAATGCCAGAGAATTGCCGCAAAAGAGGCCAAAATGAGCACAATCATAATGACCATGAAGATGGCAAAACCTTGGCGCTTTTTCCTCTGCCTAATCTTCTTGCTCATTTTAGCCCTCCTCAATTCGGCCCTTCATACTGACGAGCCAAAATTCATGGCTGCGACGTTGTGCACCAGCGCCTTTACGCCTCATATTTGATTTCGGAGCCCAGCGGACACCGACTATCATCTTCATCAATCCACCATCAGCCTCATTGAACTCTTCCAAATCCGTGAAGACGATAGGGTAGCTAAGATTGATTTCATCATTATCAACCTTTTCAGACAAGGACTCATAAGTGGGTTTTGTCTCCCAGTCTTCGTCTGAACCACCGAGATCAGGCCATCCAGGTCGAGAACGAGGATCTTTGGGATCAGTGACAGAACCAAAACGAGGATCAATGAGTTCTTCAGGAGTAGCTGAATAAGGAGCCAATGATGTATCAGATAGAATAATGTTCGTTGCTTGCCCAGAGTCCACAGGGACATAAGGGTTTTTGAAAAAACAGAAAGTCAGCTCTTCCTTGTAGTTCGTATCGCCGTTCCCAGAATCCTTATATGTACCAGCAAACCAATAGATTTCATAAACGTATCCTTTGTCATAGATACATCTAATCTGATCCGTACAGTTTTCAGGCTTGCCAAGGGCACCAAAAATCTTTGCTTCCAAATCAGAGAAATCAGCAGTGAAGCCAGCCGTTTGCACAGAATCTGCGCCGTCCATGAGCTCGTCTTCACCACCAATTTTGCCCATTTCGGTAATCTCTTGAATGGTGGGTCCACCAACAACGTCAATGGCACGGAAGGGCACCTCAGCACTGATTAGCTGATCCATGACGTTGGCTGCCATATTGGCACCCATATTAAAACTCTTACTGGACTCACTGCCTCGTAAACCTCCGAATATGAGGCCTCCAATTGGCAGGAGTACAGATACGAGGATGAACGTTGCGAGCAATATCTCGACTAACGTCATACCTCTTCTGTTCGTTCGCGCTTTCCCCACTATTCGCCCTCCCTTCTTCGCACTCGAGCCGCTAGAGCAAATTGACGGCAAGAGACGAAAGACGGCTACGCTCACTTTTGACCAGCGTGACATGGCCCGAAACACGCTGCCCTTTAAAGCGTTCAACAACTGTAGTCAGACCGTTACTACTCGCATCCAGATAGGGATTATCAATTTGGTATGGATCGCCTGTCAGGACGACCTTTGTTCCTTCGCCAGCACGGCTGATGATTGTTTT
>CAZXTJ010000456.1:0-6611 GCA_964643655.1 uncultured bacterium
ACTCAAATGACCATTATTGAGGAATGCAGCCACCGAGATTGACTGAACCCAGTTTGCCCTTGCACACGCCTTTGACAGTGATTACGTTACCTTTGCTTATTTTGGCTACCTGAGGAGCGTATTCTTTGCCGAACATGCAGCGTACCTTGACAAACCTTTTGGGTGCGGAAAGCAGAACGATTGGCTGGCCACCCAAACCCTTTTTGATTGCTTCAACTTTGCCAGTAACAGCGATGACTTTGTCTTTGTATTTTTCGTCTGCTTTCACTTCGTTGGCTTTGTAATCCTCAACTAGTGTTGCAGCTTTGACGGTAACTGCTATGTCCTCCGACTTGCTTCTTTCCAAGAGTTTTTCTTCGGCAGCACAACCGCAATGCAAGAATAAAAGGCACAGCGCAATAGTCAGCGTGAGTAGTTGTCTCATTCTTGAAACTCCCCTCGGCAATACAGAAAAAACATGGTCTTTCATTGTATCTTACAAAGGAGTTGGAGCAAGGTTTCAAAAACTTTGTGGAGGATGTAATGGAGTACTTTCTAATTAACCAATTGCCTTCAGATGAGCATATGTCTGCGCTGGCGAAGGCTCATAATGAGATTTTCAATGATGCACATACAGTTGCAGCTTTGAAAGAGGAGTTGGAGCGTGTTCACTCACCACTTTTTCAATACGTTGTTGTTGAGGGAATTGTCGTTGCCTTCAAGATTGGTTACGAGGAAAAAAAGCATAGATTCTATAGCTGGCTTGGTGGGGTGCTGCCGAGTTTCAGAGGGCAGGGAATCGCCAGAGAGTTGATGTCTCGGCAACACCAGTGGTGCAAAGAGAATGGTTACAAGGTCCTAAGGACCAAAACCCTAAACAAGTGGAAAGCCATGTTAATTCTCAACTTGAAAAGCGGTTTTGACATTATTGGTACTTACATCGACGGTAAAGGCCAAACAAAGCTGATATTGCAGAAAGAGCTCTAATCCAATCACCTGTTTTCAATTGCACCAATATCGCCAAGACTATTCACTGGACGCGTATTACCTGTCTGATCCAAGTCTTCTAGCACAGCCAGATAGTCTTCTGTAGTCACGGTCATGACTATGTCATTGTCCTCTGCGAGGGGACCACTTGTAAACATGGCTTTCCACTCGTCATCACCCAATATCTCTTGACCCAGTCCCGGAATGCTCTCAGCAACTAGAGCATTGTCCAACCTGTGCCAGAACTCAATGTAAGGGTAGTTGGGTAATTCCTTGGGCCATGTAACAGCTGGTCCATACCAAAGAGTTCTATCCATCGAAATGATGGGATTTCCATCTGGATCTTCATAGGGCTGAACACCAGTCGTGTCTTCGTCAGCATCGACTGAGTTGAGGAAGTTGACAAAGTCAGTGGTGTAAGGAGTGGCAAAGTCAGAAAGGCTAAAGTGATCTTCCACTCTATCGAGGAATATAGTCAAGAACCTGTCCGTGCCTGCACCTGTGTACTCATATTCGGCAGTCGTTCTGTCAATGCCATAGGGAGTTGCAGGTATCTGATCAACGGCAGCACCTATTGGCGTATAAGAGATGACTGCTGGACCGCTTGCGTCAACACCTTGTGACGTTATCGTGGCCTCTGTAACAGGATTTGCCACATCGAGAACGGTATTCACAGCCACATTTTGTGTGTCACCAGTTTTTGGGAAGTGCCGTCGACAAAGAGATTTCCACCCTGGTTCTCCAACGGGTACCAAAATGTGGGAAAACTGGATGACTCCTACTCGGTTGTAACCACGGCTGATGAAATACATCAAAGACCCTGTGAATATGTCCTGATTGTAACTATTCGCAATGGCTCCACCACCGTTTAACTCACGAACCATATTGCCTGCGAAGATTGATTGTGCCACCGTCAACTCTTCTACGGCGTGGGCATTACCTACTGTACAGGCAACTCCACCAGCCAGATTGGGGCGATCGAGAGAATCCGTTCTCGGCAGACCAATCACTTCGTTTTCCACGATTGTGCAGGCGTCTATCATAACGGAGCCGTTAGAGGCATAAACAGCGCCGCCACGCCAATATCCCATGCCCAAGAGGAAAGCGGGCATACCTGGAGGTGGTTCAACGAGATTACGGGCAACAGTGCAGTTGGTTAGGTGAAGTAGTTTGCGGTTACCAATTCCACCACCGTCAGAATAAACACCGCCACCATAAGTGAAAAGAGCAGATATTTTGTTACCACTGATTGTGCATTGTGTGATTGTTGATTGAGTGGCCGTTGTGTCAGCTCCACCAACAGAATATACACCACCACCGGCAGCTCCGCCGCCTAAAACGGTGTTTCCACTGATTACGCAATCATTGAGAATGACTATATCGGCGTATAATCCGCCGCCAAAAGCACCGCGGTCACGAGAGGAATCAAAGTCACCCTGACAGCTATTTCCATAAATCTTGCAGCCTACGAGCTCAGCTGTTCCCCAAACGGCTACACCACCACCTCGACCCAGTGTCCAAGGTTGGCTTGCATTAGTTGCCGAAATATCGATGGCAACAGAAGAACCACCAGTAATATTTACATTGGTCATATTGAGATTGCCATAAACGGCCAAAACACGAGCATCCGTAGCTCCTGCCCACTCCACTGTAATACCATTTGGTAGCGCAGAGGCATCGATGACGACGTTTTTACGCGCATAGAGAGCTGAAGCGCCATAATCACGGGCCAGATATCCAACCAAAAAAGAGACTGGGCCACTTGGCTCTATCCGCATGTCCATGACCTCGCCTTTTAGCTCTGTAGAGCCCTCGCCAACGTTGGTCAAAGAGATGACGCCACCATCGAGGTTCGAAGCGAAAATGATGGGTTGGCCTGAGGTGGCAGCAGCCAAAGCTGAGCGAAGAGTAATCACACCTTGGGCAGGAACCAATGGATCTTCAAGGCTATTGACGACAATGGGTACAGCAACAACTGCTGCAGAGCCTCCTCCGCCTCCACCGCATCCAGACAAGAACACGACAGTAAGTGATAGGCAGCAAAAAGCCATGAGAATATGCTTGAGCATGAATTACTCCTTAAACAGGCGCAATAGTCTAGCACAAGAAGGGATTATGTGCGGTACCTATCAATCTGCTTCTTTCAATGCTCTATAATGCTCTTGGAGGAGCTGAACACACATGAAAGAATATGAAGCTGCAGTTTCTGCTCAAGAAGCTGGCGATTTCGCAAAAGCCGAAAAGCTATTTGTTAAAGCACAAAAGGTCGCCCAAAAAGCAAAAAACAAAAAGACTGAGGCCATGGCTTGGCGGCGTTTGGGATACATCGCTCAACTGAGAGCTCATTTTGACAAAGCTGAAGATTGTTATAAAAAGGCTGTTGCCATTTTGAAAAAAGCCAAGGAAGACAGTGAACTCTGTGCCACCTTCCAGCAATATGGAATGGTTGCCCACAAACAGGGCGATTTCTCCCTTGCTCGCAAGAGATATTCAAAAGCTCTCTCTTATGCAGAAGCCGATGAAGATGGCCAAAAAGTGGCAGCTTGTCAGCACCTGTTGGGAATGGCTGCAGACGATGAAGGCAAATTTGACGAGGCAAAAGAGTGGTACAAAAAATCACTGAGTGCAAAAAAAGAAGTAGGTGACCTGGCTGGTCAGGCTGCTACTTATCATCAACTTGGGCAAGTTGCTCTGAAGCAAAATGACTATGAGGCTGCTTATGGTTACAATGAGCAATCCCTTGCCTTGGAAGAGAAACTGGGCAACGTGGAAGGCCAATCATCCAGTTTGTTTCAGCTTGCCGTCTTGGCTGAAAATCTGAAGAAATTTGAGGAAGCTTGCTCATTTTATGAAAGAGCACTCGAGATTGAGCGTGTTAGTGGTGACAAACGTGCTATTGCCCGTATTTGTGGACAATTGGCCATGGTGGCCGAAAAAACAAAAAAGTTCCATAAAGCCATGGATTGGTTGGTCGAGTGCCTTGCAATGCAAGAAGGATATCCCCACCCTGCAGGTCCATACCACCTAGCTCGCTTGATTAGTGTCGTGGGAATGAATTACATGCTCAAGGTTTGGCAGCAAAAAGTAGGAAAACCCTTACCCAAGGAAATACGTATACCCATAGAGCGTATATTCTCACAAGCGAAAGTGACGCAGAAAAAGCCCGACGATACAGGTGGCCTCTTCTTCTGACTGGGGTTATTGGGCTGTAAGAATGCCCTCTTGCAAACCATAAATGATGGGGATATTCAACTTAACTGTCTTGCCCTGTTTGTCTATGCGATGAAGAGAGTAATGTTCACCCTTGTCTTCGAGCCACCAGAGTGTACCATCGTTGCTGCGACTTGCCGATGACGAAGCCTTTGTTGACGACACTTTGAAGACAGTTTGGCGCCAAGAACGACCGCCATCCAAAGTTACGTAAGTTCTTTCATGCTCATTGGGCTCTGCAATTTCTTTGTCACAAGACATAGATACAATTCCCAGATTGCCTTTGAAGGCAATTTGGTCGAGAAGACACCAGTAATAGGGTTTTTTCAGAGCTGTTCGTTCTGTCCAGTTTTGTCCACCATCACGACTGGCGAAAAGTTGGATTTCCCAACCTGGTCCTTCCACAGCAAAATCAACTGCTGCAAAGACATCCTTGTCTGTAGCCCAACTAAGGCCAACAACTTCATAACTATCTTGGGGAGGCATGGCTTCTCGCCAGTTTTTCCCTCCATCGTCTGTAATTAGCAAGACTGAGCGAATGGCACCAAATGGTGCAGTCAAAGCACCAAATAGAATTGCAGCGGAAGATGAGCGAGCTGAGACACGAACTCTTAGCGAAATTTCAGTCTCATGTAATTCTCTTGATTCAATCAGCTCTTTTGAAAAAGGGCGGAAGACAATGTTTTGTCCAAACAGAGTCGTGGTTGCCAATGCAAAGAGTAAGATAACGAGTAGGCTGCTGTTATATTTTACCATCAAATTCCTTTTTTCGTGCCACTTGTAAGCCATCGTACCCAATGGAAGATAACATTGCTCATTGCTAAAAAGCACCAACCTCGTGAAGGTCCATCTGCAATGGAATGTGATATAAAACAGGCTTAAAGAAAGGTATAGATGAAGAAAATACAATCCGTGGCTAGCCGAACGGACATTGCTGTCCTTGGACCAACTGCCAAGATAGAAGAGCGTGATGGATATTGGGTCGTTTTCTGTCCAGACAATCCAGGATTTATCTGGGGCAATTATCTTTTGTGGCCCAATCCTCCTCGAGAAGGTGAATCAGAGCACTGGATCCGATTATACGATGACTATTTCAAGAATAAAGAAGGCATTATAAACCAGACTTTTTTGTTGGATACATTAGACGGCTCTGCTGGTGCTAGTGACGAATTCACAAAGGCTGGTTTTGCCCAGGAAAAAACAGCTGTTCTCACTTGTGAAGAGCTAGTCAAACCCGCAAAGCTGAATGACAAAATCGAAGTTCGCCCCATCGTAGGTGACAAGGAATATGAAGCAGCCGTTGATATGCAAGTGCGTAGCCGCGATGAGTGTTTTTCTGAAGATACCTACCGCTCTTTTCGTGTAGCAAGAATGGCAGCCTATCGAGCGCTGGTGGATGAAGGCAAAGGGCAATGGTACGGCGCTTTTATTGATGGGAATCTCGTTGGTGACTTGGGTGTATTCATAATCGATGGTTTGGCTAGATACCAGTTTGTCACAACTTGTCCTAACTACAGAAGACAAGGTGTTTGTACTACCCTAATGTACGAAACTGCTCTTATGACGCTTGCCTGCAATGAAGTTGATACTCTCGTCATTGCAAGTGATCCAGAGTATCATTCCACGATTGTTTATGAGAGTGTGGGATTTGGCCGAATAGGCTGGCAAATTGGCTGGACAAGGAGATATGAGAGGTAAGAACTTGAATATGACTACCTGTCTCTTGGGCATACTGCTCTTGCTTTCTCTCTTGTATTTCTTTTGCTCACCAATCTTTGCCGAAGGTGAAAGAGTAGTTGAGCGTGTTAAGTTTGGTGGAGATTTTTATCAGCTCTTTCACCACAATCGAGAACGATTTGAATTAAAAATGTACTGGCGAAAGAGTGGCAAAGCTCTCGAGACCTTCTCTGCCTTGAGAGAACATATCAAAGAGCAAGGAAAAGAACTGCTTTTTGCGACCAATGGTGGCATTTTCGAACCCGGTTACGTACCAACGGGTCTGTACGTTGAGAATGGAAAAGAGCTTGTAGCTCTCAATCTTTCTGCCGGTAAAGGCAATTTTTTCATGAAACCAAATGGGGTCTTTTTTCAGAACAACAACGGTGCATTTATTGTTGAAGCAGCTGAATATGCGCAAAAGGAAGAGGCAGTAACTTGGGCATTACAGTCTGGTCCATTGTTGGTCAAAGATGACCATATACATCCAAAATTTGGCGAGAAATCGAAGAGTACCTATATTCGTTCAGGCATTGGAGTAAACAAAAAAGGCGAAGTCATCATTGCTCTCAGTGAGAAAGCCATTAATCTATGGACATTTGCCAAGTTTTGGCAAAGTGGTTTGGATTGTCCCAATGCTCTATATTTAGATGGCGGAATCTCGCAATTTTATATTCCGGGGCAGATTTCCTTTTCACGAAGGCGACGTTATGCTGGTT
>CAZXTJ010000457.1:0-6581 GCA_964643655.1 uncultured bacterium
GTACACGACAACGGAGGTAGTGCCACAATCTTGTTATGTCGACGACAACATGTTCATTGCCCTTGAACTCCACAACAGAGGAGACGAATTCTCCAGCTGAGCTCCATTGGCTAGAGGCCATTTCGCGAAAAGAGCTCATTGACACTGTTGTGACGCTCGTTACTTCATCGACAATGAGACCCAATTCTCCTTCTGGGGACTTGCAGACAATCAGGCGAGCATGGTTTCCCCTAGAAGTTGGCATACCACCTATCAATAATCCCCCATCAATGACGGGAATCAATCGGCCCCTGCGTCTGAAAATACCGACAAATGGAGAGGGGAGGTGAGGAAGTTTAGTAATGGATAAATGAAGCGCTGAGACCAATTCCACTGTAGATGAGATTTGGATAGCCATATCAATACATGCAGAATTGACAAAAACGAACTGGCTACTCTCTTCGCCAGCCAGTTTTTCATCGGCTGGACCTGCAGCAGCTACCTCGTCTACTCGTGTTGCTAGATCCCTTTTGGTCACCTTGCACCTCTACCTCTAAGCATATCTTACCTTGAACGAGCTCAAGCTTGCACTTCGATATTACTTGCTTCCTCCTCGCTCAGCCGTCTAACTTCTTGAGAGAAATATGTGGGGAAGGAGGGCGAAAAGGTGAATCGTTGGTTCAAGAACATATCTCTTCTATGGAAAGTCGGTATAGCCGTCTTTTTTGCACTCTTTGCCACCGTATTTTTCGTATCTTATTCGTTTAATGCAGCCGTTGATGAAGTTAGTAATGAATTGTGGGTCAACGCACAAAAACTGGCTCAATCAAATGTCAATGCTGACTTGGGAGCTGCAACCGCCCTGTACGAGGATTTGGCGCAAGACATTCATCTTGATGTATCTGCTGTTGCACGGTCAGCGGATTTGGCTTTTCATATTGCTGCCAACCCTGATGCAATTGGTCAATCCCTCAATGAAATTTTGGGCGAATCAAAGCGTCGCTTCACTTTCCTTTGTGTTCTAGACAAAAATCGACGAATTCTTGGTCGGGTAAGGGTCAATCGTTCTACTGGCGTCGGTGAGGTAATTCCAGTCAAGAGCTTCACCAAAATGCCAAATGGCGACATCTTCCGCCTAGCCATGAACGAAGGAACTCAGCAGGGAACTATGCTGCTTTCTCGTGAGATCCTTTCAGCTCTTTGGTTGGACAAGGCCGCACGTGTGCCTATTGCAGCAACAAAAGGTGCAAGTGCACCAACAGCATCTGAAGAGACCAATGGTCTCGTCGTCGGTTCCATTGTTCGCACTACCGTAGAGAATAAACCGTATTTCGTTTTTGGTGGTCTCTTGCTCAATAACGATACGGTCTTTGTAGATAAACTTCGCTCTGTTCTTTATGAAAAGTCTTCAGAGGGTGTGGGCACGGCCACAGTCTTTTTGGCCAATCTGCGTGTATCAACGAATGTGAAGAATGACAAGGGCGAACGAGCCATCGGAACTTTGGTATCCATTCCTGTTGAGCAAGCAGTACTGGATAGAGGAGATGACTTTCTCGGACAAGCTCTCGTCGTTAATCAACGTTTTTTTACTGGATACAGACCAATCTATGATGTCCTTGGGTCAATTGTTGGCATTTTATATGTTGGTGTCCCCTGTGAAACTTATCGAAATCCCCAAAGATTGGTGGCAACTAGGCTACAGAACAAGATGCGCAGTGGATTTATCCAGGTTTTGTTTGTCGGATTAATCGTCGCCACGATGATAGCCTTTCTTGGTACGACCTTTATCATTCGGCCCCTTGTAAATCTCAAACAGTGTTCTGAAGAGATCGCCGAAGGGCGGCTAAGAGTTGCCATTGACGTTGAAGGTGAAGATGAGATTGGCAAACTCGCTACCTCTTTCCGGCAAATGGCAATCAATCTGCGAAATCTCGTTACTCAGGTCAAGACTGCCACCTATGGCATCACTTCTACCTCCGATTTGATAGGTAAAACCATGCGAGATCATGGTTCCACGACTGCTCAGCAGTCAGCAGCAGTTAGTGAAACCACAGTCACTCTCGAAGAGTTGGCCGCTAGTTCTGGTCAAATAGCTGATAACGCTCAGCAGGTTGTTCATATGGCTAAGAAGACTCTCGAGGCCGCTCAACGTGGTGTTACTCTCTCCCGTGATACTTTGGACAGTATGGAAGAGATGCGTGTAGCCGATGAGGATGACATACAAAGAATCATTGCTCTCTCAGGCAAACTTCAGCGTATCGACGAGATCATGGAGTTGATCAATACTATCGCCGACCAGACTCGTCTCATTGCTTTCAATGCATCTATCGAAGCAGCTGGTGCAGGTGAGGCAGGCAAACGTTTTGGTGTGGTTTCGGCGCAAATCCGAAAACTGGCGGCAAATACACGAGATCGTGCCAATGAGATTAGAGCATATGTAAGCGAAATTAGGAATGCTACTACAGAATTGGTGCATTCTCGTGAAGTGACGAGCAACAAGGTAGCCGCTGGCCTGGAAATGACAGAAAACATCAGTATTCGTTTGGAAGAGATACACAACGATTCTGAGACTGTTTTGCAAAGCTCCAAGCAGATTTCTCTAGCAACTCAGCAACAGCGAACTGCAACGGAACAAACTTTGTCAGCCGTCCGAGAAATCAATGATGGCGTCAACTTGTTGGCCTCTGGCGCACGCGATACTGAATCTGAAATTCACAAATTGGCTGAATTAGCAGATGATCTCAAGAAAAATGTCAATCGATTCGAAATATAAATAATACGTTGAGAAGGGTGAATTCGATGTACAAAAATTTTGCAGAAATAGTCGATAAAGCAACTAAAACAGAGGGTAAAACCATTGCAGTTGCAGCAGCCAATGATGTTAACACTTTGAGTACTTTCGCTATTGCCCAAAAACGTGGTTTGGCCAAAGGCATTCTCGTTGGCGACAAAGAACAGATTGAAAAGCTAGCCAAAGAAAATGACATAGATTTGACAGGACAAGAGATTGTCCACGCTGCTGATGACAAAGAAGCAGCTGCTACAGCTTGTAAGCTCGTTCGTGAAGGTAAGGCAGAAGTTTTGATGAAAGGTCTCGTCAAAACCTCTACATTCCTCAAGGCTGTTTTGGACAATGAGAATGGCCTTCGTTCAGGGAAACTACTCAGTCATGTTTTTGTCTTCGAAGACAAACTCAATGACAAATTGGTTCTTCTCACAGATGGTGGCATCAACATTAGACCCACCTTGGATGAGAAGGCAGAGATAGTGAAAAACTCAGTCAAACTCTTCGAAGCAATGGGCGGCAAAAATGCAAAAGTTGCGGCTCTAGCGGCCATTGAAAATGTTAACGAAAAAATGGCAGAAACTGTAGACGCTCGCAAGTTGCAGGAAATGAGCGAAGCTGGTGAGTTGGGCTGCTCAGTTCAGGGTCCATTGGCTCTAGATAATGCCATTTCTATAGAAGCAGCCAAAGTCAAAGGTCTAGCGGGTGAAGTCGTCGGTAAAGCAGACATTCTACTTGCTCCAGACATTGCCTCTGGTAACCTCTTGGGCAAATCCTTGATGTTTTATGGACAGACAGCAAATGCGGGCACTGTCGTTGGTACGACAGCACCCGTCATTTTCCTTTCGAGAGCTGATGACGAAGAGACTAAACTAAACTCCATCGCTCTCTGTTTGGCTGTGTCTGATCAAATCAAACCAGCCTAACAAACATCACTGAAAACTTTTGGCTTTGGCCAAGACTGTGTCAGCAAGTTTGTTTGCTTCGTGTATGGCAATGACATTTTTTGCCTGAAAAGCGTGTAGTTCTTTCCCTGCACTGTCTGCTACCACGATATGGGGAATGTAGCTAAAAGAATATTTGCTAGCTTCTGTGTTGGCACCTTTACGGTAAGTAATGCCTGCAGCTTTGCACTTGTTTTCCAATGCAGCCAACCCGGGCGCAATAACTCTGCAACCGCCTCAACCAGGGGAGCCGAAGTAGATTACCTGAACACCAACAGATTTTGCAGACACGCTTGCCACAGCTTTGGTTGCAGTTGGTTGTGTGCTCGTGCTCTCTTGGCAGGCACAGAAACAAAAGACCAAAACGATGGAAAAGGTGACTTTCAAGAGGTTACGCATCAAAGTCCTCCTATTCTCCAGTCATCTCTTCTAAAAAGAATCGAACTAATCTTCCGGAAACCCACTTGCGATAATTGGCTGTAGAGCGGATATCGTCAATGGGAGTAACTTCATCAGAAGCGCGTTTTTCGGCTTCAGCAAGCAAGGTGTCGTCTAACTCTTTGCCCTCTATCCATTCTTCTAGCTTGGGAAGACGGATGGCTGTAGGAGCAACACTTCCCAAAGCAACAGAGAAGCTCTCAATTTTGCCTTCTTTGATAGTGGCACGGTAGGCACCCATTACCTTGGAGATAGCTTGTGCCTTTCTCGGTCCTAGTTTGCGAAAGGCTTCCGAGCAGCCATTTGCCTTTTTGGGCAGAGAAAAGTGAACAATCAATTCATCTTCTTGCAAATCGAGCTTGCGATAACCGAGGAAGAAATCTGCAAGTTTGACTTCTCGTTCTCGCGATTTGTTTGCCACAGTTACGGTGCCGCCAGTAACCAAAAGAGCCGGTGCTAAATCTCCAGCAGGACTGGCGTTGGCTACGCTTCCACCAATGGTGCCACGAGACTGTATTTGTCTTGCTCCCACAGTGCCTGCAGCTTGCGCCAAGGCAGGCAAGTGCGTCTGAACCAAAGAGGAATTTCTGATTGCGCTGTGAGTGACAGCAGAACCAATGATTATGTTCTCGCCACTCTCTTCTATTTTGCCCAACTCAGCAATGGCGCAAACGCTGATAGCTCGTTCAGGAAGAGGAATTCCTCCTGTTGCCCATTGAACCATCAAGTCTGTACCACCTGCTAAAAGAGTACCGCGAGTTTGTGGAACAGAGAGCAACTGTAGGGCCTCAGCCAAGCTTTGTGGATAGAGACAAGGGACTGTTTCCAAACTTTTCATAGTCTCTCTCCTCTCAGCTCTGGGGCCAACGTTTTGCGGCCAACTGAACCGCTTCTATTATTTTTACATACCCAGTGCAGCGACAAATGTTGCCAGCGTGGGCTTCTCTTATCTCATGCTCTGAAGGTGAGTTGTTTCGTGACAGCAGTGCATAAGTAGACATCACCATGCCTGGAATGCAGAAACCACATTGAACAGCTCCTGTATCCAAATAGGCTTGCTGAATGATTTTGCCACCTTCAGTTTTTTCCAGACCTTCGACGGACAAGATTTCTGTTCCGTCAGGTAATTGGCCTGCTGCAAGTAAACAAGAGCAGACAGGTTCTTTGTTCACTAAAACGGTGCATGCACCACATTCGCCTTCTCCGCAGCCTTCTTTCGTTCCTTTTAGATCGAGTGTTGTGCGTAAGAGATCAAGTAGGCGACGCATGGGGGGGAAGCTCAGTGTCTGTTTTTCACCATTGATGGACCAAGTTCGGGTGACTTCTTTCACGTTCACTCACCTCCCTTCAACAGTTCATAGAGTTTTTCTGGTGTTAGTGGTAGCTCTTTGATGCGAACTCCAGTTGCTGCTGAAACTGCATTGCTAATGGCTGGAGCCAGACCATCGAGGGGTACCTCACCTACACCTTTGGCGCCTGGTTTGGCAAAAGGGTAGGGATACTCTACGAAGTTGATGTCATATTCAGGTGTGTCCAAAGTTGTGGGCACAGTATATGTTTGCATTCGGTTGTGAGTGAATTTTCCATCGGCAATAGCCATATCTTCCATGACTGCATAACCCACTGCTTGAGTCAGTCCACCCTCTAGTTGACCATGAGCCAACAAAGGATTGACGACAGTACCAATGTCGTAGGTTGCCGTTACTTTGGTCACGTCTATTTCCAGAGTTGTCTTGTCGATTTCCACTTCGGCGATGTTGCATCCCCAGGTATAAGCTGGATATGCATCACCTTCGAATGTGTCCTGATTCCACTTCACTGTTGATGGCAATTCAAAAGCGCTGAGCACTCTCAATTTGCCATTTTCAGCCAAGTATTTTTTCCCAACTTCTATGAAGGAACACTCTTTTCCATCACTGAGGAATTTATCGTCCTTCATTTCTACAGCTGCGCCATCGAAGAAGTTTTTGGAAGCGAACTCCTGTAGTTTTTCACGCATTGCTACGCCAGCTTTGTACAGTGAGCTGCCAACGACCATTGTCGTTCGAGAAGCAACTGTTGGGCCGCTGTCTGGAACGAGAGCAGTGTCAGGGAAGGGGTAATAGATACGTTCCAATCCCATCTGCAGCCCATCAGCTGTTGTCTGACGAAGGACTGTGAAAGCACCTTGACCCATTTCAGTTGAACTGACACGAACGAAAAAGGCAGGTTCACCATCTTTGTCGTCCAGCTCGAGAGCAACCTTAGCGCCAATCTTTACTTCACCGTCACCAGTGAAAGCAGAACCGTGGGCAAAGAAGGACATACCAATGCCATACCAGCTCTTGCTGTCACCCTTGCCTTGGCTACACTTTTCATACTTTTCAGAGAATTTGGCTCGCTCCAAAGCATCGTCTAAGACTGCTGGTGTGCCAACAGAAACGGTCAAAACTTGG
>CAZXTJ010000458.1:0-6577 GCA_964643655.1 uncultured bacterium
GCACCTGCTGCCATACACTTGACGGCAGTGTCGAGAACATTCATTCCAGTCACAATGATGACAGGAACACTGGGATATTTTTCTCTCAATAATGGAAGTAGCTCATCACCTGAAAGGTTGGGCATTACCAGATCGAGCAGAACCAACTCATATTCCTCTTCGTTTAATAGCTCGACAACTTTTCGGCTGTCTTGGCAGAGTTGGACGTTGTTTATTCCACCTGCTCGTAATGTGACTTTGAAGCTACGCAGAGTCTGCTCTTCATCATCAACCAACAGAATGGGGTGCTCTGGATAAAGTCTTTGGGCCACTGACTCAACCTTCCCGGGACTGTCCATGGGCTGCAGGCAAAGTTACGATGGCAGTCGAACCTTTACCAACTTCCGAGTTAATTACCAGTGTACCTCCATTGCTCTGCACAATCGAATGACAAACTGACAAACCGAGACCAGTGTGCCCCTCTTTACGTTTTGTCGTGAAAAATGGATCCATGATCTGAGGCAGAATTTCTGGTGAGATTCCACAACCTTCATCACTGACGGATATTGTGACACTCTCCGATGTTTCTTCCTGTGTTACCAATATCGTCAGGCTTTGTTTGCGATCAGTGAGACTCTGACAGGCATTTTGGACGAGATTGACCAGTAGTACCTCAATGTCATTGGGGCTAGTAAAGACAGAAGGAAGCTCTTCACTTATGTCCAGCTTGAAGTGGCCAGTGGCACGTCTGATTGTTGCACCGACGAGATCTACAGTCGCTCGGATTGCTGCCACCAGATCTGTCTCTTCCGTACTAGGTCCACTTGGTTGAACGTAATTGCGCATGTTGGTCACAATACGGTTGATGTGGGCTGCACCTTCACCAATGCCATCACATAAACGAGGAACTTCTTCACACAAATCTGAATAAGTCATGCCTGCAATGAGATAATCCTCATCGTCTTGAAAGGTCTCCTTTAACAGCGGCTGCAATTCTTTCCAAACCTCTCCGAGCATAGAGGCGTTGAGGGTGATGTAGTTGTTTGGATTGTTTATCTCATGGGCAATCCCTGTAACCAAGGTGCCAAGAGCAACCATCTTGTGAGCTCTGATGAGTTGTTCTTGCCTGAGTTTAGCTTCTCCTTCTGCGATTTTTCGCTGTTGAATCTCGTCTCTTAGTTGTTCCACATGTTTTTGCAGCATGGCTTGGCGTTCACTATGGTGATCCACTAATTTGGCAAGTTCTCCGGGTGGAATGTTCAGCTTGGTCAATATGTTTCCGTAGGCAACTGCCAAACGTGACTGCTCATCTTCAGAGAAAAGTTGCGCTCCTTCAATGGCTCGCCGTGCAGCTGCTCCGCCAATGGCTCCGGCTAGACGACGTTCAGCAGCATCGACGAAGTTGGCAAGCTGAACAACAGTGAGTTTATCTTTGCCTACAACTTCACTCTCTTTTTGAGCTTCAGCTACAACGGCAACAGACAAGGAAGAATCCAGGTATTGATTCACTACGTTAAGGATTTCATCTCGTTTGGAGCTGAAGTTGATTTCTGCTTTTTCCTCTATGTCTGGCGAGAACATAGAAGCGGCACGTCCTGTGAATATTTCAGACCTTTGTATTTCCAATTCATTGGGCGAATAGAGATGGGAGCATATGATAAAAAAGGACACATTGAGCAGTAGTGACCAGAAAACGGAATGACTAACAGGTGATAGAGTGGAGACACCAAGAAGCGCCTCTGGATTTATTAGACTTATGGAAATTGGCGAGCACGCCAAGGCTCGGCAAATCATTGGATATATTAAGGTATAAATCCAGCACAATGAGCCCGCAGCCAAGCCGTAGATGGCTCCTTGTCTATTGGCTTGGCGCCAATACAATCCCCCGATTGCTGCTGGAGCAAACTGTAAAATGCCAACAAAAGCAACTATTCCCAAATCGGCCAAGACAGTCGCATGGCCAACCAGTCTTTGGAAGCCGTAGCCAGACAATACAATGAGGGCAATGACTACCCACCTAATGAGCAACAAATGGCGACCAAATCTATCCAACTCACCACGCCATTGAACAATAGGCAAAACGATGTGGTTGGCAACCATTGTCGATAAGGCAACGGTGGACATGACAATCATACCAAAACCCGCAACAAATCCACCTAAAAACACTAACAGTGAGATATCTGGCCAACCAGCAGCCAAGGGTAAAGTCAGAACGAATGCGTCAGCCTCTGCAGCTGGTAAACCATGGGTCAATGCGGCCACTGCTATTGGTACGACAAAGACTGTCAACAAGATGAAATAAAGTGGAAGCAGCCAGGCTGCTGTGGCCAGTTGTTTTTCTCTTCGACATTCGACGACCCCCACATGGAATTGGTGAGGTAAAAACAAAAAAGCAACTGCAGCAAGCAGTAGATATGAGTTCCACGTGACCATATCGCTGCTGCTATTAATAGCCAGTTTTTGTACTTGAACGAAGAGATGGTGAAAACCGTAAGAGAGATTCCAGGTGACCAAAGAGCCTACAACGACAAGCGATATAAGTTTGAGGAGACCAAAGATGGCCAGGATGATCATCAAGCCAGGATTTCTTTCTGTGGGAATGAGTCGGCGAGCTCCCACAATGATACTCATGGCTACTATGAGTACTACTATGAGTAGCTCAACGAGAAATCCCCCTCCGACCGTTACTTTCTTGAAGGTCCAGATTATTGATTCTAGCTGCAGTGCAGCGTAGGGAATTATTGCAAGAGAAGCAGTCAAGGTAGCCAGGGCTGCCAATCCCTGGGAAGCGCCATAACGGGAAGATAGAAAATCTGCAATAGATGTAAAAGGAAAGTGTTTTTTGAGTCGAATTATTTTTCGCAGGGTGAGCGACCAGAGAACGATTGCAATCGTTGGACCAAGGTATATCGTAAGAAATCTCAGTCCAGAATTGGTGGCTGCACCAACAGCACCATAAAATGTCCAAGAAGTGCAATATACAGTTAGAGCCAAAGCGTAGATGAATGGACTTTCAGCCAAAACGGAACGTTTGGGATCTGCTTCGAACCATCGAGCCAATAGAACCAATCCGGCTGTGAAGAGGATGAGCACCATCAATAGTGTTGTTGCTGATAACATTAGACGGCATCCTCACCAGAGAAATGACTTTGGAGGAATAGAATCAGCGTGACCATGAACCAGACCACGAAGAGATACACAAAGCTGGCGTAATAGTCCTTTGTTAGTGAACCAACGAGGTAGTGGCCGTTGAAACCAAGCAAGAGCAGGCAAGCCAAAAGGATGGGTAGAGCCTTGGATTCTCTTTTCATTCTATCCTCCTGGTGAACTCCTGCAGGTCTTGTTGCAGGCCAGTGATTACGTCTTTCCAACAATTCATCTGATGAACATCTATTCCAATTGCAGATACAGCTTTGGCCACTCCTTCTTTCCCCGAGCGTCTGAGGAAGGTTTTGTATTTATTGATAAAACTCTCTGGTTCTTTCGTGTAGATAGAATACAAAGAGGAAGCCAGTACGAAGCCAAAGGCGTATGGGAAGTTATAGAAGTTTCGTTTTGTGCCAAACAAATGGCGACGACAAACCCAGGTCCACTGGGCTCCTGACGTGTCGACACTGTTTCCATAAGCGGCCTGAAGCGCAGCGGACATCAAGTCATTCAGTTCCTCCACAGACAATTCCTTTTGCTGCCGCTGTTCATACACGGCTTTTTCAAAGTGGAAATGTGCATATGAAGCCACAACCAAACGAGCAGCCATTGATATCTTTTGGGCCAACAACGTCATTCGTTGTTCTGTACTGCTATCTTTGATGAGCCCGTTGAGAAGAAGGAGCTCGCAAAAGACGGACGCAGTTTCTGCAATGGCTATTGAATACTCCTGAGTCCAAATATTATCTCCATCGAGGCAGCTATTGTGGAAAGCGTGACCAAGTTCGTGGGCCAAAGTCAGTACATCGCCAAATGAACCCGTATAATTGACCAGAATGCGGCTCTCACCAATAGCACGCAAAGGATGACAGAAAGCGCCTGGACATTTGTTACTCCTAGGTTTCATGTCTATCCAATTGTTTGCGAAGGCTCTTTGAGTAACTGAGGCAATATCTGAAGAGCAAGATGAAAAATATTTGTTTATCAACTCTTTCGCTTCAGTAAGTGAAAACTCATCTGGCAATGGACCCTGTAGGGGAGCAACGAGAGAGTGATATGGTAAAGGGCTCTTCGCTCCCAATAACTTGGTTTTGAGATGGAAGAAGCTGTGGAAGCTAGGTAACATCTCATCTATGGCGCTCAGCAAACCAGATAAAGTCTTTCCATCCGTTTTGCATAAAAAAAGCGCTTGCTCCAATGGAGAAGAGAAACGGGCAATGTCGGCCAAAGTGCACCATTCACCGGCAATACTGTTCAAACACTGTTCTGCCGTCTTTCCGACTTGTTGGCAAATATCGACAGTGTCGTCAAAGGCAAGAATACGACGGTCCATCGAGGGAGAGGAATGGAGTGAGCGACACTGCGCCAATGACAAACCACCTTTCCCTTTTGTGCTCGAGAGAGTTTGCTCATAAAGAGAATTCAAAACACGAGAGCCTGTATTGCGGAAGGCTTGTGCAAAACGCTCTTCTCGAACAGTTCCCGTATGTTTGGCAAGAGCGAGGAGTCTCTCTATATGCTCATCACAAATACACTTCAACTCATCATCTGTTAACTCACTTAACCAACGTAAGAATGGAACCCTGCTGCTATTCCAGAGACCCAAAACAGCAGTTGTTTCAGCAAGGGCATGGCGTGCTTCTTGATTGTCGTTGTTGGCAAGATATACCAAGGTGGCGTAGCGATGAACACGCTCGTGTAGCTGACGAAACTCCTCTTCTTGTTTGACGTATTGAGCAATCTTTTGCTTTTTGGGAATTTCCCTTTTATTTTTGCACCACTCTTTGAGTCTGTTCACGAACTCTTTACAGCGCGAAACATCATCGTGAAACTCCAAATCGAAAGAGCTGTACAGAGCGCTCAGATCCCAATCGGGTAGCTCTCCGACGATTTTCATGGAACTCACTTCCTCTTCATCACATACTACCTATACAAAGTACCACTTAAGGACGAGTTCATTGGAGAGAGAGCATGAATTCCCAACATCTGAACACAGATAGTGCATACGATAAATGGTCAGAGACCTACGATACTTATGACAATCCAATGATAGCCATGTGTGAAGAAGCCTTCCAAAGCAGCTGTCCATCCGTTGAAGGATTGGACGTCGTCGAGTTTGGCTGTGGCACGGGCAGAAATTTGCTTCATTTCATCAAGGGAGGGGCAAAGTCTCTCGTAGGCTTGGACTTTTCCGACGGAATGTTGCAGAAGGCTCGAGAGCAGCAGTTACGTGATACACGTCTAATACAACACGATATCTCTCAGCAGGCACCTCTGGATGATGAATCGGCTGATTTGGTGACCTTTATGTTAGTTCTCGAGCACATCGAAGAGCTCGCTTTGCCTTTGGCTGAAGCTGCCAGAATCCTTCGGCCAGGAGGTCAGCTATTCATTGCCGAGATACATCCATATTTGACTTTAAAAGGCGCAGCGGCTCACTTTGAGGCAGATGGAGTCAAATACACAATGCCTACCTTTTCACACGACATCTCTCACTTCATCAACGGATTAGGGCAGGTAGGTTTGTCTGTTAGTAAGATGGCAGAGTTGCGGCCAACAGATGAAGCAGCCCAGAAGTCGGGAAAAGTGAAAAAACATGGTGACGTTCCTTACCTACTGTCGCTTCTCTGTCAGAAACCGTCGCGCGTCGTCGCATAGTTGTCCAAAAAGTCATTCTGCGACGTCGCAATCCAAACCTGAAACCCTAAGCCCGCTCTAGTAGCGGGTTTTATTTTTGGCACAGCCTCTGCATACATTGTTGCGTCTGTTGACGAATACAAGGAGACGAAGATGGATTTCGAAAGACTTACGGAAAAAACAAGGCAAGCCATCGCAATGGCACAGTCCCAGGCGACGCGCTTTGGCCATAGTGATATAGATGTGCCCCACCTTTTTGCTGCCCTTATTGAGCAGAATGATGGCGTATTGCCCGCTTTGCTGGCCAAAATGGGAGTAGATGTGTCGAGGGCACGGCAAGAGGTGAGGGGCATAGTCGAAAGACTGCCCCGAGTCTCTGGGGGACGTGCTGGTTCCTATGTGAGCGACGAGCTCAACAAACTAATGATCCTGGCTGAAGATGAAGCAAAGGCACTCAAAGACGACTACATAAGTGTCGAACACATTCTGCTTGCTCTCTTCGCCGGCAAAAATGCTTCATCCATTCGTCAACTCTTTGAGGGTATGGGAGTCCATCGAGACGCCATTTTGCAGGCTCTCGTGGAGGTGCGCGGCAATCAACGTGTAACCTCCCAAAATCCTGAAGCAACTTATCAGGCTCTCGAGCGCTTTGGCCGCGATTTGACTCAACTAGCTGCCACAGGCAAGCTCGACCCTGTCATTGGGCGCGACGACGAAGTTCGCCGTGTCATTCAAGTACTTTCGCGAAAAACCAAGAACAATCCAGTCCTCATCGGCGAGCCGGGCGTAGGCAAGACGGCGATAGTCGAAGGAT
>CAZXTJ010000459.1:0-6573 GCA_964643655.1 uncultured bacterium
GAAGAGTGACTTCGAAAGCTTTCTGGACGTGGTACTGCATCTCGACAATCTCTTGTCTAGACATACTCGGCCTTGCCATCTCTTGCCGCATTATTCCTGACCAGACGAGACCTGGAAACTCTGCTGTCTGGTCATTTACGCCTGACTTCTCCATTACTTCGGCCAGTGTTGCTTTGCTAATCGGAGTCGCATGCAAAGTCTTAATGAGTGCAGTGAGCAACAAAAGTGTGGCTAAGGCGAATCTGTTCATTTCAAGTACCTCCCCAAAGCTTCGTATATGCAAGAAAGCTCACTTCATCATATGTGAAATACGTGCCATAGGCAAAGTAAGCATAGTGAGTTCTTTAGCAAATGCCAGCTCCAAAGCTACAAGAAGTATGTAGTAAAAGGGAGAATTCAATGACCAACGATCGCATGCAAGTTCCTACTTCTCTTGTTCGAAAGCTCATCGAGGAGCAGTTTCCTCAATGGGCAGGTTTGCCCATCAAACCAGTATCAACTAGTGGATGGGACAACCACACCTTTCATCTAGGCGAATGCATGTCTGTCCGTCTTCCTAGTGCAGAACGATACGTTGCTCAAGTGGAAAAGGAACATCGTTGGTTACCTTGGTTGAAGGTTCGTTTGCCCTTCACAATTGCTGAACCAATTGCTATGGGGGAACCAGGAGCGGCTTATCCGTGGCCCTGGTCCATCTATAGATGGCTGCCAGGTGAAGCAGCTTCGAAGGATAATGTACCCAAAAAATCCAAGTTTGCTTATGAACTAGCTTCTTTCATCAACCACCTTCTCGAGATTGACGCAACCACTGGTCCATTGGTTGGTGAGCACAATTTCTATCGTGGCGGACCGCTAAGCACTTATGAATATGAGACCATTAAAGCCCTGGATGTCCTTGGTGATGACGTTCCACAACGAGAGGCTCATCGGTGTTGGAAAGAGGCTATGAGATCGCATTGGACAGAAGCACCTGTTTGGATACATGGCGATCTCAGTCCAAGTAACATCCTCGTGCAAGAGGCCTCACTCAGTGCTGTCATCGACTTCGGTGGTTGCGGAGTAGGTGATCCTGCCTGTGATTTGGCTATTGCCTGGACATTTTTCTCTGGTGAAAGTAGGGACATATTACTTCACGAGACTTGTCTCGATGCAGCAACACAAGCTCGGGGGCGGGGATGGGCTTTGTGGAAAGCGCTCATCGTCTTGGTTGAAAACATAAAAAAGAACCCACTTGTAGCCAATAGAGCAAGGTCTGTAGTGAAAGCTTGTTGCCAAGGATTTTGACTGAGTAGAGTGAGTCTATCAGGAAAACTTATTGGAGGGGATTGAGCTATGAGTTTCAAAAAGGTAAACGAAGATGAGTTGAAGGCCGGTCTGGCATATCCACTGTCCACGAAACAACTGACAAAGGGATTATCTGCCATTGCGCAACTTGATGAGCTAGAGCTCAATTTCCATGGCCAAGAGGGGACCGATTTTACAGAGCATTTCCCTGTAACTAAAACTGAAGAAGATGAAGAAGAGCTCATCTCTTACAGCACTCTGCTAACGGCCAATTTTCAGGGTGGCACCTGGAGCCTAGATATATATGGCGTTAAGACCGAAGTGAAAACAAAAGCTGCCAATGCTCTAATAATGAAGGCTCTCCCTGAAGTCAAAAAATGGTTGAACGCAGAACGAGAAGAGAGCTGGCTCGGAGAAAATCATAGTTTGACCATAACCTTCTCACAAACGAGCAAAGAACTGGGAATGCTCGAAAAAACTGCCAGTGAACTGGTAGATACAAAGATATTGAAGTTATAAACAGGTGCTCGTCTTAAGCGAACGTTCCCAAAAAAATCCCTCGTCAATGAGTGCAAAGGATATTGCACGTTTTTCTGAGGCTGCTCGTATTCATGGAATTCAAGTTTATGACATTCCCAATGAAGCCGAAGGTTTTTCTGTAAGCGATGCGCTGGCATATGTTCCTGCTCAAGATAAGACCACAATTGCAGTTCTGAATGGTTTTATTCCAACGAGTGGTTGGTACGAAAAATTATATGAAGAGGCGCTGTGCAAGAACATTCGCTTGATCAATTCACCGAAAGAATTCCGCGTGGCCACTGAGTTCCATTTGGCTTACGCAGCCCTTCGTCCATTCACACCTACATCAGTGGTCATCCACTCACTAGATGAGTTGGAAAGCGTTTTTGCACAACTATCCTTTCCACTTTTCATCAAAGGCGCTACTCGTTCATTGAAAAAGTATGGCTGGGAAAAATGTGTTGCTGAAAATGCCAAGGAAGCCAAAGAGATTGTAGAGAAGCTGCTTTCATTAGAGTTCCATTCCAGAGGTGCCGTGATCTTGCGCACGCTCGCCAAACTTCGTCACACGAGAATTTCAGAGGATGGTTTTCCTTTGGGACGTGAGTACAGAGTCTTTACATTCAAAGGCGAATGTTTGGCTTATGGCTATTATTGGGATGGTGAAGACGAGTTGGCAGAGCTGGATAAGAGGGAAGAGCAAGAAGTTGTCTCACTTGCTCGCCAGGCTGCCCTTGCATTGGATGTGCCATATTTGGCACTCGATGTGGGGCAGACAGATGCTGGCGAATGGATAGTCATTGAACCAGGTGACGGTCAGTGCGCGGGTTTTGGCCATGTTAACGTGCTGGAACTAGTACACAAATTGTCCAGCCAAACAGAAGGCTAACTCTACTTGCGTAATCGTCGTACCATGAACTCGCCTTGGATGATATTGTCACTAATGTAACCAACTTTTTTGACTTGGACATCATATTTAGAGGCGTCTCGAACAATTCCTTTTGTGTAGGCACCAGGATTGATTGCCAATGTCTTCATGATTCTCAACCAAGATAGAGCACTGATGGATGACCGAGAATGTATGGTCACCTGCACTGTACGTTTGCCTGTCTTGGTGACCCAATGGCCAAAGGCGTATGCATGTCCACCAATCCAAAGGGGCTCACCTGATGGGTAGTAGATGGCCTTTCTAGTCTTTTTCGAGGGTCGGGGCTGGGAGTTGTCTTCTTGGGTTTCAGCTGGTTCAGGAGTATTTGCCACCTCGGTTTGGCAGCTGTAGCCAATAAGGGACATGGTCATGTTCTCTGTGGGATCTGAGTAACTTTGTTCAACGCAGTTTAGGTCTGTATAGCCCAACTCTTGGCCATATGAATAAGTTAATGAAAAGGCTATGAAAAGTAGAGAAAGTACGAAATGTCTCATTGTGACCTCCAGTAGTCACTGAGACGAATGCAGCTAGTGTGCCAAGGTTGCGAAGATGCGTGGAAAGGCTCCCATAAGTGGATTAAGGGAGAGATGAGTTCAAGCTATTCGGAGTTCGTTCAGATTGTGAAAAAGTGTGAGTTCCACAGCATGTCACAACCCTACATGGCTTTTGAACATTGAGACATCAAAACCGAAGGCTTCTGCCTCTTCAAATAGTTGTTCTGCTCTTTCTTTGTCTTCTTCAACGCCATCGCCCATGGCACACATTACTGCGAGATTGATCAATGCGCGGGGGTTGCCTGCTTCTAAAGCTCGTTCATACCATTGAAAGGCTTTCTTGGAGTCTTTTTGGCCGTATTTACCTGAGGCCATGAAAGCGCCCATATTGTAAAGGGCGCGTGGGTGACCTGAGTCGGCAGCTCTTTGGTTGGCGGCAAAAGCTTCTTGGTCGTCTTGGTCTACGCCGAGACCATTGGCCCAATGGACAAAGAGTTCGAACATTGCATCGGTATTGCCCAAATCAGCGGCTTTTTGCTGGATGGCAAAGGCTTTGGCGGGATCGGCTTTTGTACCAAAACCTGCGCAGGTCAGAAGACCTTGCAGATAGAGGGCTTTGTCATTCTTTTTGTCGGCCACCAAATCACAGCTCGTTGAGTATGCTTCTTTCTGCTCTTCGTCAGTTGCATCATTTCGACGAAAGAACCAGAAGTGTTCGATGAGGCGGATTTTAGCATCATCAAGGCCCTTGGAGATTGCATTGCGTATGGTCTCTTCGGCAGCGCTCAAATCTGGCTCACCAATGGGAGGATCTGTATACCAACGAGCTAGGGAATAATAAGCTTCTGCTTCCCCACAAGCGATGGCACGTTCATATGCCAAGGGCACCTTTTTGACTTCTTCGACAGAGAGGATACCTATCATCATGTCGCCCCGAGTAATCTGGTCTTGTATTTCATCTATCCACTGAAGCAGTGCTTTGCCGTTTTTCTTAGTAGGTTTTGCTTTGAGAAGTTTATCTATGTTTTCGGACATTGGTGCTCCTTTTGATGTTTCTATCAGCTTATAAGATCTAATAGCTGCTGATAAATATGCTTGTTTCTCTTCTTGCAGTAGAATTGCTGTAACCCTCAGTAGCAGCGAAATTGTGGGTATCAAGCATTTGGGCATGGGACTTGCCTATGATTGAGCAACGGATATAACAGGTGTTGGGGAAAGAGCATGGACAAAAAGTTACTCATACTCGATTTGGATGAGACGCTGGTATATGCCACGAAAAGGCGTCTCCAAGTTGAGCATGCTGCTAAAGTGGCTGAATATTTCATCTACGAACGTCCCCATTTGCATCCATTTTTGGACTATTGTTTTCAGCATTTCAAGGTAGCCATTTGGACTGCTTCAACTAGGAAATATGCAGACTTGGTGGTGGGGCACATCTTTGCCAGTCGCGACGAGGAGTTGGAGTTTTTATGGGCTCGTGACCGCTGCACTCACAAAGTCAATCCAAACAGCTGGACCTATTTCATGCTCAAAGACTTGAAGAAGGTAAAACGCCGTGGGTACCAGTTGGAAACCATTTTGACTGTAGATGATACTCCGGAAAAGTGGTCCAAGCAGTATGGGAACTTCGTGCGCGTAGAGCCTTTCGAGGGGGACCTCAGCGATGACGAGTTGCTGCAGCTCATTCCCTTTCTGACTTATCTGCAAACTTTTGACAATGTACGGACAGTGGAAAAAAGGGGCTGGCGCAAAAGGAGTGATTGGCGTGGGTAAAGAAGCACATATAGCTGTTTTTGGTGACACTCACGGTCACCTTCGCCTTTGCCTGCAACTTTGTCGACTGTGGCAAATGGAGATGGGAGTTCATCTCGATGGAGTCCTGCAGTGTGGGGATTTCGGCTATTTCCCCGATGTGACGAGACTAGACAAAGCCACAAAGAGGTATGCCAAGAAAGATCCAGAGGAGCTGGGCTTCCCGCGCTATTTTGGCAGACCGGAACCAGAAAAAAGGGATGTACTTGTCGAGAAAATCCTGATGGGATCAGAGGAGTCGTTAGAGACATTGAGAGCTCCTTTTTATTGGTGTAATGGCAATCACGAGGATTTTGTCGCTTTGGCTGAGCTACTTGAGGGGGCAGGGGAAAAGTCTGCTGTAGCAGTGGATTTTTATGAATGTCTCTTTTATGTGCCTTCAGGGAATGTAGTGGAGTTGCAGCTAGATAAAGTGGGAAGAACACTGAGAGTTGGCGCACTTGGTGGCGGCCCTGGTGCAGTTGACGATGTGGGCCCCAAGTTTGTGTGTCCCCTTGCTGGTGCCAAACTGGAGGATGAAAACTTTCATGTTTTGCTCAGCCACTGCGGTCCAGCTGGTGGGGACTTTTATGGTTCCAGTGAGATCAAATCAGTGGTGCAAAGAGTACAACCGGCTTTTAACTTCTTTGCCCATTATGAGAGGAAGATTGCTCCCTTTATGGTGGGAGATAGTCAGTGTTTCTGGCTCAGTGACGTGAAGTTCGACAGAGAGACCAATGGCCTAGAAGAGGGCTGTATGGGGATTTTGAAAGTCACAGAAGATGGGATGGCCTTTTCGCTGGTGGAAGAGCCGTGGGTGTTAAAGGTGCGGGCGTCCAGTTGGCGGTATCTGTGATAGAGGAGCGCCAGCGTTCCGCAGCGAAAAATGACGAGAGCGTATAAGGAAGACGAGAAGAGAGCGAAGCTAGCGCTTCGCTGAGGGGGCGGCGCTCGGAAAGGAGAGCCTGTGGTGGCTTGACGCGTCCTAAGAAAGACCCCATTAATACTGTTAGGGGGGTGATTGGGATGAATCTCAAAGTCGTTTACCATGGGTCCCATGTGCAGGGGCTCCATATCATTCAGCCAAGGATGGGTTATTACAATAAGGCGTGGGTCTATGCCGAGCGGGACCTCGTTGTCAGTGCTGCCTTCATTACCAAAGCGAAGATGGGGGCTTTTGGTTATTTCAAGGGGCGTGATCCGGAGACGGGGGGTTTTTGTTTGTGTGAGCGTTATGCGGGCGCTTTTGATGAGCTTTATCAGGATGAGGTGGGTTCGATTTATGAGGTGGGTTCGATTTATGAGTTGCCGGGCGATACGTTCATGGAGGGGCAGACTCCTTGTGAGGAGGAGTTGGTGTCGCCTTTGAGTTTGGTGCCTTTTTTTGAGTGGCGTGTTGATGATGTGGAGGAGCAAGGAGAAGTTGCCGCGCGTGGCTGATGAGGTGAGCAAGTGTTTGTCGAGTAGTGATGTTTTGCACAGGCACGTGCGCAAGTGGCTGAAGATTTATCCGGGGCGGTCGGAGAATTTGTGTCTTTACTTGGATAACATGTTCCC
>CAZXTJ010000460.1:0-6526 GCA_964643655.1 uncultured bacterium
GACTATATGACATCAAGGACCACAAGTGGGACATTCGCCATTATGTACGCCGCCAGGAAGTGGCACTTGCCATGGACAGACTGATTTTCATCGCCTGGGGTTACAAAGAACCTACGCCGCCCAAAGCACCTGATGGAGAAAGACCAGAACCAGATTAGGGTTCAAGGTTGTCGATGAGAATATCCGTCTCTGTGAGGAAATATTTGGCGTTCTTCACATCTCCAGAGCGGATGGAGTTACAAGCCCGGTCGAGCATGAGCCAAGCTTCGTCCGTTTCTGCATTTGGGTCTGTAATAGCGTTCAAGCGTGTTTCCAGCTCGTTGAGCTCTTTTTCCAATGACTTCACCATAGAAGCAGATAAAGTTGGTTTTTGGGTAGGTGGAGGCGTCGTAGCCACAGCCGTTGGTTTGGACGTAGCTGTCAACGTCGGTTTCGCAGGGCCTTTGCGAGTGAAACAAGCAAGTCCGTGTTTGAACATTTTTTCTGCATTGGAATAATCTTTTTTTGCAAAAAGCTCTATGCCTTTGTTCATTGCAGCTTTTGCATCTTTTTTCTTCTCTGTTGAACCAGGATAAGTGATTATCCGCTTGTCCAGTTTCGTCTTCAATTCTATGAGGTAGCGACGAGTACGAGAGGCGGCAATAGCCTCTTTCGTTCCTTTTAGATCGTCGACCTTCTGCAGCTGCGGAACCTGATGAGGCAGGTATCCGAAAGTATCTAAACCTAAATATGTAGTGCCTACAAAACCTGCCAAAAAGGCAAGCCAAAGCAGCACGAGACCCAGTCTACGCATAAGACAAACTTAGCAAGGGTGAGGAAAGGTCTGCAACGGAATTCAACAGGGGCGCAGTTGTACGGACCCCCATATACCGAGTAGGATGGAGCTTACAGCAAGGCAGGAGAAGCCATGTCAACAACAGGTACGACATTGATAGCGCGGCTACGTCAAGCTCTGGCCAATGATGAAGAGCTGGCACGCGAAGTCATAAAAGAATTGTCTGATAAAGACGATTTGTTAGAGCGAATAGAAGATGCTGTTGCAGAAAAGATGAGTTTTTCGCAACGCCTCGAAATGGCGGAAGAACAGATTCAAGTTCTGGCAGATCAGACAACAAAAATCCAACAACTCGAAAAAGAGTATAAAGCTGCTGTTGAGGCGAAGAATAGATTCGCCGACGAGTTGCAGCAGGCACGAATGAGTGGTGGTGGTGCTGCTCCAGCAGGTGGCAGCGAGGAACTACTACGTGAGTTAGAAGAGTTGCGCCGCACGAGACAAGAACTCGAGCAAGAATTGACCATGCGTGATGAAGTTTTGGCTTCTTTGCGCTCAGAGCTACAATCTGGCGGTGGTGGCGGTGATGGTCAATATGACATGTTATTGGCAGAGAAAAACAATCTTGCCGAGCAGCTCACATTGGCTCTCAGTCAGCTCGAAGAGGTAACTGACAGAGAAGGGCTCGTCGCCAAGCTCGATCAAAAGACTCGCCAGGTGCTCGATTTGGAGGACTCCTATCAAGGATTGATGGCTGAGAACAACTCTCTCCGTGCCAGAGTCGATGAAAGTGAAGACAAAGTCAAAAGACTCGAGCAGTCCAGACAGGGGCAAGAGAGTGAAGGTGGCCATAATCCAGCGACTATTTGGATAGTAGGTATCTTGCTCTTTGCGGCCATCTACGTCTCCATGAACTGGAGAAGGCCCACTACGGTAACTCCTAGACCGACAACACCAACAAAGATGGTTCCCCTTGTGAAAGCCCCCCTCGATGTAGCTATCCTCGAAGAGCTTGCCCGACGTCGTTTGGTCAAACAAAAAGCCTCTTTGACTCCAATCATCAATGCACTTGCTAGTGAAAAAGAAGTTGAAGAGAGTGAAATTCGCGAAGCTCTCGATGAGTATTCTGAGAGTGAAGATCCCTTTAAACTAGCCATTTCTCACATCACATCAGGTGATTTTGATGAGGCGCTTGTTCCTTTGCAGAGAGAGGACGAGAGTCGGAAGGAGAACTTGGGTCTCCTCTTTTACTTGCGCGGTCGCTCTGCCTTTTTTGCAGGCAGGATTGAAGAGGCACGGCAGCTCCTGCGTACTGCTGTAGAGAGGAATTACACCCTCACAGATGCGTGGCGTGGCCTTGGTGATCTCTATGTTTTCGAGGAGAAAGCCTCCGATGCTCTCCGTTGTTACGGAGAAGCAATCAAAATCAATGAAAAAGATGCACTAGCCCATGCTGCAATTGGTGGCATTCACTCTCTTGAAGACAATTTGGACAAGGCAATACAGTCTTATGAGAAGGCTATAAAGGCTGATCAACGCCTTGCTGAAGCTCACTATGCCATGGGAATGCTCTATCAAAGGAAAGAAGATTGGGGCAAAGCGGCTCAGTTTTTTGAGGAGACCATACTCTTGGAGGCAGGCAACGCCCGCGCTCACTGGTCTTTGGGACGTTGTTACGAGATTTTGGGCAAAGTTGACAAAGCGAGACAACACAAAGAGCGAGCGAAAAACTTGGGTTATAAAGACATGGTTCCTGGTCCACCAGTGCCTTCCACGCCACCAACGACCTCCGGCGGCTCATGACACGCGACGAAGTAGTAAATTTGCTTCGCTCGGGTAAAACAAAAGAGCTACTTGCAAGACGAGTGGATGGTGAAGAGATTCCTGAAGATTGTAGTCGAGTGGATTTGGCGAACTGTGATCTCTATGGTGCAAGTCTAGAAGAGATTGATTTTTATCGAGCCAATCTAGACAAGGCTGATTGCCGTAAGGCGCGCTTCAAGGGAACCAATCTCTTTGGTGCCTCAATGAAAGCCTGTCGATTGGAGAGTGCTAGCCTTTCGGCAGCCATTCTGGATACAGCTGATTTGACTGGGGCAACACTGGAAGGGGCACTTCTACAAGGAACTCGACTGCGAAGAGCCAAATTGAAAAATGCTGATATGAGGCGGTCAAAGTGCCAAAATGCTGATTTTCGTGCAGCAGATATGACAGGAATACAATTAGAAGGTGCAGATTTGTCTGGTGCAGACTTGAGAGGCGCTTCAATAGACCATCAGGAGTTGGCGAAAGCAACTACAACAGGGGCTAAGTTACCAATTAATAATTTATTTTCATAATAAATGAACCTTTCCCGCTACATGGCTGTAGTGGTTAGTGGAGGACGGTGTACTCGGTGTCGCAAATGCGTGAGGAAGAACTCATAGCGCTGGCGGCAGAGGGTGACGAGGAGGCCTTTGAAGAGGTCGTAAATGCATATTACGCACCTCTTTTTGCCTTCTTTTACCGAACGGTCATGGAGCGCGAACAGGCTGAAAACTTGGTCCAAGAGACCTTCTTGCGGATCCATCGCTACAGTGGATCATATGATCCATCTCGTCGCGCTCGCTCATGGATTTTTGGAATTGCTTCCAATCTCCTCAAAGACTGGAAGGTTCGGCGCCCCGGACGCCTCGAGAGCCCGACGGCAGTGTTGGAAAATCCGCAAGGAAATGCAGGTCCATCTCCAGAGGACGAAGCATTGCGGATGGACACTCGTCGGAGTGTTGCTCGTGCACTAATGGGATTGAGCGAAAAACACCGAATGGTTTTTGTTCTCAAACACTTTCACGGACTGCGCTATGACGAGATAGCAGCAGCTATGGATACAACGGTGGGTACTGTGAAATCTCGTATGCATTACGCATGTCGAGAATTGCGCAGTAAGTTGCAAGAGCCCTCAGAGAGGGATGGGGACACTGATGAGTGATTGCAGCAAATTTAAGGGTAGATTGATAGACAAATATTACGGAGAACTCCGTGGTCGTGCTCTGGAACAGACGGATGAGCACCTTCAGCAATGTGAGCAGTGCAGGAAAGAGCTGAGCGAACTAGAGAGTTTTGGCTCAGTTGTTTCTGAGTTCTCAGTACCTGAAGTGAATGGCGATGGTGTTGCAGCCGTCATGGAGGCTGTGACAATGGAACAGCCTTGGTCAGTTCGTCTGTGGGCTTTGTTGAAAACAAATCTAGAACCAGTTGAGAGAATTTGTTTGCCAGGAGTATTGTCCATTCTCACTTGTTTCCTAACTCTTGCTCCCATCATTCTTCACGGCGTTGACACCATTCCGCCCATGGCTTTGTTGGTCTGTGGTGTTTTGTGGTCTTCCATATACAACTCCATAATTGGAGCCGTTCTCGAAGGCTCTCGCCATCGTGAAGGGGCGATTAGACTGCGTGTTGTTTTGTATGGCGTGTTGGTCTCAATGCTCTTTATGCACTTTTTCTACTATGCCAGTTTGAAGTTTTCACTTCTGCCAGCAAATTTGGCAGCTTCATTCCTTCTTCGTTTGCCTAGTAGTTTGACTGTATGTTCTGCCTTGGCATTGCTCGTTGTGGGCATGGGAATTGGTCTGTTCGTCAAACGACGTTCTTTCCCCCATCTCTTGCTCATTTTGACTCTCTACCTGACAATCAATTTGCCAGGTCTCTCAGTATTTTCCAAAGTGACTGTGACAATCTCGACAGTAGTCAATTTGGCAGCACCAGTCATTCTTTCTGCTCTGCTGGGTCTTGCATTGGGACATCTCTTGCAAGAGTTGGTTCAAACGCTCAAAAAGAGACAAAGGCAATCTCAAAGAAGAGCTGTCATCGATGTGGCTGGTGACTAATCAGAATTAACCAGCAAGTTTGGGTGGATCTGAGGGGTTGTCCTCATCATCGTCGTCTACGTCCAAACCTCTTGCTGCACGACGAAACTCATTGATCCCTTTGCCAAGCGCTTTGCCTACTTGGGGTAACTTTCCTGGACCAAAAACAATGAGTGCGACAATCAGTAAAACTATGAGTTCGGTAAGACCCAGTCCGAACATCAATGACCTGCTTCCACACGGTAAGAAAATCGTTAGTTAAAAGCTATCATCTTTTCCGCGGTAGAGCAAGCCAAGGCCCAAACTAAGGCTTGGGACGTTTTCCTATCTTGACAGGCCATAAATATTGGTGCGAGTATCGTAGCTACGACTTGCCATTTCTATATATGTATAAGAATCATACGGAGGTAGGGGAATGCATAGGTTGGCAGTTCTTTTTGTTGCCCTGTTATTAGTCAACTCAGTTTATGGTGCTCAGTTCAGTGATGTGCCTCGTACTCATTGGGCCTATGACGCCATTGATAGAGCCGTTGCAGCCGGTGTCTTGCAAGGTTATGACGGAAAATTTGCTGGTAAGAGACTTCTCAATCGATACCAAATGGCTGTCATAACAAAAAACATATTGGAAAACTTCCAAAAAGGCGAAGTTCCTGCAGCTGCCAAATCAGAGGTCAAACTAGCTCAAAATCTGGAAGCCCTGGTCATAGAGTTTGCTGAGGAGTTGGCTCTTGTCAGCGTACGGGTGGCTTCATTAGAGGATACTGTCCAAGATCTGAAAAAAGAACTGAATAAACCGGCGCAGCCTGTTGTTGGAAGCGATATTGGTTTTACAGCATTCGCAGCTGTTGCTCTTGTATTCAATGACGATACCAATGGTGGTGCTACTCGCTACTCCAACCTCAACCGCGGTGTAGACTCAGAGTTCTTTGATGTGCCGCAATTGAGTCTTGGTATAGATAAAGATTTGGGCCAAGGAGTCTATTTTCACGCACAATTCGACTACAATAGTGATCTGGGTAATGCTGCAGGAGTAGGCGTGAACCAAGCCTATTTCCTCGTAGACGAACTCTTTGGTGACATTGGCGCAAAGATTGGTGCTTTTGCTCCTCCCTTCAGCATGGAACACAATGGACCATTCCGTACGCTCAATATGACCATCACCCCTTCTATTGCCAACAGCTACCACAATATGTATCGCTTCACAGGTCTAGAGATTCAGAAGACAGATATTGAACCTGGTGAAATTTCTTGGAAGTTTGGCATTGTCAGTGGTTCAGATGACCTAGCAGCTGCTGGAATGTTCCTCAGTGATTTTCATTTCAACGTCAATCGGGTTGAGACTGATGACGGCCTCGGTTTTTACATTTGGATTGGCAAAGAACCTGAGCGTGAAGGCGATTTTGGCTGGAACTTCAGCTATATGGACAATGGTGGAGACAATAATCCAGGAGCCGGCTTTACTGCCTCACCAGGTGGAGAGACAGACTTCTTTCAAGTTGGATTCAAGTGGCAAGAAGACGAATTCACACTCTTGATGCAATATCTCGATGGTACTAGCGATACTGGAGCGGACCTTGATTTCACCACTTTCTACGTCTTGCTGAGTTATCAAGTGGATGAAAGACAGAGTTTTACATTCCGCTATGACGACGTAGAGCAAGAAAATGCTGCTGCCTCTCAAAGCGGAGACGCATTTACGATTGCTTACAATAGAAAAATTACAGACAATACGATGATACAGGTTGAATATTGTACTCCTGATGACGGAGGTTTTGGTGCCTCTGGTGAAGATGATTTCGGTGACGATCTAATCCAGATACGCTACAAGGTTCATTTCTAGATATTGAACAAGGAGAAAAATGAGGCATTTACTCGTTGCAGTGCTGCTATTCCTACCATTGGTCAATGC
>CAZXTJ010000461.1:0-6524 GCA_964643655.1 uncultured bacterium
GGTGCACGCTGCCAAGAATCAATATTCAAAAATGGCGGAAGACCTCTCCTCGATGAGAAGTTGCATAGTACTGCTCAGGGAAGTCCATCTTGTATGGCTTCTATTGCAGACATTCCTCGTAGCAAAGTTGATAGTCTCATTGCCGACTTTGCCAATAGAGGAAAAAATGTCCATCTCGCCTACAAACTAACACCCTTGCGATGTATTGTTGCTGGATTGCCAGATGACGTGGCGGCTTTTGGTGAGTATGTCAAAGAACAGGCTCCCAAGAGCACTTGGCGATATGTACCTTCCACAATTGCTGCTCATTCTCCTTTGCTGGCTCACGCTTTCGAAAAAACTCCTGCTGATGCGGCACGTGTAGGACTTACCTTCGACAAGAGTGAGTTGAAGTTGCCTGTGCTCTCCAATGATGGAGGCAAAGATCTCCGAGAGAGTGACAACATCATCTCTGACATCATGCATGCATATTTTCTCCAAACAGGCCTGTGGCGCAACCAACTGGCACCACTCTTCTCCGGAGAGGGAATAACGCATGTCCTCGATTTCGGACCTGGTGCTGGCGTTGCTGGTCTAACGGAAATGCACTTGGCACGGTTTGATATCAAGGTGGTCCGTTGTGCAGTGCCTCTCGAGAGAAAGATGTTCATCAAGAGTGTCTTGTCTACACTCTAGTCATAGTTTTTTCAGCTGAGCCAGAAGATCTTCTGCCCGGGCACGAACTCGCCAATTGTCGGGGAAAAATCGCCAGCGAACAATGCCTTTTTCATCGATGATGAAGATGGCAGGTCGTGAAACGTCACCACCGTTAATGGAAGCACCTTTGTGGCGCAAACCATAAGCATCTATGGCTTTGAGTTCTGGATCCGCCAATACAGAAATCTTCAGTTTCTCCCGTTCGACGAGCTTTTTGTTGTCTGCCACTTTGTCTGCAGCAATGGCGTAAATGACTGAATTGAGTTTTGCGAACTCATCTAGTTTGGTCTGCATACCTTGCAGCTCAGAAATACAAAATGGTCACCAAAAGCCTCTGTAAAAAACGAGGAGGATTCTCTTTCCCAAATGCTTCGATAGTTTTATCTCTTTGCCCAAATGATCTTGGAGCAAGAAGTCAGGAGCGTTGGCTCCAATGGTGGGTGTCTGTTGAGTGAGAGGCATTGTTGCAGAAAGAAAATAGGAGTACCAAATCAAGAGGCCAAGACAAAATGCTCCCACGAGCAATGGAAGAGTGGTCAGGAGAATTTGCCACCACTTCTTGGGCTGACTGAAAAGGCTGCGCAGAGCAAGTCCACTCAATCCAATACCAAGCAAAATGAGCAAAACATTGAGCCAAGGTGTGTCTCGAAAGGCTGGATAACGAGCGAAAACAAGGAAATATGAAAGAAATCCGGCCACTGAGACAAAAGCACCAATCCAAGAAAAGGCTATTGTTTTTGCGCTGTTCATAACTATCTCCCAGTTCTCTCACACAATATAGCTCATCTTCTGGATATGCAATGTGGACATTGCCCTACCTTCTCTTGCATAATGCCCGGGTCATGAAAGCAGCAATGTCAGATTTTTCCCAGCGAATGGTTGGCCCCTTCGAGTTGGAGAAAGCCATTGGCAGCGGTGGGATGGGAGCTGTATACAAAGCTCGAGATCACCGCTGTGGTTCTACCGTTGCAGTGAAACTATTGCTACGACCACAAGAGGCAACCAAAGAATGGCTTATTGAAGCTAGACGTTTACGTGATGAGGCAAAAGTAGCTGGCAAATTCAACTATCCTCACATTGTTCGTTTGATAGATACGGGTGACGACGAGGAACTCGGTCCCTATATCGTTTATGAATATCTTTCTCGCGGCTCCTTGGACGACTATCTCAAGAGAAATGGTCCAATGGAGTTCTCAGAAGTTGTGGAGCGAGTCGCCAAACCTTTGTTATTGGCTCTGAGCTGCTTACATAGCTCTGGGATAGTTCATAGAGACATTAAACCTGCCAATCTCTTCGAGGCTGATGATGGGACTTTCAAGGTTGGAGACCTTGGCTTGGCACTCTTTGAAAACAGAATGGCCAAAACTGTCCAAGGAGCACTTGTTGGAACTCCTGGATATTTGTCTCCAGAGAGAGTTCATCATCCAGAAAGGGCTGCTACTACAGCTGCAGATTGTTATGGAGCAGCATTGGTCGTCATCAAGGCAACGACGGGGCAACTACCCTTTCGCGGAGAGGATCCCATAGATTTGGTTCACGATCAGCTCAATCGTGAAGTGACTCCAAACAATCTGAGCGCTATGGGCATACCGCAACCTGCAGCCAATATCCTATCTGGTGCTTTGCAACGCAATCCAGAGTTTCGCCTAGATGATGCTGAAAATATGCTGACTGAACTCTCGCAGCCAATGTCACCAAGCCGGATGCGAACGACGTTGACTGACGCTTTCAAACCAATGTATCCCTGCCGCGACACGGGTGTGACGACACAGAAAATGGTTTGGTCGCGCTTCGATTGGCAGTGGATGCTTGCCGTGGCTTTGGGACTGACAGTCACCACTCTGTTGTCCTATTCACTCTTCTAAGCATACGAAAAGAACCCTTTTTCCATTATTTTCGTGTTTCACGTGCCATCTTCGTCGCCAGCTCGGTTTCTATCTGATACAATAGCGCACCCCACAAGCGCTGGGGCGGTTTTGCTATGGCAGAAAAAGAACGAGAAGAAATACAAAAGAACATAGCGCACGATGGATTAAGGTTTTTGTTGGCCTGGTTCATCTCGCGGTTTTTGTTGGCACCCGTTTTTTGGTTCTATACACGCATACTCAATACAACAGAGATAATCGGTAAAGAGAACCTAGAAGAGATCAAAGGTAAGGACTTTCTCCTTTGTCCCAATCACACATGTTCCTTTGATATTTGGGCAGGTTGGGAAGTGGGATTTCTGTCCGTTCGTTCATTTTTCTCCATGGACACTTATCTATGTGGTTTGGGTGCTGTGGAGAGGTTGGGGTCTAAACCAATCCGCTCCTTTTGTCTTGGCGCTGGAGTGCTGCCCGTTGACAGAACCAAAGGTATAGAACAGTATGCCCTCCAAGATCTCGTACGCCTTTTCCATGAAGGCAAAAAGACCATTGGTGCCATGATTTATCCAGAGGGCACGAGATCTCTCACCGGTCGACTGTCCAGGAACTTCAAATCTGGAGTTGGCTGGGTGCAAGCTCAAACTGGAGTACCTGTCGTTCCTATGTACCACATTGGTTATACAGAACTGCCAGGCTTTGGCAAAAAGATGAAAATCATCATTGGCAAACCAATGTACTTTGATGATTTGAGCGACAATAAGGACAATCCCGTTACTTGGATTACCATATCCAAGAAAGTCATGGAGGAAGTCCGCAAACTGGAGAATGAGTATAATCCAGCTCCTCATGGCGAAGACGTTGATGGAGCTGAGGCCATAGATTTTCGTCCTCACAGCTGGTTGCCACACTTGCAAGATCTCTCACAGCCTTTGGTTTTTGCTCGCGAAGGGAAAAAAGTTGGCATAGTGCCAGGTGCTCGACAATTACGTTCTCTTATGTATGCTGAACGTTCAACTATCTGCGCTATGTTGCCGCCGCAAAAACTCTCTGATTTGGGTAACAAGTCCTTTCAGAAGACTCATGGTGTGAACTACTCCTATTGTGTTGCTCCTTTCGAGAGGGAAGTATGTAACCCTGAGTTAGTAGCAAGTCTAATCAACAATGGCATATTGGCTTTTTGTCCTGTGGACTACATGTCCAATCACAAAGTCAATGAAACCATTAGCAAACTCCGCTCACTAACCGATGGCAAAGCTTTTGGTTTGGGATTCAAATACCATCCCCATCATCCTTCTTTGGAAGAGAGCATGATGGAGCTCTTCGTTTCTGCTGATGTGCCTTTGCTTTACATTTCCCACTATGTGCAGGCTACGAAGGCTCTCGTTCATTATCGTTTGACTGGTGTCTTTGCAGATGAAAAAGGCAATCCCCTTGCGAAACATCAGCTCTTCGTTCGTGTTCCCCATGCTGGATTGGCAGAGTATTTCTCTCAACCAGCTCCCACTGACATAATAGAAGCACTCGTTGCTGATGGTAAATTGACAGAAGAAGAAGGGCAGTTGGGACTGAAGCTGCCTCTGTCACAAGACATCGTTGTTGATGGAGATGTATCCCGAGCAGGTGGCAAACAAGATGTTGTGAGCCTCTTCCCATCTTTACGCCACTCATTGCGCAAGACGCGTACTTCGCGAAAGTGTGAAGTTCGAATTGGTGTCGCTGGCGAATTGGCTACGCCAGAGGCCGTCAATGCAGCTTTCAAGATGGGAGCTGACTTCGTAGTAACAGGTGCTGTCAATGGATTGGCAAAAGAAGCCGGTGGCTCACAAAAAAGAAAAGAGCTTCTCGCTAAAGCCAAACCAGAGGATTTCACAACAGCTCCTTCTTATGAATATCTCGACGCTGACTTTCGCGTTCGTGTCACCAAGTTCGGAACAATGTTCGCCACCAAAGCTAGTCGTCTTGAAGAGCTCTATCGCTCTACTGACAGTCTTGAAGCTTTGACAAGGGAGGGTCTGTCTTTCATGGAGAAGAAGATTTTCCTCTGTTCTTTGACAGAAGCTTATGAAAAAGCAGAACCATTCTTACGGCAATGGTGGCCAGCTCTTGTGGAACAAGCAACGACCTCTCCCAAGATTAGAGCTTCTTTGCTCTTGAAGTGGTACCTCTACGAAAGTAGCCAATGGGCCATTGATGGAATAAAAGAGCGACAGATGGACTATCAAGTTCGCGGCGACAGTGCTGTTGGCAGTTTTAATATTTGGCGCGAGAACTCCGATTTCGCTGATTTGGAAAATATTTCAGCTAAACAAATTGCTCTCAATTTACTCAAAGGTGCTGCAGTCATCTCGCGAATGCAAGTCCTCAGGGAACATGGCGTGCCCATTCCCAAAGAGGCAGTATTCTGGAAACCTCAGATAATCAGCGACTCCAAGTGAGTGGCAACTTCGTTGTAGATACCACCTGCTCTCCCGTCGGAGGGCCGGGCTCCAAACCCTGTCATATCTCGAAAGGGAGTGGTGGTAATGAAACGACTAGTGTTTTGGCTTTTGTTTGTCGCACTGGTCTTAATTCCATTGAGCCCGGCTGCGGCGAAACGAAAAGGTACACGTAACAGTCTCAAGCGTTATTGCATAAAGGTGAAGCTCAAGTATTCGAGAAATACTTTTTTCACCTATACAAAAACCGTTTCCCGATATAGGTACAGACGTCTACGCTTTGCCAAACGTCGTGACCTCGAACCATTCGTAGTTGCTGCTCGCAAAGCTCTGTTGAGAAAAAAGCGGGCCTATACTCGAGTGGATTATATGGTCTCTGGTTGGGAAAAAACGGTGTACACGACCTTAGAGAAGGTGAGTATCAAAGACAAGTATTTTGGTAAGACGACGAAGATTTGGGAAAAGTAGGCTTGTAACCTGGGAGCTCGATGAGGCATCCTGTGGCGCTAATGAAACCAAAGATTCTCATTGTCGTCGATGTGCCGGGATGGGCTCTGGATAGGACAGCAAAAAATGTTGTCCGTTGTCTATCGAGCCGTTATTCCTTCACTATCGTTTATAACAATGAGTTATTGGAGACACTTAGTCGCCACAGGTTTGACCTCTATTATCCCTGCTATTGGCGACAGTTGATAGATTGTGGTCTATCCGAGCAACTGCCTTCACCACGCATAACTGGTGTGCGAAGTCATTTCAAATGGGATGAGGGAAAAGGGAAGGCACCCTCAGGAGATACACTGTCAACCTTAGGGCAATACTCTGCCATCAATGTTTCTTCACAAATACTCTTCGATATTTTTTCACCACATATTGGCAGGCTCTTTCACACTCCCCATGGTGTTGATTGTTCAGTCTTCACTCCGCCTAATAGGAAAAAACACTCGCCTGCTGGCAAGCTGCGCATAGGCTGGGCAGGTTCAAAATCCAATCACCCTGGTAAGAGAGGTTTGTATGACTATCTCTTGCCTGCATTAAAGGATTTGGATGGTGTGGAGTTGGTTGAAGCTGCTAGAGAGGAAAAGTGGCGAAGGCAAGAGGAGATGGTGGTTTATTATGGTGGACTCGATGCTTATGTTTGCACGAGTCGGACTGAAGGTGGGCCACATCCACTGTTGGAGGCAAGTGCTTGCGGAGTACCGCTAGTCTCAACCAAGGTGGGACACGCTCCCGAGCTAATTATAGAGAGTGAAAATGGTTTCCTCGTCGAAAGGGAAGTGGAAGACATTCGCAGCGCTATCAAGAGATTGCGTGATGACAGAGAACTGCGAATAGAGATGGGAAGAAAAGCACGTGAGACTGTTGTGGAAGCTTGGAATTGGGAGAAACAGGCTCAGCACTACATTCCCTTTTTCGATGAGGCATTGAAGGTATAAGAGTGAAGTGGCTCATTGTCAACGCAGATGACTTCAACACAGATGTACCAAGAAGTATGGGTATTATTGAGGCTTCCCGTAAAGGCATTGTCACC
>CAZXTJ010000462.1:0-6514 GCA_964643655.1 uncultured bacterium
GTGTAGCCAAGTCCTCAGCAGGAAGTCCCGATAAGTCACTGATTACATTTGCGCCCAAGACTGCAACACCAGCACGACGTGCTTCGGCAACTCGTTTGGCGAGTACCTCACGGCCCATACAGAAATCGTGATTACCCAAAGTCCAAGTGTCGTAACCTAAAAGATCGAGCGCCTCGACCATCATTTTTCCCTTGGTCAGGTAATCGACAGCTGAACCTTCGAACAAATCACCAGCATCGACTAGAAGTGTATCTTCGTCAGGGCTCTCGTCACCTTCTCGTTCCCTAGTAATGGTCTCATATAGGGCTGGGAGTGGATTTTTGTCATCTGTACCAAGGAGGTGACCGTGAATGTCATTTGTGTGTAAGAGAGTGATGGCAATTGTGTCTCGACGACCAAAAGAGGTACCACTTTCAAGTGTTTCCAGAATCTGCGCCGAAGATGAAAAGAAGCTGCCAGAGCCATTTGCAGCAGGACAAGAGGAGACAAAAACAGCCTGCAACAACAGGCAGCAGACAAAAAGTCCCAGTTTTTTAATATGTCCTCGCATGCAATTCATCTATATATACATACGGACAGAAAAGTCACAGGTTGCCATTTTCGAAAAGAATTGTGACTTTTTTCACAACTTGGCTAATTTTACTACTAGATGTTGGGGCCGTTGAAGTGATTTTGCTGATCTGTTCATACAAAAATGACCCCAAAAGCTCAATTGTTGTTATCTTTCGTTCATTTTTTCGAATTTGAGTCGATTTTTGTCTTAATGTTAGGAGTCTTCATCAGAGCCTCCGGAACAGCGCCAGCTTCATCTTTGAAGGACTTTCCAGCCATCAGATCGTAGCAATATTTCTCTCGTTTGGGTTCAAAGCTGTCTGAGCTATAAACATTCACCTGATATTTGAAGAATGAGTCATCTGCTTCGAATGGACCAAGTTCACCAAACTGTTTGGTTGGGTGTCGTACTTGATCCATTCTTCGTCTGTCTCGAGATGAGATTCGCAGATGGAACAAGTTACGTAATCCATAAGGCTCGCGAGGATCATCACTACGTTCGTAAACAACGTCATCTCCACCTTTGGACATGACGAAACGCCAGACGAAATCATCGAGCAGATCAGCTCTGCCAGACCTTAGGTTCAAATGGAACAGTTTGCCTGGAGGGCCAGATAAATTGTGGCTTCTGGCCAATACGAGCAAGCGATTGTCATCGAGCCACTTGATCCTTTCAATGCCAAAAGCTTTCACGAAGTCGAATATCATCCCAACATTCATCGTTTTGGGTTCCATTATGATAAAAAGCCAACGATCCATGGGTTCAGCGCTTTCGCGAGAAAGGCAGAGCAAGAGTCTCTCACCAGAGGGAGAGGGGACAGTGATGGCGTTAAAGTTGCGATCGGCAAGATGAACACCTGACGATTGGGACATTTGTGCGAGTAACTTGTCCAACTCTTTCGCTCGCTCACGAACATATATCTTCTGGTATTGATGAAGTACTTCACCGCTGATCTCTTCACAGCGGGCGAAGGGTGTCATTAGCGAAATGGCAAGGCCAAGAGCCAGCAGCCCTAATCCCAAGGTTCGACTAATTGTCATTGTCTAGCTCCCGTTCCATTCAGTTTCCCATTCGACGACCCCACTCGTCGACTTGGACTGGTTTTTTCAAACGTTCTCGTAGTCTTTTTCTGTATTTATGAGCAGATCTCAATTCATCGGCAATGTGATGTGTGGCTGGGGTTTTGAAATCACGCTGCATATCAAAGATTCGATGATGTAACAGTAACCAGTGGCGTTCTGGTTGTTCTGGATAGTGTCGGAACATCACCGACACTTTTACACGCCGCCAACCCTCTTTGAGAAGGTATGAGAAGACTCTGCTGCCTCCAGCTCGTATACGATTGTGACGATACTCTTCAATGCACTCCACCACATGGTCTAGCTCTAGATTGGCATCGTCGAGGAAGGTCAAACGAATGATTATAGTTCGTCCTTCACTTGCTGGTAGAGAGTGACCAGCGTTGGCATTGACGATGGAGAGAAGTAGCTCATCTCCCTGTCTTTCCACTTGGAATTCAATGGCACGACGGATGAAGTCGGCATCGTCGGCACCTGGGAAGGTATGTTGGTGCACTGTTCGTGCAGGCAACTCTGGCACTCGCATATTGGCAACACGAGCTACTCTTTTGGGCATATGACAGCCTTGACAGGAGACTGTGAAACGGAATGGGCTTCGTGCCCATTCACCAACTTGTCGATTGTGCATTCCTTTGAAACGAGTGAAACATCGACATGAATTGGAATGACAAGGGGCACAGAGCTGAGGAGTTTTGAAGGCTTTGTTTCCGCAACTGAGTCCCGTTCTTTTTATTCCTCTTGGACCATGGACAATAGGACCTTGAGAGTGACAGGTAATACAGCTGACACCATCAGCTCTATTTCGTGTGCGCCCTTTGGGTTTGTTGCATAGACCCGTTTCATTTACAGGCAGAGGAGCATGGCAAGCAACACACTCTTTGGGTCTACTCATTCGTTGGTAGCGTTCTTGGAAAGCTGGATTGGCCCAAGAATGAGCATGTTTGGATAGAGCCCATTCTTTGTAAGTTTCCTTATGACAGACTCGGCATTCATGGGAAGAACGATGAGGTTCGGCCTGCGTTATGGAGCAGCTGATTAGCGCTACAGTTATAACACTCAAACCCAAACGATATATATCAAACACTTCATATCCTCTCGTGGCTCTCTAGAAGCCACTCCATTTACTACAATAACTATATATATACATCGGACATAGTCACTTGCTTCTATTAGTGCTCGCCCGGCACAGGTTCGTTATGGTATAAAAGTCGACACCTGAAAGGGCAGATAACGGTGATTCAAAGCCAGAAAACTCGAAGTTTAATCGCATCGGCCGCAACACACACTTTTCTTCTCATTGGCGCGGCAATAATGGTTTTTCCTTTCATTTGGATGGTTCTCACTTCCTTAAAGAGCCCTGACGAGGTTCTCGACAATACCATCTTGATACCGAGAGAAAAACCATACATCGTCCACATTGATCCTGTTTTCAAAAACAAAGAAGAGGTTGCCGTTCAGCTCGTCAGTAAGTCTGTCGAGAACGTGAAACCAGATGATATGGTCACAGTGCGAATCATTGGTGGCGGTGAAAAACAGGTCAAACACAAAGACGTCATCTACAGACGTTTCGTTTGGAAAAACTACACAAAAGCTTGGAATAGGATAGAACCATCCTTTGCAGTCTATTTTTGGAATAGTTTCCTCATAGCTGTCATTGGCACTGTAGGTGTTCTCTTCACCTCTTTGTTAGCTGCATATGCCTTTGCCTTCTTCAAGTTCCCTGGTAAGGACTTCATCTTTACCTTGTTCTTGGGAACGATGATGGTGCCAGCCCAAGTATTGCTCATTCCCAACTTCCTAACTCTCAAAGGACTTCGTTGGTATGACACATACTGGGGACTAGTAGTGCCTTGGCTCGCTGGTGTCTTTGGCATATTCTTGCTCCGCCAATTTTTTCTCTCCATGCCTCGCGAGCTTTACGATGCTGCCATCGTCGATGGTTGTTCCAAGACTCAGTTCCTCTTCAAGATTTTGTTGCCTCTCTCCAAACCCCCTCTTGTCACATTGGGCATTTTTGCCTTTTTGGGCAGTTGGAACTCGCTCCTATGGCCTTTGATTGTTACTGAGTCAGCCGATATGCGCACAATACAAGTGGCTCTGAACATATTCAACCAAGCTGAAGGTACGAATTGGGAGTTGCTAATGGCAGCCTCAACCTTCTGTCAGCTGCCGCTCATTGTTGCTTATTTCTTGGCTCAGCGGCAATTCATTCAGGGTATTGCCCGCACAGGTCTGAAGGGCTAAAGGTAGGCAAGGGGGCAGCGATTGACTGAGCAACAGCTCTTTGGCCCCTACAGACTGGAAAGAGTCCTCGGTAAAGGTGGTTCTGCCACTGTTTATCTTGCTACCCACGTAGAACAGGGACACACAGTCGCTCTCAAAGTATTGCCTGCGGAACTCATAGACGAATTCAAAACTCGTTTCCGCCGTGAAATAGCAGCTTTGGCGCGTTTGAGACATGAAAACATCGTGCGAATTCTTGCTGTTGGCAGGCATCGTCGCAGACCTTATTACGCAATGGAGTTTCTCGAAGGAGAATCACTACAAGATTTACTCGACCGCCACATTGACGCAGGAGGACAGGGCCTTGACGTAGGTTTTGCCCTCTCTCTTGCCATCTCTGTCTCTGCAGCACTCACTCACTGTCACGAACGTGGCATTTGGCATCGCGACGTAAAACCTGCAAACATTCAAGTTGATGACAAAGGGCGCGTCCGTCTGATGGATTTTGGTATAGCCAAGTTTGAGCAAGGTGGTGACATCACTGAGGTCAACAAAATCACTGGCACGCCTTGTTATCTCAGTCCTGAACAGCTCAATGGTGGCACAATCGATGGTCGAACGGACGTTTATCAGTTGGCCCTCGTGCTTTATGAATTGGTTACAGGTGGACCTCCCTTTCGTGAAGGCCCGGCAATGTATAGAGCAGCCCGTCGTTGTCGAGAAGCCATTCCACCTCCTTCACGTTATCGAAGCTCTTTGAGCAGCGAGTTTGACGATGTTCTACTGACAGCCTTGGCAGCTGAAAAAGAAGATCGATTCGAGACCATGGCCAGCTTTCGTAATGCTCTTTGTGAAGTGCGGAAAACTTGCCAAACAAAGGAAGGGGAAAGTGGTGAATATCCACCACCAGTCTCAGTCGATGATGGTGATAAAGTTACAGCCGTCTTGGGAGAAGTTTTACGAGAGGATGAACAGCCAGTCTCCGTGAAAAAAAAGAAATGGAGAGTTCTGCTCATTCCGCTGCTCATACTAGTTGGCATCCTGCTGGCACCTGCCGCTGACACAATGTTTTTACACATGGATGGTGCTGGACCAATGGGCCTGGAAATCAAAGCTGAGCCTTATTGGGTCACTATCAAATGGCAAGAACCAAAGGCTTCACAAAGTGAACTTGTTCTGCCTTTTCCGAGAGAAATTGGCCCTTTGAGAGCGGTTTATGGTGATGGCAGAGAGATCTTCGTTGTGGGACTGGTACCAGGTGACAGAGTCAATGCAGATCTTCGTTTATGGGGAGCAGCAGGTCGATTGTTGGCTTGCACCAATATAGAATTTGAGGTTCCGCAGAAAGGGGCCAAAGAGGCACTGAAGAAGATTTCCCAAGGTGAGCCTGGACCACTGACACTCATCGAGTTGTTGGCCAATAAAAAAACAACCAAAGCTGCTAAACGCGGATTACAGCAGCTAGGCTGGCACCAAGTGGAAAAGGCCGTCAACAGCGCCTTGAAGTCTCCTTCGCCCATGGTTAGAAGCGGAGCCATTTCAGTTTTGGCTTTTTATAGGCGAAAGATATGGATTGTACTCAAAGCTCTCAAAGACAGAGACTTGGAAGTTCGTCGTGAGGCTTTCAAAGCATTGGCCCACTATCGCGGTAACAAACAAGCATTCGAAGCGGCTCGCAAATATATCTTTGTGGAAGACGATCCTCTTCTGCCCACTGCCATTATTACAATTGCCCGCATTGATGGACGAAGAGCTGTCTCAGTTCTTTCCCCCCTACTACAGAGTGTTAGCCGTAAAGTTCGTATTGCAGCCGTCTCTGCCCTGGTAACAGTGAAAGATAGAAGAGTCTATCAGCTGTTGTGGGACCTTTCGCTGGACGAACAAGATCCCATTGTTCGGCGTGAACTGGAAAAGGCGCTGCGCAGACTGCGTTTAGAACAGGCTGGACGCCCTTCCTGGTGATGATGGTATGATATCGGCTCGACAAATTGAGAGTGGAGGTGCATTGTGGGCGACAAACAACCGTTCATTGGCGATTTCCACATACATTCATATTTGTCTAGAGCAACTAGTAAAAGAATGCGTCTTGGGCCCTTGGCTTCTCAAGCTCAGATCAAAGGTATCACTGTGTTGGGCACCGGTGACTTCACTCATCCTGCTTGGTATGCCCATTTGAAGGAGCGTCTCGAGCCAGCTGAAGAGGGTCTATATCGACTACGCGAAGATGTCTCGGCTGATGAACCAGACGAGCCAGTTCCTTCTAGCTGTCGTGCCGAAGTACGTTTCATCCTTTCCTGTGAAATCTCCAATATCTACAAGAGAAACGATAAAACGAGAAAAGTGCACAACCTCGTTTTTATGCCCAACTTGGAAGCAGCCGCTCGTTTCAACGAAGAGTTGGGGAAAATAGGCAATATCCGTTCAGATGGACGTCCTATCTTGGGGCTCGATAGCGAAGACCTGTTACGAATGGTCATTGAGGCATCACCTGAAGCATTCCTCATTCCCGCCCATGTATGGACTCCGCATTTTTCGGTCTTTGGTGCTGCTTCGGCCTTTACCTCTTTAGAAGAATGTTATGGTTCTTTGACCCATACCATCAAACCTGTAGAGACTGGACTTTCCTCTGATCCACCTATGAATTGGCGCCTTTCAGCCC
>CAZXTJ010000463.1:0-6502 GCA_964643655.1 uncultured bacterium
AAATAGTGCTTTTCCATTGCTAGAACTAATTCTTTTGAAAGGAGAAACCATGGAACCCGAGATCACAAATTACGCCAACGCAGCTGATGAAGCCGATCTCGATGCCATGGAAAACCTTCTCCGAGGAGATCCCACCAATTTGTCATTGTTGGAGTGGATAGCCTTTCTTCATTACACGAGGGATAACTATGAAAGAGCCATCGAGCTTTATTTGCAGCTAATCGCTCTCGATTGTAAAAATGAAGCCCATTATTATTATCTGGCCAACCTTTATTTCAAGACTTCTCAATTGCAGCAAGCCTTGACCAACTGGTCAAAAGTGATTGAAGTCAGCCCTAATAGTAAGTTTGCCTTCAAAGCTAGACAACTCTATTACAAACACTCACGCTAGGGTCCCTCCACTTGTTTCAGAACTCCTTTGCGCGGTACTTTGGTATGTACAGCAGGAGGAGTAACCATCGAACACAGTTTCCGAGAAATTCTCGACAACCTTCGAGACGGTGTAGCCATTGTCGAATACGAAAGCATCGTTTTCGTCAATAGTCGGCTCTGCGAGATATTTGGCTACCCAAAAGATGAATTGCTCGCCCTTGATCCCCTTGCACCTGTCGTTGAAGAAGAACGCCATCGTATTGAAGAGGTTCTTGCAGAGATGCACCGCACAGGGCTTCCTCCTCGAGAACTGGAATACTGGATTTGGAAAAAAAGTGGCGAACGTTGTTGTATCAACAATCGTTACACTCCTCGTATTGTCAATGGCGTGATGACTGGCTGTATCATCGTCACCACTGACGTTACAGAAAGGCGACGAGCAGAGGAGTCTCTGAAGCAGAGCGAACGTCTCTTTAGAAGTATCGTTGAGTCTAGTCCAGTACCAATGGTCGTGACGAGAGCAGCAACAGGAGACATCCTTTATGCCAGCCGTCAATTTGGGCGCTTCCTCGGCTGGGCTCCTGGTTCAATTGTTGGTCGAAATTGTTCTGAGTTTTATCAGGACGCCTCAGACTGCGAAACTCTTCGAACTGCTATTCTCGAAAAGGACTTGATTGAAGGTTACGAAGTCCAATTACGCGATGTCGATGGCCGTCCATTCTGGTCTGCTGCCTCTTTACGCCGCCTCCAGGTAGGTGGCGAAAATGTCATTCTTGGCGGCTACATGGATATCGACGAACGAAAAATCGAAGAAGATTTGGTTCGTGTGCAAAATGAATTTGCTACAGGTTTTGGTGATTTACGCTCTTTACAGGCAACTTTTCAGCACATTTTAGAGGCAGCCTTGGCCATGAGTGGTCTCGACAGGGGATTGCTAGCCAGTTGTTCTAGTGATGGCATCCATCCCAACATCATCTGCAGCCTAGGCCTAGAAGAGACCTGCCTGGATAAGTTCATTGACAATCCGCCCCTCCCTTTGTGTAACACCAAACACTGTGCTCCGAAATTCACTCTTGTGGAGGAACTCGACAAAAAGGGCTCCTTCTTTCAATGTGTTGGATTTGCAACAGCCTGTATGTTGCCTGTCCCCTTGGGTGACGGTTCATCAGGATGCCTCATCTTGGGTTCAGTAGACGAGAGAACCATCCCTTCCATTACGAAAAAGCGACTGTGCCATTTTGCCAGCAGATTGGGCTCTTTCATCGCCCGAGCAAGAGCAGAAGAAGCTTTACGTGACAGCGAAGCTCGCCACCGGACTTTGCTGGATACAATCCCAGATACAATTCTAAGAATAAGCCACGAAGGAACATTCCTCGATTGTCACGAACCTCCTTCATCAAAACTCTTCCAGCGGTTGAATGGCATAGTGGGCAAAGCCATTTATGAGGTCCTCTCACCAAGACTGGCCGAACATTTCACCGTTGCCATTGAAAATGTCTTTGATAAAGACACAATAGAAGTCTTCGAGGAAGTGTGGGATCAACAAGACGAAGTGGTATGGGTCGAAGTCAGGCTCACTCAGATAAGTAAAAACGAGGTTCAAGCCATCGTCCGTGATGTGACAGACAGGCATCGCGCAGAAGACGAACGCCAAGAGCTCGAAAGACGTATGCAACAAAAGCAACGCATAGAGAGTCTTGGTGTGCTCGCAGGCGGTATCGCCCATGACTTCAATAATTTACTGCAGTCCATCATGGGCAACGTTAGCCTGGCAAGGATGGAAGCTGGGGGAAACCAAGAATTGATTGAGAGCCTCGAGCAAATTGAAGAGGCCACTCGCTCGGCAGCCTCTTTGACCAAACAGATGCTTGCTTATGGTGGCAAGGGGCGTTTCCTCGTCCGCCCCCTCTCTCTGAGCAAAATCGTCAAATCCATGTTTTCTCTCATCGAGGCCTCTGTAGCCAAACGGGCTAAACTTGCCTATGAGCTCGCCGATGACTTACCTCTTGTTGAAGGTGACAACCATCAGCTGAGCCAAATAGTAATGAACCTCGTAACAAATGGTGCTGAGGCCCACAAAGATCCCAAGGGTTCCATAACCATCACGACGAAGGTCATCCATCTCACTGAAGAGGATTTAGCAGACTTCGTTCAACACTCACCCTTGCAAGAAGACGACTACATTCTCTTAGAGGTAAAAGACGAAGGTGAAGGCATGAGTGGCGAAACTCTGGAACGTGCCTTCGAACCATTCTTCTCCACCAAGTTCACAGGTAGGGGCCTGGGTCTGGCTGCAGTTCATGGTGCTGTCCGCGGCCATGGCGGAGCAATTTCCATCAATAGCGAAATTGGTAAAGGTACTTTAGTACGCGTTCTCTTCCCCATTTGCCGTACAGAAGAGGTCAAAGAGCTCAAACCCAAAAAACAAAGCGCTCAAGAGTGGAAAAGTACGGGGACAATCCTTGTCGTTGACGATGACAAGTCCATTCGTTTGGTAGCCAAACGAATACTAGAAGGTGTTGGTTTTGAAGTTCTCTCAGCTAACGATGGCACAGAAGGAATAGAAATCTTCGAGAAACGACACAAGGATATTTCACTCGTCATACTCGATATGACCATGCCCAATATGGACGGTTATGAAACCTTTGAAAGACTAAACAATGTGAATGATACTGTGCCAGTACTACTCGTTTCTGGTTATGACGAGCAAGAAACGATTAGGAAATTCGACGGTGCTGGTTTGGCCGGTTTCATTCAGAAACCTTTTGACCGCACGAGATTATTGAACGAAGTCAAAGCAGTACTTTCGCCTGATGATAGTCCTAATTGAATGACGAAAGAACAAAGGTAAGAAAGAACCTTTCGCCACTTTTGCCACCAATGCCTTTGGGCAGTTTTTTGAACTTGCCAACTCTCTGCACTGCCGCCAAGACTGAACGATTGAAAGATTGATTGGACGAGGGACTAGATAAACTCGAAGCCACTATGGTGCCATCACGAGCCACTAAAAATGAAACTTCACAGCGCTCTTCGCCGCGCACACGGGCAGGTCTAATCCAGTTGTTGTCCAAAAGACTCTTTACTTCCTCCAAATACCAAGCATCAGAGGAATAAACTTTTCCACTGACTCTCATCCCAGAAGGAACTTGAGCCAAAGTCAAAGGTGCGCTCGTCTGCACTGGAGGAAGTGTAGGCAAAGCCAGAGATGGTCTCGTAGTGGCAACAGTGGGTGCCCTAGTTGGAGCTTGCGTAGGTTTCGGAGTTTTGCCCCAAGCAGCTTTCACTCTATCTGCGAGCGAGTTTCCAAATTTGGGTGCTATCGGTGTCGGTCTCGGCGATTTTGTCACTGTCCTTATAGGAGTTGCTCTCCGCGTTGGTCGTTTTCTCGTTGGTCTTTTACTAGCCACTGGCCGTCGCGTAACAGGCCTTGGCCTAACTGTCGGTTTTCTCGTCGCTTTTTTCGTAACAGGCGGACGATAAACTCCTGTTCTCGATAAACTAGGTTTTGTCCACTTCGTCGGTTTTTTCGTGGGACGAACTTTTTTCGTCGGTTTTTTGACAACACGTTTACCGATGAATTTGACTTGAATGGGTTTGATGGAGCGAGGTTTGGGTTTATCGACCATCGTAGCAGTGACGTAGACGCCAAAAAAAAGTGCTACGTGAAGTGAGGCCGAATAAAGAACCTCTCGCCTCAAGAACCTTCCTCCCTCGTTGCCAAGGACATTCGCGAGAGTCCTGCATTGCGAATTACGTCCATGACTTGAACGACGCGACCATATTCGAGGGACTTGTCAGCCAAGATGACCACATCTGTTTCGACGTTCAAGGTCGCAGTTTTTTCTGCCCGCAGAGACAACTGTGTCAAAGTAACTCCATTACCCTCGACGAGGATTTTTCCACTTCTATCAACGACTATGGTCAGAGAATCAACTGTGCGAATGGGTTTGGCAGAAGCTGTTGGTAACTTCATTGTAAATCCCTGGTCGATAACTGGCGCTATCAAAATGAAAAGAACGAGCAGAGTTAGAGTCACATCGACGAGGTTGGTCATATTGATGTCAGCGATGGGCCTAACGAGTCCATCTTCTCTCAGGAGCCGTCGCACGGGACCCTCCCCTTCACTCCTCTTAGTCGACTTTGTTGTTTGACTGCTCGACTAAACCCAAAAAGTCGAGAGCAAAAGATTTCATTCCACTCACAGCAAGACGTACCTGACTTGCCAAGAGGTTGTGACCAACGAGCGCTGGGATGGCCACGGCCAAGCCCGTCACTGTCGTCACGAGAGCAACTGTCAAACCAGGAGCAACGGCACGAATTGAAGTCGTCCCAGTCACGCCCATGTTGTGGAAAGCGAGCATTATTCCCCACACAGTGCCAAAAAGACCCAAAAGTGGGCTCACCGATGAAATGGTAGCCAAAGAACCAAGGCGAGTCTCCATTTCCAAAGACTCACTGGCAATGGCCATGGTCATGGCATCTTCCACATCGAGCATGGCTTTTGTACCAATGCGTGGGTCTGCCCCCTCACATCGACTTTCACGAATGAATGCTCCCAAACGCCTACAACCTACTTGGTAAACGCGCACCATTGGTGCACCACCTAGTTGTTTACACGTTGGTGTGCCGTACAAAGCCAAGGGATCCTTTGAAATAGCGCCAAATCGACGCAAAAAGGTGTGGCTCGCTTTACTCGATCGGCGTAAAGACAAATATTCGCTGATCAAGACTGCCCAAGAATAGACGGACAGCACGATTAGGACGGCAAGTACAAACTTCCCCAGAGAATCGGACTTCGCGAATGCATCAAATAATATTGTTGCCATAGGACAAATATACTACCAAATCGGAAGAAAATGTTCAAATTGTCAATCTTCTTTGCTTTTGGTCTGGGCATGAAGCACTTTGAGGACTGCGTCAAACCTGTCGGCATTGCGCGGATCTGCCTCGACTAATGCTTCGTGGGCCAAAAGTAATAATCGTCCCATATCATCGTGGGACAAAACGCCCTTGTCGCTAGTGGCTGCCTCTTCGGGCACGGGGATAGGTCTGTGGCGCACATGGTTCAGAACTGCTGTCAGCCCCAACTCACTCATTTCACGCAACAGTGGTCTTTGAATATCCTGCAACTCAATATTGCAGCCCTTCTCTTCATCAAAAGTAGCCACCAAATCATGCAGAATACCGAGGAAAGTCGAATCGAGGTGTGTACATTCACCCAAATCGACGATGACGGACCACTCTTTCTCTTCTAAAGCAGCTTCACACATTGCCCGGAAATTTTTCGAGTCTTTCCACGTGCCAGCCCCTCGGACGATGACAAAACGTCGACCACTTTGAGAGGCCACTGTCAGTTCACATTCAGTGGGAATGTGGTGCTCTTCTTCTTCCTCAGGTTCATCAGCTTCAGAAGTTATAAAAGGTATACGTTGTGGTTCCGTGCCCAAAACGACAATGGTCACATCATCAGGAATGGGATGACCTTTACAGAAAGACTGCAGGTCCTTCTCCAAATCGTTGGCCATGATGTCAGCATGACATGAAGAACGTTCAATGGCCTCTTTCAAACGACCGGGACCATAAAACTGGTTCTCTTCGTTATGAGCCTCTCGAATGCCGTCCGTATAAAGAACGACCATATCGCCGTCGTGCAAATGTAACTCACCGCGACCGAAATTGGCTTTGGGGTCAATGCCCAAAGCAGGCGCTTGCAAATGCACTTTCCGCACCCCTGTCGTTGACGATTTCAGCAAGAGAGGTGGGTGCCCGGCATTGGAGAAGACCAACTCATAAGAGTTCACGTCGAGAACGAGATAAGTCATCGAAATGAACATATCAAAACAGCCCAGATCCTGGAAAACCATATCATTTAGGTGCAACAACACCTCTTCCGGTTTTTCCAGCAGATGAGCTCCTTTTTGCCGCTCCACTGCGTGGACAGCATCCTTCAAAAACACTGTCAGCATGGCCGAACTGATGCCGTGACCAGAAACGTCAGCGATATAAAGACCCAACTTGTCGCTATTGATGGGAAAGACATCGAACAAGTCTCCGCCCACTTTGCCAGCTGGCATATATAAAGCTGATAACGAGACTTTGTCTTGAAAGGGTGTAGAACGTGGCAGTAGAC
>CAZXTJ010000464.1:0-6487 GCA_964643655.1 uncultured bacterium
AAAGGTATTAGCCATGGCTTTACGACCACCGAGGGCTGTCATTGTTGACGGCAGCGCCTTTTATCGACAAATTATCGGAACCTGCTTGCGTTCTCTAGACTGGGACTACGCATGTATGGAATCAGGATATGAATTGGTCGAATATTTCATGCGTAATGGTGAAGCCTTTGATCTTGCCTTCATCGATTTGAATCTCCCCCTCCTCTCTGCGCTAGAGACGGCTAAGTCCATCAAGTTGTTCGTTCCAGACCAACGACTGGTCTTTCTTGGGCATAATCCCATTGAAGGTCTGCCTGAAAAATCCCAGTTCATTAAAAAACCAATCGATTTCCCCCTTCTCGTTCGTTTCCTTCAAGGCATTACCAAAAGCCGGCTCGAAGGCACTTGGAAAAATAGCGAGAATTTGCCAGTCCAAATTGCAGGAGCTGAGCTGGCAGCTTGATGGTTACTCAACCCAGACTGTTTCTTCTTGGCGCAACTTGCACGGGCAAGAGTTCTGTAGGAGCTCTTGTTGCGCAAAAACTGGGCGGCGAAGTCATTTCGCTCGATTCCATGCAAGTCTACAAAGGTTTGCCCATATTAACTGCCCAACCAAACAAGGAGGAGTGTGCTCTCGTGCCACACCACCTCGTTGACTTTCTCGATTGCAATACACAATTTGATGTATTTTCCTACACAGAGGCAGCATTGCATGTACTGAAAAAACTTGATGAAAAGGGCAAACCAGCCCTTTTTGTTGGAGGCACTTGGTATTATTTTCGTGCTCTCGTCGATGGATTTGATGATTTGCCAGCTGGGCGAGAAGAGATACGACAACAGATAGTCGATGAGCTAGGCGATGATAGCCACACACTCCATGCAGAATTGACAAAGTTGGATCCATTGACGGCTCAAAAGATTCACCCCAATGATAGGAAAAAAATCATCCGCGCAATTGAGGTGTGCCGATTGACTGGTTCACCCATGAGTTCACTCATTGGTAATGAAACCAAAGGTCCCGTTGAGAACTATCTGGCTTTCTCTCTCAATCTGCCGAGAGAAGAGCTATATGAACGTATCAACCAACGGGTGGACATAATGATGGATAAAGGTGCCCTTGATGAGGTACGTGCCATTTTCGAACGTTTTGGTGATGACGACAAAACTGTCCATCAAGCCCTTGGCGTAAGACAACTCTTGCCATTTTTCAAAGGCGAAAAGGAGCTCACTGAGTGTGTGGAACAACTCAAAGGTGACACGAGGCGTTTCGCCAAACGTCAGCTCTCTTTCCTACGCAGAGAAGAGAGAATAGAAACTTTGACTGTGGGTGACTATGAAAACAAAGAAGCTTTGGCTGACCATATCGTAAGCGAATACGAAAAGCGTTGTGCTCCCTAAGACCATTTATTGGTGTTATTATTACTCATGATGACTTCTTCGAAATTACATATAGTCTTTCTTCTTTCTCTTTGTCTTCTGTCGCTCAATGCGTGCCAAGAGGGGCATAACTCTCCTCCTTCGGCTGCTATTGCCAAACTTTATGAGCAAACCTTCAAAGAAGCTGAAGAAGCGTATATCTCTGGGAAGCCAGCTGAGGCAAGGGCTCGTTGGTTGGCACTTTTGGATACTTCCAAACAATATCTCACAGCAGAGCAAGTCAGAGAAATCGAAGAGAATATTGATAAATGTTCTTTGCCCGAAGATGGCGCAGTGGACGAAAATGGTCTTCCACTACCGAAGATGCGCTCTGCACTCTATCTGACAAAACAAACAGCAGAAATGTGTAAACAAGCCGAGAAGATGAAAACCCTAGGAAAATCTCCAGAAGAGAGTCGTGCCCTTTATGCTCAAGCACTACAGGTGTTAGAGCAAGGGGTACGTGAAGGTGAAAGAGATGAAAGCCATAGCAGCCTTTACGGTATGTGTTATTTGGGGATGGGAGACCCCAAAAAGGCCTTGGGCTATTTTGATGAAGCACAAAAACTCAGCCCCACAGATCCTGAACCTTTTCGTTTGATTGCTTCATGTTATGAAGAGTTAGGAAATTTGGACGAAGAGATTTCAGCCTTGAATAGTGCTGCTCTTCTCGATGGTTCTCATCTAAAAACACATCATCGGCTAGCCCAGGCTTTTAGCAAAAGGAATGGTTCAGGCGATAAAAAGAGCGCAAAAATGCATGCAGAAAAAGCCATTGGTTTTGATGCATCACGAGCAGAGGAATATGCTGAAATTGTTGGTGATATCAACCTTAGGGAGCATTTTGCCAAAGTAGCAAAAGAGAACCTCATCAGGGCCAAACAACAACACCAACTCAAACATAGTGGGGATTTGGGAGCTGGGATGACAGCTGCTCCCAGTGTCATTGCTGCAGGTCAAAAGAAGATTGCTCGCTCGCGAAGAGCCAAAGCTACTAAAAGATCCAAAAAATCCAGGAAGAAAAGAAGCAACAAGAGAAGACGATCCAGGCAAAGCTCTTCCTCTTCTTCAACTACTGCACGGAAGTCTGGTGGCCCCACATTCCCCTCAAAAAAAATTGTGACGAAAAAGCGCTCCATTCGCCGTTGCGCTCCAGTTGGTTGACGTTGATGAGGCGAGCGGTCGCTCGCACGTTGGCCTAAGCCTTCAAGCGATCTACTATTACCATGACAGACACAAGGATATGCGGAGGATTTCATGAATTGCCAAGGACTTATGACTCTCATTCTGGTCTCTTGCTTGTGGCTGGCAGTGGGAAGCGCAGAAGCAGCAAAATACGTCATTATGGTCTCAACAGGAGATATTGAAGAGGCTAGCACTTTAGCCCAGGTTTCCATTCGTTTGCATGGTGAAAAAGGAGTACACAAGTTTGACTTGCCAGATGAAGAGTTCCCTCGAAACTCTACGCAGGTAAACCGCTTTCACCTGCCTCGCTCTCTAGGCAAAATCCGATCAATCTTGGTCAAACAGAACAATGAGGGTGCTAGCCCTAACTGGTTCTTGTCCCGTGTCACCATTTTCGAAACTGACGGAAGAAAGAGACGCACCTACAATTTTCCTTGTGAACGTTGGTTCAGCAAAACAGACGATGATAAACAAACACAGCGAATGTTGTATCCCGTCACCTCCCTATTCCGCTATCAAGTGGACGTATATACAGGAGACAAACCTGCTGCGGGCACTGATGCTCGAGTACGTATTGCCCTACAGGGTAGTGGGAAAAAGGTACTTCGCCCCTATCAACTCGACTGTGCTGGCAACCCTTTTGAACGAGGACAGGTGGATAGATTCACTATTGCCACTTATTCACTCGGTGAACTGAGGAGATTGGCACTTCACCAAGACAAGAGGGGACACAGTCCTGACTGGTATGTGGAAAAAGTTTCCATCCGCTGCCTAGAAACCAACCAAAGCTGGTTGTTTCCAATAAAAAAATGGCTCAAAGGAAAAACGCGTAAGTGTTCCGTCAAACCTTTGACTGAGGAAAAAAGTGAAAAAAAGAAGTAGTTTCCTTCTTCTCTTTCTTTCCTTTTTCATCTGCTGCTGTTATCACTCTTCTAGCTGGCAAAATATCTTCAATCGTGCTCAGCAACATCAACGTGATGGAGACCTTCGTTCTGCCTTCAAAATTGGTCAAAAGGCGCTCAAACTAGCAAAGAGTTCCTATGGGGCCAATGATATTCGCACAGCTAGAAATGAACTATTCATTGGTTCTCTACTGAGAAAGAAGTTTGCCCTCAAGGAAGCAAATAACCATCTTTCTGCCGCTGTGGATGTCTTGGAACAAAACAAAGACAATGCTTTGCTGTTAGCACAATGTGTCTATGAGTTAGCCCTGGTACATCGTTCACTAGGACAAATGACAGAGGCTGAAAACAGAATTCGGCAGGCTCTCATCATTCGAGAGGAAAAACTTGCTCCCCAACATGAAGATGTCATCAAGAGTACAAGTTTGCTAGCCTCCATTCTGAGCTGGAAAAAAGAAGACGATAATGCAAACAAACTCTATCGACGGGCTCTAGAGATGACAGAGCAAAGTTTTGGCCGCTCGTCCACTGAAGTTGCCGAGTTGTTAGAGGAAATCTCCACACACTATGCCCAAAGAAGTGAAAAAGAAGCCTTGGATTGTCTTCGTCGAGCGCTAAACATTCGCGAAGCGCTCTTCCGTAAAGGAGACATAAAATCGGAAGTCAAGCTCATGGCAACCATAGACAGTTTGGTGTCGCGATTGGAAAGCCAAATTGCATACTCTGAGATAATCAAGCTTTTGGAACGTAAGGTTGAAATAGTAGGACCTACCTCCTTGTTGGCTTGCGGTGATTTGGAGAAATTGGGTGACTACTATGATCGTGAAAAAAACTATGCTCAAGCCGAACGAACTTATCTATTGGCCTTGCAAAACTTAGAGAGAACTTTTGGTGCAAAGAGTACCAAATGCAAAAAGACGTTGACCGCCTTGGTTCAGCTATACGAAGCTTGGGGGCGCAAAGAGATGGCCCTCCCAATCAAGAAACGATTGACCCAGTTGTCAGAAAAATGAGAGGACAAACTCTGTGAAGTTACAGGAGATTGAGAGTCTCGCTGAATTAAAGAGTTACTTGGAGAAAAACAATAGTCTTGAAAACACTGTCATTCAGGGTTTGGATGTGACAGAGGTAGTAGACAAATTGTCTGAACTTTCACTTTCTGCAACTAGCTTTTTAGGCTGCCACCTTCCTCAGTCGCTCTACGACAAAGCTTTGGAAGATGGTGCTCTCGTCATTCCATCAATTGACAATACACCTTACGTGACCTGCCCATCTCGGCTCTATGAACCTAAAGAGCTCTTCGATAGTTATGAAATAGACAATCCAGCCTCTTATCTCAGTACCTATGATGCCCGTGTCTACGACCATTGGTGGCTCTCAGGAAAAGCTGAACCCAACTCCATATTGGAAACATTGGCTCGAAGACTTCATGATCACGGTATTACAGATGCACTTTACGACCTGCTTCGCGAAAGCAAACCTGAAAAACGAGTGGTCGCAATAATGGGTGGTCACGGTATGCGTCGTGACGATGAGTCCTACCACAAAGTGGCATTGTTATCACGATTACTCACACAAAAAGGATATTTCATGGCCTCAGGAGGAGGACCTGGCGCAATGGAGGCAACACACCTAGGAGCTTGGTTTGCCTCTCGCTCAGAAGAAGAGCTCGAGGCCGCCTTTGGGATACTGGCTGATTTTGCCCATTTCGATGCCAAAAAAACGGGTGAATGGTTGGCGCCAGCCTTTCGTGTGCGCAGACAATATCCCCTAGAGAGTGGTGATAAAGAAAAGTGTGCAAGCCTTGGAATTCCCACTTGGCTTTATGGCCATGAACCACCAAACCCTTTTGCTACCCACATTGCCAAGTATTTTGCCAACAGTATTCGAGAAGAAGGATTGATGACTATTGCGACCTATGGAATAGTCTATTCTCCTGGTAGTGCAGGAACTATTCAGGAGATATTCCAAGACGCATGCCAGAACCACTACAACACAGTTGGCGTCGTCAGCCCCATGATATTCTTGGGTACTGAATATTGGACCAAAACAAAACCAGTTTATCCACTCTTGTCACAACTTGCCAAAGGTTGTGATTATGCAAAATATCTTTCCATCACTGATGACATAAAAGAAGTGGCAGAAAGACTGGAAGAGTACAGAAAAATACGCCCTCAATTGGACGAAGCAAAAGCTGAAAAAGAGAAAGAAAAACAAAAAGAGTGGGAAAAACGCCACTCAGATTAACTCAGCGATTTTCTGACTAATGTCTTCCATTCTATCTATGGGTGCAAATCCAGTATTTTGCCACCGAGCTGCAATAGTCTCTTCCATTTGCTGCACTCCGCCCAAAAGACTTCTGGCTACAGAACTAATGTTCACCTCTTTTTTGAGCATTTGAGATAGAAAAACCTCTTCACAACGGGCAGTTGCTTCTTTGCTTACAATGGTAATTCTCTCTTTCTCAATCTTTATGCTTTCAAAAGAAAGTTCCATTTTCTTCAGCAAAAAAGCGACATCATCTTCACGAATGATTACAGCTTTTTCACACAAATGGAAGTTGTCACAGGAATGGCAATGACCATCATCCTTTTTCACAGCTGAGGGAAACTTCCAAAAAGGAACTTTTAACTTCTCCCACAATAGACAGCCAAAATAATCATAAACTCGTAAAGACCTCTGCAGGGCAAGATCTCTCAAAACTCTTTCATCATTGGCTGTGAAAGATGCGTACGTAGTCACATCAGCAATGTTGTCCAAAGAAAGGCCGTGAAATCCTACGGCAGCTCCATCTGGCAAGGACTTTATGAGTCTCTCGTTCTCGACTTTATTGTTACCGATGAGTGGTCGACACATAAAAAAGATTTGGTCTCGTGGCAGATTGGCTGCTGAGAGAATGAGCTCATCATAATCAACATGAACTTTCTCACCGCTCAGAGGTGGAGCCAATGAAATGTGACAAAGCACATTTTTGTTTTCTCTTATACTGTCACACTGTTCTTTGC
>CAZXTJ010000465.1:0-6458 GCA_964643655.1 uncultured bacterium
ATCGTCAGTCTGGTCTTGGCAGAGAAGGTCTTCGTTACGCAATCGAGGATATGAGCAATATTCAAATGGTAGCCATCAAAAAAGGAAAATAAACCAAGTCAATGTTGCCAGAAAGACAAAAAACATAGCCCAAGGAAAAGTCGCACGCCCGATGAAAGGCCTTGTCCTCCAGTTGACATATGAGGATTCCATGGGCACATTTTCCAGTCCTCTTCGTAAACCAGAGTGTTTTTCGCCTGGAATACGAGCCTCTAAGTCCAGATGCTGGGCTAGTTGTCTGCAATAACCTGAGGCCAATTTGTAGTTTGTTGTTTCGTCAGAAATCTGTACGAGGACACAGCGGGGCAAAAGCAGAACAACAGAGTATTTCCATTCGTTCATATCAGTAAGACGCTCTCGACCGGAAAGACCGATACACTCAATATCATCGAAGGAACATACTCGCCAAGTTTGGGTATACCCTACTATTGAACGGCTATAGAGGATCTCGCGGCGATATCCATCGAGAACGTAAGTGCATTCCACAAAGAGACGAAAAGCCATTGTTAATGCAGCGATAGGCCAAAGCACCTTAAAGACGCTCAAAGCTGGGGGACCACCAGGAATGATGACTATGAGCAGACTAAAGCAGAAAATGGCGGCAGAGAAGATTTGTAGGAAAGTTTCCAAGGGAGTGTCCAAGTCGAGGCGTATATGATTGGCTTCTGTAGTCTGCGAGGTGCCGTGTAGATCAGTAATGACCGTGTGAGGTTTGGCTGTTATGTGTAGTACGAGTGCTTCGTGTTCTGGGCACCTGCCATCGTCATCGATGTTCAAGAGATCAACTTCAGCCGTCAATACAGGAGTCGTTGGTCGCGAACTAGAATTAGTCAAAGAGCCGCAAGCAAAAACCGAACAGTGACCAACATATTGCCAGCAATCGTTGTGATGAGGAGTATGGCAGCAGGAACAGTAGACACAATCATCTTCCTTGATGTCGTCACCACAAATTTGGCAACGTGGCTGCTCTCCCAATGTCTACTGACTTCCTTCCAGATGTTACCTCCAATATAACTTCTAGCGCTTTACTGACCCAAGAGGTTCAAGCTCGGAAGGTTTGTCTCATCGTTTTCAGGAGAGCTCAGTGCCATTTGCGGTCTCAAGGCAACTTGGCTACGAGTAACACAAACCCATTTACCAAATGCGTAATTGCTGAAATAATCATAAGAAAGGTGGCAATACCCCTCTTTACCCCAATCAGCACCATAGCTGTTTTTGACAATGAAATACCTATCTTCACTGTTGTAACCAACTATCAGCATTGCGTGAAGGGCTTTACTCTTGAGTGGTTGCCCATTTTGGTCATATCGAACAGTAATCTCACCGGTGTTGCGAGCAACTTTATTGTCCCAAGCCACATAAAATGAAGCCGATACATCAGTTCCTAGAGACAATAGTCTTTCTATCTGCTTCACATTATTTCGCAAATCTTCATCAACTGTGAAATAGTAGAACTGAAAGAGACCACAGACGCCATTGGCTGCTGCGTTGTATGGCCTTTGACTTGGCAGGTTTTCTTTTTCTTTTTGGTAAGGCCAGTCAACCTCTCGGCAAACCATATTTTTTTGCAGTGCTTCTGCCATTTCATGAGGCCAGACTCCCTCATCCAAAGATGGATTACGACCAATGTGAGCAGAAGCCAAATAAAAACCGTCTTGCTCCGAAAGGTCGTATGGCACACCCTGGCCCAGGGCTTCTACTCCTCCAAGAAGAGAGAATACTCCACAAGAGTTCCTCCTGCCTTGGTGTTGAACAGCTGATTGCATGGGACGATGATCTACTAGATTGGGGTGAGTATACTCTGCATTTCCAGGACGGTTGTCCGTCCCATCTTCATTTTGTCCAAAGTTTCTGAGTACGTCGCTAACAGTTTCCACTACACCAGTCTTTATCTGCTCGGCATATTCATCATCTACTGTGATGAGCTGGAATGCTTCGTTGTTGTCTCCTCCAGAGCGCATATAAAGGCATTTTCCTTCGGCGTAAAACTGCTCATTGACCATATAATCCGATACTACTTGTTCATAAGGAGTATCGAGACCACGTGTCGCAGCTCCCGGTGCTGCAGTGGCCATCATTTCAGTGGAATTGCCTTCTTTTGTGAAAGGCAGATAGTAGGAGACGATGTCCTCAGTTTGGGCAAATCCTTGGGGGGAGGCAATAGTAAGCGCAAAGAGGGCGAATAAAGCTATTTTTATAAGTTTCATTGAACTGCTCCTTTTCTCATCTGTTCTTATGCGAAAAGGGTGCCAGAACGGAATGGTACTCTGAGAGCGCTTAGTCGAACTTGCTAGTAGAAAAAAGTGTCACCTTTAGGTAACAAGTGTCTAATTTCGAACACATATCACTTGGCTGCCGCCTCTAGTCTGGGTTGGAGAAGATTGTTCTGCTCTCTATACAGTGCAGCCAGTATTTTGAGATAGGCCCGTCTTTGTTCTTCTCTTGCTCGGACAACGGCTCCGAGTATTGTCCTCGGCTTTACATCTGTATCTTCGTCTACACCATTGGCCACTCTACCAAGAACGGATGTTACTGTGAAAATGGTGCGCGAGTTAAAATCTTCGTTATCACCTACCCACCTGATTGTGTCTTTTAGCCAGCGACTATCATTGCCAGGTAAGGCCAGTCTTTTTCCATGCAAATTCATTAAGTTGGTTTCATCACGATAACTTCTGTACTCTCGGTCATTGCCAACTGTGAGTCTCAGGAGTCCTTTAGCGCCAAACCTCTGTCTCACTTCTTTGCTCAGTCTTTTGATGGCAGCGCGTTTCTTCTTCTCTTGTTCTTTTGACTCCTCTGCCTTGATGAACTTATCAGTATAGCTACTCTGCTGTTTATGTAGTTCTAGAACGAGAGCTATATGGTGTTCGAACATTCGCTGTACCAGGTCGTGGCTCAGCGTGAAGACCTTCTCTGCTGCAACGGCAGGTATTGCCGATAGGTTTTCACTAAGGCGTTTTTTGGCAGATAGCGTAAGCTCTTCATTTTTCCCGATTTCTTTTAGGAAAGGTGCCGTCCATGGACCAACAACGTCTAGATTGGCGTTAATAGAAACTAGGCGGCCAACATCTAACCTTCTCGCTGATTCAGCTACAATGTTCTGCAAGAGAGAAAGTGTGTCGAGAGCTCGCTGAGCTTGGGTTTGGTCTTGTTTGTCTTGGGCCAGCAAGACTGGTGTCAAAAAGACCATCAACAAGAAGACGATGACTCTCATTTTTCCTCTTCAGGTTTCTTTGGAGTTAGATTGTCCACTCTTCTGGCAAATCTACAGAGTTGGACGAGCCGACTGCATAACTTTTGTAGCTTCTGTAGTCTTTTCGTTGGGTTTTGTTTTTCCTTTTCTATGAGCTCTAGCAGAAGGCGCAGAGGGCCAATCCTGCGAGCTTCTGCTCGCTCGTGTTCATCAAAGGAGCTTGCTGTGATTGCGTGAGCTGCAGTGACCAGATCACCGATAGCTATGAGAGCTACTCTGTCCAATGTCCATTCATAGGCCGATATGACGTTGTTGATGTCACAGGGATTGCAACGCATTGAGACAAAACGAGAGCAAACGTTGCGTATCTCGTCTCGTCTTTGTGGTCCTATCCATAGGTCTAGGTCTCTGTCGTGAAGGCCAACACCATCAGCCCCAATGTGTGATGTAATCACATCGTTGATGAACCCTTCATCTTCTTCAGCTTGGATGCCTTCAGCGGCAATCCTCCTCGTCAAACAGGTTAACAATGAGGGGACGATGGGGGCTTCGTCCAGTCTGGGCCAGGCTCTCTCTTGTCTAACTAACTCACGCAGAGAGAGGAAAACAAGAGCTTGATGGTCCAAACCTTTTAACTGTGTGACTGGAAAACCAACCCAGCGGTTTCCACTAATGATTTGGTGATGGTGATTAGGAAGTCGATAGATGATTATGCCTTCACTAGGTGGCAAAAGTGATTTTGCATATGAAAAGGCTCGTGACAGTTCTTGCTCTTCCTTGGGAGCAATGGATTGACTGCCATGTGGCAAAAGCGGTTTCTCGTCCACAAAGAGAGGTATTGCCGGTGCAAGTTTCTCTACAAGATTTTGTGCTGCAGATACACGAGCACCATCAACACCAGATGTCCAATTGAGTATGGCCGACAGGTGTTTTTCGTCCAAAGGAGTGAAATCGTCGGCTCTGTTCGTTGGTGAGCCAGGTGCTATTCCTAGCGAACGACAAGCTTCACCATCATAGGGACGCAAGAGCAAGATTGTGGACCAAACAGCTCTTGCTGCAAGAGGATGGTGGCGAGCTGCCAAAGTGCGCCCAAGGCAGCGCAGTGTATCTACTCGGAAGGGCATCTGATTCAGGGCTTGTTCGAACCACTGACTGGCTAGGGCCAAATCGCCACGTTTGCGAGCAAACTCACCTTTTAAATGGGCGACTAAAGGACCTTTGCCACCAAGAGTCTCAATGGCAGGGAGCAGGCTTTCAGCCTTGCGGACAGAATCTGCGTCACTGAGGCACATGGTTGCTGCCGCTCCTAAAAAGCGACTAGCCAAGCCTGGATGGTTACTCTCCTGTACGGAATCTGCCCGTTCTTCCAAATATTTGACTCCATCGGCACTTCTCCCCTGGACATCATAGGAGCGGGCGAGTAGTTCGTGAAAATGCGCCTCATCGGGAAATTTATCTATGGCCTCTTTGGCAATTTCTTCGGCTTTTGCTCCATCTTTTTGACCTTCGAGCAAGATGAGTAGCTGGCGACGTAAGAGGCGACGTTCGTCCCTTCTCCTCAAAGAGGGATTGTCGAGCTCCTTTTCACATCTTTGCAAGGCTTGGGAGTATTTTTCCAAAAGGACAAAATCCTCTACCTGTCGCTGGCAATCACCACCTTGTTGAGGAAGAGAGCCATCTTCATTGGTCGAGACGACGCGTTGGTAAATTGAAGATAGGCTAGACAACCAGCCCTCATTTTCTTTTTCTGCAACATCAGTGGTGGGAACTTCTTTGCTTGTCTTCTCTTTTTGGCAAAGGGCACAGGCGCAGCTGACAGGGGAAAGTGTGGGTTCATCTAGCTCATCAATAGAAACGAGGGGAGGCATATTGTTTTCTTGTTGGGAACAGTCGAGACAACGAATGTGCAACTTTCCTTCAGAGATATCGATTGAACGAAGGTTTGGCAAGATGACAGCTGTTCTATCCATTCGCAAAGCCAGACGTATAGAGTCGTTGTCTATTTCGCGAATAATCATCATCTCAGCGATTTTTCTGTCTTGGCGAGCTGCTTGGGCTGCTATTTTGGCCAGGGGCAGGGGTAGCCAGCCGAGAGCTCCGTCAAGGGGAAGCAAGTTGACCGTAATACAACCATATTCATCGAGACAGGCATTGACTCGCGCCGAAACAGTAATGGGCAGAGACATTCCTTTGTAAGTGGCAGTGACTTCTACGTGGTCTTCCACGAACTTGATGGTCTCTATTTCGACCTTGTTTTGCCCACGTTCTGCTTGGCGACGACGTACTTCAGCCGTCAGTCTCTCAGCAGTCATTGCCGCGTCTAGTTCAATACAGCGCAAAAAGTCAGGACGAGCCTCGCCGCCTTTGGTCTGCTCTGCCGTTACGGAAGCCACCTCGAGAAAACCCTCGATGAGTATGTCTTCGAGGTGAGCCTTAATCGTGGCCGTTTTGGCATCTATTCTTATGTTCTGTTTGTACTCTTTTTTACCCATTTTTTATACGATACAACAAAGACCCGAGGCTGAGCTATGAACTCTGGGCCTCGGGCCTAAGTCAAAGAGTTGAAAGTAGCTTATTCAGACTCTTCCTTCTCTTTTTTGGCTTTGGCGATTACATCTTGGGCCACCAAGTTGGGAACCTCTTCATAGTGAGAGAACTTCATCGTGTATTCGCCACGACCTTCTGTCATGGAGCGCAAGTTGACGATGTATTTGTCCATCTCGGCCTGAGGTACCTGAGCGCGAATGCGCTGTTTTTTGTTCATTGGATCCATACCCTGGATTTTGCCGCGGCGAGTGTTCAAGTCGCCCATGATGTCACCCATGAATTGCTCGGGAATGACAACTTCCACGTCCATGATGGGCTCGAGCAACACAGGTTTGGCCTGAGGCATACCAGCTTTGACAGCCAAATGTGCAGCTGTCTTGAAGGCGATCTCTGAAGAGTCGACTGGGTGGTAAGAACCGTCATAGAGAGTTACTTGCACTTTGGTTACGGGGTAACCGGCGAGAACACCCTTGGTGAAGGCTTCTCTGAGGCCCTTGTCAACAGCAGGAACGAAACGACCAGGAACTACACCACCAACGATAGCGTCGACGAAGTTGTATCCTTCTTCTTCCCATGGCTCGAAGCGCAACCAGACGTCACCGAACTGACCACGGCCACCAGATTGTTTCTTGTGGCGACCTTGAGCTTCAGCTTTACCACGAATGGTCTCTTTGTAAGC
>CAZXTJ010000466.1:0-6441 GCA_964643655.1 uncultured bacterium
ATGTATATGTGTATAGGGTCATCATCAAAATCTCATTCAGCCAGAGCAACAAACCGACAGCATGGTAAAGAACTGCGACAATTTGGCTGAAGGGAGAAAGATGAAAAAGCAGCTGTCTCTTCTCCTTTGCTTCTTTCTCCTTGCTCCTGCAGGCCTTCTTGCCAAAAGGGCTCAGAAAAAACGTTCTCCTGCTATGGCTTTTGGTATTGCCCTGGGACCAGGTGCCGTAATTCATGGATTGGGCAATTACTCTGCAGGAGAAAAAAAGACTGGCGCTATTTTGTTTGCTGTTGAACTTTTTTCCATTGGCATGATTTTGTCCGACAAGGGCGGAGCGGAAACAGGTGACGGTCTTGGCGGCAGAGCAGCTGACGGAGCAATTGGCACAGTTGGGCGTGCTCTTTTTGCCGGTTCTTACCTCTTCGACGTCTTTTCTGCAGCAGGCGCTGCGCAGCGTCACAACAAGAGAATTGAAAGAAACAGTGCTGTCACTTTTCAGCTAGAACCAGTCGTTCCCAGCTACAAAGAACCACTGCAACCAACCTTTCGTTATACAAAACGTTTTTAGTCGCTATCGTCGACTATCCTTGCTTCTCCAATGGCCAGCATGGCCGTAGCTTTCAAAGGCCAAATGTCACGAACGGTGATGTCTAGTTCATTCCTTCCTTGGCGCAAAATGGTGGGATCGATGGGCATAGAAACCCACAGAGTCCAAATGGACGATTTCACATTGGATTTTTGCCCCATCATATGCGAAAGGGCAACAGTGTTGACGACGAGTATGGGAGACCGTCCATTTACGCGCAAATTGATGGTCGAATAATGAACGAAACGCCGGACCTTCAATTCGAGCCGGACAGGCCGAGGCCAGTTATCTTTGGCCCGAAACTCAAAAGAACGTCGCCAATGAGAGCGCATTTCCTTGAGAGGCGGGACAACTTCTTTTTTTCTATCCAAGTCACCATGGTTGCTATGCGACTTTTCTACCTTTAGGCGAGCCCAACCAATGTTGCTGAGAATACCTGTTTTGCGCAATTTGGTCAGGTAACTCTCATCTGACATGTAGAGCCACTTTTCCCGCCTACCAACCATCTCTTTTGTTGTAATGGTTGCTAGAACATTTTTGCTACGGCTCTTGCGACCATCAGGAAAATACTCAAATCCCAAAAGACCTGTCGTATATCCCCAGTCTGGAGGAAAAGCGTTGTATTCAGAGAGCATACATTCCAGCTTACGGATGGAATGTAACTTCTGAGCCAACTTGGAACCAGGATAGATTTTCCTTTGCGAGAAGACTTTTGGCAAAATTGTGGCCACATTCCTGCGAAGTTTGCTGCTAAATCCCGCCTCATCGCAAGCCGCTCTGACTACCTTGCGGCTCGTCTGCCTCATCATCTCAAAATTGGGTCTACTCCTATTCTGGTACAACCTAGTTCGAGACTCTTCGAGCTCCATAATGAGGTTTTTCCACTTCTCCGAAGATTGAGACAACATTCCCAGAGCTGAAAAAATTTCTTCCGTTTTTTCACTACCGTCAATTGTGATAGTACGCTCTAAGTCACCAAGAGAAACCTTCACCTCAGCCGGACCAATAATGGGTTCGTCCAAATGAAGAGAGAGTAACCTTCTACCACCACTCATTTTGCCCTCGATTGGGTCAAATAGCTTCTCTTTCACCTTTTTGCCTTTTTCGATGAGGCTCAGCTGCAATGGACTATGGAGAGCTATAGGACTCTGCAGAAGCAGCTCTTTAGGTGTATTGAGTTTGACGACTACATCGGCAAAATTTTTCTCTTTTTCAGCCTGACTTTGGCTTCTTACATGCCATGCTGAAAAGAGAGCGACTATGAGTAATAAAGGGAGTAGATAGAATAGCTTATTGCCCTTTTTCTCAGTTTTCGCCACACTGGTGACACCAGGCGTTTTCCTTTCCTTCGGTGGAGCCAATATCTCTGCTAGGACAGTCACGACCTGGCCACCAGATGGTCTTTTTGCTGGCTCTTGGTTCAGCAAACCATCAACGAGTGTTACCAATTTCTCGGGGGACTGAGGAGCAACTTTCGCCAGGGATGGTGCTTTGTTCTTGATTTTCTCCACCATCAAAAGCTGGGGATCATCGTCAGCAAAGGGCAATTTGCCAGCGACGATCTCGAAGAGAATGGTGCCAAAGGCATAAAGATCTGCCTTCTCATCACATTGGTCAGTGGTTATTTGTTCTGGGGCTATATATTGGGGAGTTCCCATTATCATACCCGTTTGGGTGAGTCCTTTTTTGTCTTCATGAGCGCGAGCCAAACCCCAGTCTGCAATCTTTACGCGCTTTAGGTCATCCATCAAGACATTACCAGGCTTTAAATCACGATGTATTATGCCCAGCTCGTGGGCATACAAAAGGGCGCGGGCTATGTCCAAGCAAATGGAGACACCCTGCTCCAGGGTCATTCCATGCTCTAAATGCTCAAAAAGGGTGTCACCCTTGACCAATTCCATGGCAATGAAGGGGCAAGAATCAACCTCATCTACGTCATAAATGGCCACAATATTGGGATGGCGCAAACGGGCGCAAGTGCGAGCTTCGCGCTGCAAACGGGCCATATGTTCCTGATCACAACAATCAGGTCGAGGGATCTTGATGGCCACCAATCGGTTCAGATCCAATTGGCGTGCTTCATAGACATCACACATGCCACCTGTACCCAAAAGCGAGACCAATTCATATCGGTCGCCAAGTGGACGCGGTAACATCTCTCTCCTTCCGGCCTTGCAGCACTGCTTTCGCCATATTATACTTCCCAGCCACCCAATTACTGGCTGGTTTATATATAGAGAAGAGATTTGTTTTTAATGGATTCATTAAAGCCAGAAGACGAATGTTTAGAAGAGAAGGCTGAAGACTTTCAAACTTTTGACGTCAGTTCCTCAGTTTTAGACGCTATTGGAGACATGGGTTTTGCCGCTCCCACTCCTGTGCAGGCAGCCTGTATTCCTTTTGTTCTCAAAGGAGTGGATTTGATTGGCCAAGCCCGTACTGGCACTGGTAAAACTGCGGCCTTTGGTATTCCTATGGTTGAGCTTTTACCTGATGGAACTAAAAACCCCGTTCGTGGCCTCATTCTCACACCAACCCGTGAGCTCTGCGGGCAAGTAGCAGAAGAGCTGCGCCGGATTTCCAAATACAACGAGCTGAACGTGGTACCCATATTTGGTGGCCAGCCCATAGACAAACAGGTAAGGCAGCTCGAAAGAGGCTGCCAAATCATTGTTGGCACACCAGGACGAACCATGGACATGATGCGCCGTGGTTACATTGACTTGAGCGATGTACAGATGTTGGTTCTCGATGAGGCCGATGAAATGTTGGACATGGGGTTCATTGACGACATCCGTTGGATAATGCGCCACACGCCCAAAAAACGCCAGACACTGCTCTTTTCAGCCACAATGCCAAGACCTATCAGAAAATTGGCCGAGTTTTACATGCGTAAACCTCGTATGCTCGACTTGAGCCAAGATGGGCTGACTGGTGAACAGACAGAGCAATATTTTTACGAAGTAGACGAATATCGCAAATTCGAAGCCCTCTGTGATCTCATTGATCACGAGCAAGTAGGTTTGGGATTAGTTTTCTGTCGCACAAAAGCGTCGACACGCAAAGTAGGCGCAAAGCTGAAATCTCGTGGCTTTGATGCCTATGTGTTACATGGCGACCTTTCCCAAAACGAGCGAGCAAAGGCCATGCAGCGATTTCGCGAGCGTGATATGCATTTGCTCGTGGCCACAGATGTGGCTGCTCGAGGAATTGATGTATCCAACGTGACCCACGTCATCAACTATGAATTGCCAAGAGACCCTGAAGTTTATGTTCACCGTATTGGCCGCACAGGCCGCATTGGCCGAACGGGACGGGCCTTGACCCTAGTTACTCAGAGCGAATTCTACGATTTACATGCCATTCAGGAACGTTTGGACATCGAGATTCCCCAGGGTGATTTACCCAATAAAAGAGAAATAGAAGACCAACGTCGAGCAGAAGAGCTTCGTGCCTATCTTGGTGAAGTAAAAATGAGGGATATAAAACCATATATCCGCCTCATGGATGACGCTGAGGACTATCTAGACATCAAAGAGACAGCAGCTGCTTTGTTCAAACTGCTCCACGAGGCTCGCTGTGGTGGCGGCGCTGGTGGTTTCTTTGGCAATACAGGAGCTTCGAGACCAGGAACTGTCCGTTTTCATGTATCAACAGGGCGTAATGAAGAGTGGACTCCAGAGTCTTTGGCTGAAAAGCTCTCACAGCTAACAGGCATTGCCGATGAGTTGATTTCAAACGTCCGCATTCATGAGCATTTCTCTTTTGTTGAAGTACCTTTGGCCAATGCATCCACACTCTTTGAAAAAATCGAAGAGTTGGCAGAGAAACCTTTTGTTGTCAAACCTGCCAAAGCAAGAAGGGAAGACACCTCTTATCCCCGTCGTCACAGCTCTCGCAGAAGTGAAGGTTATTCCCCTCGCCGTGGACGAAGTAGCAATAACAGCAGACCTTCACGCTCGAACAAACCCAAACCAAACCGGCGACGGAAACGTTCCACTGTGAACAGAAAAGAACACAAGGAGTAAAGCTGTGGCGCCCAAGGCGCTTCTCATAGCCGGTGAAGCATCGGGCGATCTCTATGGTTCAGTACTCGTAAGAGAACTGAAGAAGAACCTGCCTGCCTGCCAATGTGTGGCTTATGGGGGCCTCAAGATGGAAGAGGCTGGAGCTGAGCTTCTTTTTAATCTCGTTGATGAAGCTGTCATTGGTATCACTGAAGCGCTCGTCCGTCTTCCTCGTTATTACCGCATTTGGCAGGATTTGAAAGAGTATCTGCGTAAAGAACGTCCCTCACCTGTAATACTAATCGATTATCCGGGTTTTAATGTGCGAGCAGCCCGTTTTGCCCGTTCATTGGGGCTGAAGACCATTTATTACATTCCCCCAAAAGTGTGGGTGTGGAAACAAAGACGAGCCAAAACTCTCGCCGAAGTCAGTGACCTCATTGTCACTATCTTCCCCTTTGAACCTCCCCTTTATGAAGAGTACGATGGCAATGCTGTTTATGTGGGACATCCCCTCGTTGATTTGGTACCCCAAACTTCGAAGGAACCATTGCCAGATTTGCTTGCCATTTTGCCAGGCAGCAGAAAACAGGAAATCGATAGATTGTTGCCTCGTTTTCTTGAAGCTGCAGAGATAGTAAAAGATGAACGACCATCAACTGTCTTTGCCATTCCCCGAGCCCACACAGTCGACGAGAGTTTACTCGCTCAGCACCTGGAGAAACATCCCAATCTTCAAGTAGAGATTGTGAACGATGACACAGCCTCTGTTCTTTCACGAGCTCGGGCTGCCTTTGCCACATCAGGCACAGTGACCTTGGAAGCAGCCATTTTGGGCACTCCTATGGTCATCTCATATGCCGTCAACATGTTGTCGGCCTTAGTGTTCCACCTTTGCGTTCGCAACGCTCATGTTGGTTTGCCCAATATCGTTGCTGGACGCGAAGTTTGCCCTGAATTGTTACAAAGTGCTGGGACTCCCCAGGCACTTGCCAAAGCCATCATCCCACTCATGGACGATACGAAAGAGCGCCAAAACCAAGTTGCTGGTTTGCAGGAAGTTCGCCAGCTCCTTGGCCAATCAGGCTCTATTGGCCGTATCGTCTCGGCGATGACACCATATTTCCAGGAAGGAGACATTCCATGTCCATAGAATTAGCCGTAAATCAGCGCACTTTCCTCCGCTCCATGGCCCAAAAAATCAAGGCCGTCGTGTGGATAGGAAAAAACGGATTAAATGAAGAAGTTCTTCAAGCAATTGACAAAGCGCTCGAAGTGGATGAATTAATCAAGGTGAAGGTACATGAAAGTGCCCCAGTCGATCGCAAGAAGGTTGGTTTTACAATCGCTGAGGAACTGGACTGCGCATATGTGCAGAACATTGGAAGGGTTGTTGTTCTGTACAGACCTTTCGATGAGAAGCCTGTAATCAAACTACCTACTGCAAAACTGAAAAAATAGAGGGTGTAGAAGTGGAGAACAGTGAATAGGTGTCCTTTTGCAGACAAGTGTCCCTTTTTTGGGGACAAGATGAAAGACTTGCCACTCAGTGCAGAGCTTTTTCAAGACAAGTACTGTGATGCAGATTTTACTAAATGTGCACGTTACGAAGTGCGCACAAAATGCGGCAAAGAAGCCGTACCAGCAAACCTTTATCCCAACCAAAGGGACAGAGCAGAAAAGCTCATGGACGATTGTTGTCCTGGTAAAAAATAGTCGTTGAGCTAGAACGGGGGGGTATGAACCCGTTATGGCCCAATTTAGCGGGCGCTTATGATATTCTTAAGAAAATGTGCTGCCCTAGCTTAACGGATAAAGCATCGGTCTCCGGAGCCGAGGATAGGG